>PKZM01000048.1 GCA_003133065.1 Acetobacteraceae bacterium
GTCTGAAGGCCTCGTAACCCAGATCACGCAGCGCCAGCGCCCGCACCGGCTGAGATGCCTCCTTCACCGCGCGAGCTGGCCCACACATAAACACACAAAGAGAAGGCCTTCTTTTTTGAAAAAAAGAAGCAAAAAACTTTTGGTCCTTTGGCGTACGCTGCCGGCGAGTCGCGCAACCACGGTCAAAAGTTTTTTGGTTCTTTTTTCAAAAAAGAACACTCTTCCTTACGCCGCATCCACATCAATCGTCGACAAATCAATAGGCCTGATCGAGAACCACACCGCATCGGGGCTGCGCGCCGCGGCCCGCAGGATCGGTTTCACGGTCGAAAGGAGATCATCCAGAGAGCGGAACGGAGTCACGTTCTCATCACCCTCCGCCGTGCGCATCGCCAGGCCGAACCCGGGCCTGGCCAGAGCGGCGCCTACGCCGCCGCGCTTCATCACGGGGCCTCTGCGCGGCAAAGCCGATATCTCGGCAGGCACATCGCGCGGGGGCGCTTCCGCGGGCACAAAGGGCTCGGGTGCCGGCGCAGGCGCCGCAAACAGATCCATGGCGGGCGCGGGGGCAGGCGCCGGGCTTTGCGCGCGTTCCCCGAAGGGCGCGGAAACAGCAGGCTCGGCCTCCGCCGCCGGCGTGGCCCCGCGCCGCAGCCTGTTCAACAACGCGGTAACGCTGGCGGGGCTGGCGCCATACTCCGCCGCCACCTCCGTCACTTTACGGCCCTCGGTATCCACCAGATGCAGGATCATCGCATGATCCGCCTTGCCTAAACGCGCCATCATCGCCTCCCGGGCCGAATCGGAACAAAATATGAACGCCACTCTGACGAAAGCCGCGTGAATTGGCCAGCCCGCAAAACGCGCCTGGCGCAAAAAACTGTCCGCATGATGGACGCACCCCGACGCGCCGCTGGAGCAACCGGCCCGGCACGCACACCATAGCCAAGCGGCCCGTGGGATGGGCCGGCAGGAGCACGCCCCATGGAACCCGCCTATTTCACCCGCTACGAGCAGCTTCACATGCAGCGCGATGCACTCGGCATCCTGGAAGTGCGGCTGCATACACGCGGCGGCCCCTGCCTGTTCGGCCCGCGCACCCATGAACACATGGTCGATGCCTTCTACGATATCAGCCGCGACGCCGACACAAGGGTGATGATCCTCACCGGCACCGGCGAGAGCTGGATCGCTGCCTTCGATGAGACGCAAGCGACCGAGAAGGATGATTTTACGGTGCCCAAGAACTGGGACCGCGTCTATTGGGAAGGCAAGAAGGTTCTACAGAACCTGTTGGATATCGACGTGCCGGTGATCGCCGCGGTCAACGGGCCGGCTCTGGTGCACAGCGAATATATCCTCACCTGCGATGCCGTGCTGGCAGCCGACACCGCCGTGTTCCAGGACCTGCCGCATCTCGCCTTCGGCCTGGTGCCGGGCGACGGCGTGCACGTGCTCTGGCCGCACGTGCTGGGCCCCGTCCGCGGCCGCTACTTCCTCGCAACCCAACAGAAAATCGGCGCCGAGGAAGCGCTGCGGCTGGGCGTGGTGAACGAGGTACTGGCGCCCGAGGCGCTGATGCCGCGCGCCCGCGCGCTGGCAACCCAACTGGCCGCCCTGCCCACCCTCACGCTGCGTTACATGCGGGTGGCCACCTCGCAGCGGCTGAAGGAGATGGTGGTGCGCGAGGTGGGGCATGGCCTGGCGCTTCAAGGATTGAGCGGGGCGGCGCTGGGTAATCCGGGGCCTGATCCGCGGGCGGAGGATGTGCGGAAGTAAGGCAAGGCCTTCTTTTTTGAAAAAAAGAAGCAAAAAACTTTTGTGTGTTGGGTGCGTGCGCTTGCCAGCGTGTTGGGCCTCAAGGATAAAAGTTTTTTGCTTCTTTTTTTCAAAAAAGAAGGCCTTTCTTCCTTTACAACCTCAGCTCCAACGGCATGGTGCCCACGCGTGGCTCGCGCTATTGTGAGCTATCGGTGCCGGCAATTCGCAGTCCGGCAGGCCGACTCCGGAGGCGCCGTGCTCGCAAAACGCCCCGCCAGCGTGCCCCTGCTCAAGTGGCGCGCTGCCGCCTATGGCGTGGCACTCGGCATGGCCGCGCTTTCAGCCTTGGTTCGCGCCGTGGTGGAACGCGTGGCGCCAGGCACCGCGTACTACCTGGTGCTGCTGCCCGGGGTCGTATTCACCGGCGCATGGTGCGGCACAGGTCCGGCCGCGGCGACAGCAGTGGTTGCCCTGGAACTGGCGTGGTTGACACCTGAGGCCGCGGGCCAGCCACATTTACCGCCGCAGGCCGCGGTCGCTTACCTGGCGGTGGCCGCGGCGATCATGTGGGTCACGCACGCGCTGCACCGTTTCGCCGCCCAAGCGGTGGCCGCCGAAGCGCGGCTGGCGGAGGTGTTCCGGCAGATACCCGGGGCGGCCGCCATCCTGGAGGCACCCGAAGGGCGGCTTTTGCTACACAGTATACGATCGGCCGAGGTGCTCGGGCATGTGCCAAAACTGGCGCGGACCGATGGCGGGCTGAGCCCGTATGCGGGCGTTCGGGCCGACGGCACCACGATGGCTGAAGATGAATACGCGATCGTACGGGCACTCACCACCGGCGAAATCGTCACCGGCGAACATCGGCGCTATCGCCGTGGCGACGGTTTGGCCGATCTGGAGGTATATGCCGGCCCCGTAAAAACGCCTGACGGCGAAATCGTGGCAGCAATCGGCATGGCGTTCGACGTGACCGAGCGCATGACCGCGGCGCGGCTTCTGGCGGAGAGCGAGGCTAAATACCGCAGCACCGCGGAACGCCTGCGCGCCGCGGTGGATGCGGCGGCTTTGGGGCTGTGGGAGATCGATCTGCAGACGCGCCAGATGCGCCTGGATCCGGCCATGGCCACGATGATGGGATTGCCGGCCGCCGAGGTGGAAATGCCGCAGGCAAAATTCCACGAATTTGTGTATCCGGAGGATGCGCCAGGGGCCCTTGCCACGCTGGAGACCGCGATACAGGCCGGCGGGGTTTACGCCGATGAACGCCGCGTGTGCACGGTTCTAGGGGAAACACGCTGGCTCGTCAGCCGCGCCACCGTGCTGCCGGAGATGCGCAAGATCGTTGGTGTGGCCATCGACGTGACGGAGCGGCGCGAGCGCGAGGACGCGCTGCGGAACGCCCTGCACGCACGCGAGGTGCTGATGTACGAGGCGGATCACCGCATCAAGAACTCGCTCCAACTCGTCACCTCGCTGCTGCGCCTGCAGCTCTCGCGGGGATCCAGCCAGGAGACGCGCGATGCGCTGGGCGAAGCCATCGCGCGGGTGGATGCGGTGGCCAACGCCCATTCCGCGCTACAGCGCAGCCCCGACCTGCGGGTGATCGGGATCGACGGCATGCTGGAGGATCTATGTGCCCGGGTGGGGGCTCTCAATCCGGCCGTGCAGGTGCGGTGCCTGGCCGCCTCCGGCCAGACCCTGCCCGCGGATTGCGCGGTGTCACTGGGGCTGATCGCGAGCGAGCTGATCACCAATGCGCTGCGGCATGCCTTTCCCGCGGGCGCGGATGGCCAGGTATCGCTGACGTTGCGCCACACCGACGGGCGCCTGGAGATGGAGATCGCCGATACCGGCTGTGGCATGCCCGGGGAAGAGCCGGCGCGTCAGGGCCTGGGCAACATGGTGGTGGCGACCCTGGTGCGCCAGATCGGGGCCACCCAACATGTGCAGAGCGCGCCGGGGCAAGGCACGCGGATCACCGTGCGGCTGGATGTGCCGGCTGCATGAGCCCGACCGCGGTGGTGGTTGGCAGCCTGAACATGGACCTGGTGATCCGGGTGCCGCGTGTGCCGGGCCCCGGGGAGACGCTGGCGGGGCATGGGTTCGCGCAGGCAGAAGGCGGCAAGGGCGCCAACCAGGCCGTGGCGGCGGCAAGGCTGGGCGCGCGCGTGGCGATGATCGGCCGCGTGGGCGCGGATGGCTTCGGCGCCGCGTTGCGGGCGGCCCTGGCGCGGGACGGGATCGACACCACGCATGTGAGCACCGATGCGGGCGCACCCTCGGGTGTGGCGATGATCCTGGTGGAGGATGGCGGCGAGAACCGAATCGTTCTGGCGCCCGGCGCAAATACGGCCATGGCGCCGGCGCAGATCGATGCCGCGTGGCCGCTGATCGCTGCGTGCCGGGTTTTGGCGGTGCAGTTGGAGATCCCGATGGCGGCGGTGCGCCATGCGGTGGCGCGTGGGCGCCGGGCCGGGGCGCTGGTGCTGCTGAATCCGGCGCCGGCGGTGGATGGGCTGCCGGATGATATCTGGGCCGGGATTGATCTGCTGGTGCCGAACGAGACGGAGGCGGCGCGGCTGGCGGGTGTGGATGTGTGCGATCCCGCCTCGGCCGCCGCGGCGGCGCGGGTGCTGCGGGCCAGGGGTGTGGGCCAGGTGATCATCACGCTGGGGGCGCAGGGTTTGCTGCTGGCGGACGCGGCGGGTGAGATGCATCTGCCGGCGCGGCCTGTGGCGGCTGTTGACACGACGGCCGCGGGTGACAGCCTGATCGGGGGTGTGATTGCGGGGCTATGCGATGGGATGTCGCTGCTTGATGCCGCGCGCTTCGGCCTCCAGGCCGCGTCGATCACCGTCGCGCGCCCCGGCGCCCAACCATCTCTCCCTTACAAGGCGGACCTTTCCGCGATCGAAACTTCCGGCTAGAGCATCATCCGACCACATGGGGTCACCTGTCGGATAAAGATGCTCGTCAAAACAACTAGCTGGAGCATTTTCCGACCGGCTCACCTGAGCCAAAACGATCGGAAAATGCTCTAGGCCTGGGTCGTTTTGATGTAGGTCGCGATCACCTGGTCGAGCACATCCAGCGGCAGGGCGCCGGAGAGCAGGCCGGCATCATGGAATTTGTGGATGTCGAATTTCGGCCCGAGGGCTTTCTTCGCCTGATCCCGCAGGCGTAGCCAGGTGAGTTTGCCCACCATGTAGCTGCACGCCTGGCCCGGCCATACGCAATAGCGTTCCACTTCCGTGATCGCCGTGCTGCGCTGTTCCCCGAGGGTATCGACAAAATAATCCACCGCCCGCTCGCGGCTCCAGTTCTGCGCGTGCAGCCCTGAATCGATCACCAGCCGCACCGCACGGAACAGGGCCGCTTCCATCTGCCCGATATGGCCGAGCGGATCATTGTCGTACATGCCCATCTCCACCGCGAGCTGCTCGGCGTACAGCGCCCAGCCTTCACCATAGCCGGAGAAGAAGATGATTTTGCGGATCAGCGGCAGGCCTTTCACCTCCTGCGCCAGGGTGAGCTGCAGATGGTGGCCGGGGATGGATTCGTGAAAGGTGAGTGTAGGCAGCGACCAGCTTGGCAGCTCCGCCGTGTCACGCAGATTGATATAATAGATGCCCGGGCGTGAACCATCCAGCGACCCGGTTTGATAGTAGCCGCCGGGCGCGCCTGCCTCGATGGCTTTCGGCACACGGTGGATTTCCACCCGCGCTTTCGGCAACGCCCCGAAATACTGCGGCAGCTTCGCCTGCACGGCGACCACCTTCTTGTTCAGATCCGCAAGCAGGGTTTCCTTGGCCGCATCGGTGTTGGGGTAGAGGTAGGCCGGGTTCGCGGTGAGTGCGGCCAGGCGCTGGCCCACCGTGCCGGCGGTGAGTTTCTGCGCGCGCAGGGCCGCATCGATCTTGGCGGAAAGATCGGCCACCAGATCCAGGCCCAGTTTGTGGATCTGCGTGGGCGAGAGCGACGCCGTGGTGTATGTCTTCAGGCCCAGGCGATAAAACTCCGCGCCTTCGGGCAGCCGCGCGACGCCGGCATCATGCACCGCACTCTTGCGCGCCTGGGTGAAATGATCGGCCTGCAGTTGCAGTGCCGGGATGATCGCGGCCGTGTAAATCGCGGTGGCGCGCGCCTGAAAATCGCCTTTCAGCCCCGCTGCTTTCGCGCGCCGCACCAGTGATGCCACCAGCACCGATTTCTCGGCCGGCGTGTTGAGAAAATTGTGCATCTGCACAAGCGTTTTATCGATGATGAAGTCCGGCGGCACCACGCCGAGCTTGGCATCGTGGCGCACCTGCTCCAGCTCCTGGCCCATCACCACGGGGATGGCTTGCAGACGGGCGATATAGGCTTCCGCGTCGGCTTCGGTTTGGATATCGTGCTGGGTATCCAGAAAATCCGGGATGTCATGGTAGGCGCCGGCAAGCTGGCTGACCACGTAGGGCGAATGCACATCGCCGCCGGCATAGGGGATGGCTTTGTTGCCATCCACCATCACCTGCAGGGTGAACAGAACCGTATCATAACTCGAAACATCGACGCCGTGCAGCTTGCTCCGGTCGATCGCCAGCAGCGCCTTCAGATGCGCCGCATTATCCCGCCGATCCTGCGCCGACGCCGCCAGCGACGCATCGCTGAGCCGCGATTTCAGCTTCGCGAGCTTCCCCTTATCCAGCCCAAGGCTGGTCGCCAGTTCCGGCGACCGCTGCATCTGTGCCTGCACGAACGCATCGAAGAGGGCGTGCAGCCGTTGCGATTCGGCGCTCTCGGCCGGAGCGGCGTTGGCTTGGCCGGGCAGCAGCCCCGCCGCCGCGAGGGTAACAAGCAAGGAACGGCGATCAAGCATGGGGGCTCCTGGGTGCTGGCTGCCTGGGCGGCCGCCGCATGAGGCACATTGGTTTCGCAAGCTGCTAGAGCATTTTCCGATCGTTTTGACTCAGGTGAGCCGGTCGAAAAATGCTCCCGCTATTTGTTTTGACGAGCATCTTCATCCGACAGATGACCCGATGCGGTCGGATGATGCTCTATTGCACCGATCAGCGATAGGGATGGAAACCTGGCTGCCCCGGGCGCAGAAACGAGGGAAACACCTGCAAACCCCTCCAGCCACCTCGACGCGGCTCCCCGTGCAAAAGGTTTCAGCGCGGGCAAGGGCAGAGTGGGCGATGGGAATGGTGGTGCCTCCTGCGGTTCATGTGGCGGAGCGCGGCGGCCTGCAACGCTGAATGGCAGCGCCCGCCATGGCCACCTCCATGCCGCGGACGCGACTTCCTCTCTACCCAATCCGCCGGATGATCGCCGCCGTAATCTCCGACGTCGTCGCCGTCCCGCCCAGATCCCGCGTCCGCACCCCATCCGTCACCACCGCCTCACGCAGCGCAGTGCGCAACCGCGTGCCGAGCTCCGGCAAACCCGCGTGATCCAGCATCAGCCCCGCCGCCAGCAGCAGGGCCGCCGGGTTGGCAACGCCACGGCCCGCAATATCTGGCGCGGAACCGTGCACCGCCTCGAAAATCGCGGCATTCGTGCCGATATTCGCCCCCGGCGCCAAACCCAGCCCCCCGATCAGCCCGGCAATCAGGTCGGACAGGATATCGCCGAACAAATTGGTGGTCACGATCACATCGAACTGCCACGGATTGAGCACCAACTGCATCGCGCAAGCATCCACGATGCGATCGTCCATAGCCACGCGGCCCGCATACTCCGGCGCGATCTCGCGGCCGACATCCAGAAAGATGCCCGTCAACGCCTTCAGAATATTGGCCTTATGCACCACCGTCACCTTCTTGCGGCCGTGCGCGACCGCATATTCGAAGGCATGGCGGATAATGCGCCGGCAGCCCGCACGCGTGTTGAAACCGGCGGAGAACGCCACGGCTTTATGATCGTCGCCCACCGGCATGTAATGCTCGAAAGCCGCGTAAAACCCATCCAAATTTTCGCGTACCAGCGTGATGTCGATATTGTCGTAGCGCCCGCCAGGGATCAGCGTGGTGGCGGGGCGCATATTGGCAAACAGCTCGAACTCCCGCCGCAACTCCACGTTCACCGACTTGAATCCACCGCCCACCGGCGTGGTCAGCGGCCCCTTCAGCGCCAGCTTCGTGCGGCGAATGCTCGCCAGCGTGCTCGCCGGCAACGGGTCACCGTGCGTGGCAATCGCACCGAGGCCGGCAGGGGCCGTCTCCCATAAAAAGGGGCTGCCGATCGCGTCCAGTATCTGCAGAACGCTCTGCACGATCTCGGGGCCAATGCCGTCGCCGGGGATGAGGGTGGCGGGGATCTGGGTCATGCCGCGAACATTAACTAAGCCGTTGCGGTGCAGCAAGAGAGGAAGGAAGGTCTTCTTTTTTGAAAAAAAGAAGCAAAAAACTTTTGGTCCTTTGCGCGCGCTGGCGGCGAGGCGCGCACCATAAGTAAAAGTTCTTTGCTTCTTTTTTCAAAAAAGAAGACCTTCCTTAATTCGCCTTCGTTGCCGGCCTCAACTGCTCCAGCCCCTGCAGCGCCGACTGCGCCTCCTCCGGCGTCAGCTCATTGGCCAGCGTCACCGCCGCGTCCTTGTCATGCCCTGCCAAAACCTGCGCCAGCGCGAAATCCAGCCGCACCTTCTGCGTGGCGCCGGCATTGGCGGTAATGTCGCGGAACATCTGCTCGGCCTGCTCCGCATGGCCGCTCAGCGCCAGAGACAGCGCCAGATCCGTGCGCGAGGAAATGCGCGTGGGGTCCACCGCGATCGCCTGCTGGTAATACACCTGCGCCTCCGCATGGCGCTCCTGCAAATCCAGCACATAGCCCAGATCGGTCAGCACGATCGCATTGCGCGGCGCACTGGCCAGGATCTGGCGCAGCGCTGCCTCCGCACCCGGCAGATTGTCGCGGATCATCAACTTGGCCAACCCCAGCCGGGCGCCGACATCGGAGGAGGATATCGCCAGTGCCCGCTTGTAGCTGTCATCGGCGGCAATCCGGTCGCCCAGCGCCGCCTCCGCATTGCCGGCCTGAACCAGGGCGGCCACGTTGCGCGGCTGGGAATCCAGCACGCCGCGGGCAATGGCCAGCGAGGTGCCGGCCGCGCCCTCGGCCAGCGCCTGACGCGCCGAACCAAGGCTGGAGCGGTCATCCACGGTGCGCGCGGGCGGCTTGATATTGCAACCCGCAACACACAGCGCGGCCAAAAGACCGGTCCCGATCCGACGCATGACGATGCTCCCCCCAAAAACCCGGCGTGAAAACTCCCCGCGCGGCCCTATTTCAACGCTGTCGCGATCTGCACCCCGGCCGGCCCGCCCACGATGATGAACACGCAAGGCAGAATGAACAGGATCATCGGCAGGGTCAGAAACACCGGCAGGCGGGCGGCCTTCTCCTCGAACTTCGTCAGGTTGTCCTGCCGCATCTCCGCCGCCAGTACCCGCAGCGCCTGGCTCAGCGGCGTGCCGAACTGCATGGTCTGAATCAGCGTGCCGGCCAGCCGGCGCATCGCATCCAGCCCGGTGCGCTCGCCCAGCGCCAGCAGCGCCACGCGCCGGTCCGTGCCGATGCGCATCTCGCTGGCGCAGATCGCCAGCTCCAGCGAAACCGACTTGTTGGCGAACACAAATTCCTGCGCCACCCGTTCGATCGCGTTTTCCAGCCCCAGGCCGGCCTGCGCGCAGATCACCATCATATCCAGCGCGTCCGGCAGCCCGCGCTCCACCGCCTTAAGGTGCTTGGCGCGCATCTGCTTGATGAAAAAATCCGGCGCCAACATGCCGATGGCAAAGGACCCGCCCATCACGGCATAAAAATTGGTGGGCTTCATGCCGAGATTATGGATGGCCAGATAGGCGATCGTCGGCAGGCCGAACATCAGCAGCACCTTGCTGCCGATGAAAAGGCCGAAAACGCGCGTGCCGCGCAGGCCGGCGGAGAGGATGGTCTGTTCAAGCTGCTTGCGGGTGGTGTCCGAAAGAATGCCGCTCTTGGCCAGCGCGCCGCCCAATCTGGCCACGAGGTCGAGGGCTTTCACGCCCTCGGATTTCGGCACCACCACCGGGCCGCCATCGTAATTGATCGCGCGGCTCAGCCGCGCACGCACCTTCTCCTCGCGCTCGATCGCGCGCAGCAAGGCAAAGGAGCCGGCCACGAACACCAGCGCCACCAATCCGATCACCGGCAGCGGCAGCGCGAGAGCGGAATGTTCCATCAGGACAAACTCCGCTTGATGATCTGCTGCATGGCGAACATCCCGAACGAAAGCATGAATACCGCCGCCGCCAGCAGCTTGTTGCCGGGATCGGTAATGAACAGAACGTCGATGTAATCAGGGTTCGTCAGCCACAGCATGAACCCGACAACGACCGGCAGCGCGGCCAGCACATAAATGCTGGTCTTGGCTTCCGAGGCCAGGGCATTGCCGCGCTTGCGCGCAGCCTCGCGCTTGCGGATCGTGTCGGCCAGCGTATCCAGCGTCTCGGTCAACCCGCCGCCCGTCTGGCTCTGCAAGGCCAGGGCGGTGGCGAAAAATCGATACTCCGCCAGATCGTTGCGCTCGGCCATTTCCATCAGCGCCGATTCCATGTCCAGCCCGATGGCCACCGCATCCGCCGCCTTGCCGAATTCCTCGCGCGTGGGTGTCAGCCCCTCGCGGGAGACCACCTTCACCGCCTCGCCGATCGGCACGCCCACGCGCACCGATCGTGCCACCATCGACAATGCATCAGGGAACTGGGCCAGCAGCAGCTTGGATATCTTGTTGCTGCAATAGCCCAGAAACGTGCGCGTCATCAGCAGATCCAAGATCGGCAGGGCAAACCACCCGGCCGAGCCGAGCAGGCGGCTGGCGAGCAGTGATCCGATCAGCGCAGGCCCCATCATCACCAGCATCACACCCCACCAGCTCATGGGATAATGCTGGCGCCGTTCCTCGCGCCAATTGAGCACCGCGTACACCTGGGCCATCGCGCTGGCCTGCTTGCGCGTCTGCCGCGGCGCCAGCATCAGCGTCGGCCCGGCGCTGGCCTTGGGCTTCAGATAGGCACCGATCGTGGTCTCACGGCGCTCCGCCCAGAGCTTGTCACGCTGCTGTTCGGACACCAGCCAAAACCCGGTGGCGGTCAGGCCGATCAGGCAGGTCAGGCCGCCGAGCAGCAGGATGAGGATATGCGGGTTCACCAGTTCGTCTCTTCCATAGCGGCCACCCAGGCACGGTCCATCTGGAAATACATCAGCCTGTCCCAAAAGCTCGGCCGCCCGCGGCCGATCTTGTAGGCACCGATCAGTTTGGTGCCATCCGGCGTCTCGCCGGTGAACTCGAACTGAAAGATGTCGTTCAGCACGACCACGTCGCCTTCCAGCCCGGCGATATCTGTCACCTGAGTGATGCGCCGGCCGCCGTCGCGGTGGCGTTCCACCTGCACGATCAGATCGACGGCGCCGACGATCTGGGTTTTGATCGCCTTGCTGGGCAGGCCCATATTGCCCATCTGCACCATGTTCTCGATACGCGTCAGCGCATCGCGCGTGTTGTTCGCGTGGATGGTGGACATCGATCCGTCATGGCCGGTGTTCATCGCCTGAAGCATGTCGAAGGCTTCGCTGGACCGTACCTCGCCGATGATCACCCGGTCCGGCCGCATACGCAGGGCGTTGCGCACCAGGTCGCGCTGGGTAATCTCGCCGCGGCCCTCCAGGCTCGCCGGCCGCGTTTCCATGCGCACCACATGCGGCTGCTGCAGTTGCAGCTCGGCCGCGTCCTCGATGGTGATCACCCGCTCGGCCGGATCGATCATGCGCGACATCGCATTCATCAGCGTCGTCTTGCCGGACCCGGTGCCGCCCGAGATGATCACGTTCAGCCGCGACCGCCCGGCGATTTCCAGAATTCGCGCCACCTGCGGCGTGCAGCTGCCATGCGCCACCAGCCGCGCGAAATCCATCTTCCGCTTGGTGAACTTACGAATCGAAACGTAAGGCCCATCCAGCGCCAGGGGGGGAAACACGATGTTGACGCGGCTGCCGTCCATCAGGCGGGCGTCCACCATCGGGCTGCTTTCGTCGATCCGGCGGCCGATACCCGCGGCGATTCGCTGGCAGATATTGGCCACATGCGCCGCATCGCGGAACCGCACGTTGGACAGCGTCACCCGGCCCGCTTTTTCGATGAACACCCGGTCCGGGCCGTTCACCATGATGTCGGCAATGCCGTCATCGTCCAGCAAAGGCTGCAAAGGCCCCAGGCCCAGCATGTCGTTGACGAGTTCGCCGGCAAGCTGGCGCTGTTCGCGGGCATTGAGCTGAATGCGCCGCTCGGTGGCGATGTCGCCGACCAGCTTCTCGATTTCCGGCGCCAGACGATCCTGCGGCAGGGCGGCGGCGGCGGCGGGATCGAGCTGGGAGAGGGCGAGCGTGCGGAGTTCGGCCAGTTGGTCCGAGGTGGACTGGCTCTGCACCGGCGGCGGTGCCACCGGGCGGGGGGCTTGCGGGGGTGGCGGCGGGGCACCGGCCTCGGCCTCGGTGCGGCGCCGCCCGAACATGGGCGTTGCGTTCATTCTGAGCGTCCCGAGATTCTGCCGATGAGCTTACCAAGGCCGAACGGACCGTCATTGGCAGGCTTGACGATCACGGCACCGTCGGCCACGAACGCCACCTCGCGCGCGAGCGCCAGGATACCGCTGCGGAATCCACCGCTGGCCGTACACGCTGGCGTGCCCATCGTCGCCGCCTGGCCAACCTGGCGCGGCTGATAGGGGATAACCACATCGACAGGCATTTCAAGCGCCTCCTCGATTTGCGGCCTGGTCAGCCCGCCGGGCTGCCCGAGCCGGTTGAGCACGACCACCGCGCGTCGCACCTGATCGGGGCCCGTCGGCAATGCCAGCAGGCGCAGCGTGTTGCGCATGGAGGCAAGCGTAGGGTCCATAACCAATACGCGCTGGTGTGCGAGCATAAGCAACTCACGATAGACGGGCACCGGCGAGGACGGCACATCCGCCACCACAAAATTATACCGCCGGCGTAAGGCCGCCAGCAGCGCGCGACCGGCCCCTTCGGCGATTTCCGCCAGTTCGGTCACTTTTTCATCGCCGGCGAGCACGGACAGCCGCTCGGTCACCGGCTGGGCAGCGCGTTCCACGAACAGCTCGTCGATACGCGAGGGGGTTTCCAGCGCCAGGCGCAGACCGGTGCCGGTGCGCCCCCCCAGCATCATGGCGGCGTTGCCGGTATAGATGTCGGGATCGAACAGCAGCGTATGGCGCTTGAGCTCCTCGCCCAGATACCAGGCCAGGTTCGCCGAAATGGTGGTGGTGCCCACCCCGCCGCAGGCGCCGCTCACGGCCAGGATCCGGCCGCCCTGCAATGCGCCGCTGGAAACCGGGCGCTGCAAGGTCGCCGGCCCGAACATCCGGGCGACCATTTCCTTGGCCAGCGGCTTGTACAGATATTCCGCCACACCCAGGTCGCGGGTCAGCGACCGGTAGAAATTCATGTCGGCGCGGTCGCCCACCACCAGCACACGCGTGCTGGGCTCCACCACCTCGGAGAGGTCGTGCAAGGCCGCCAGCGGCGCATCTTCGCCGGTGATGTCCACCACCAGCACCTCGGGGCTCGGCAGTTTGCGCAGCATGGCGGTGGCCTGGCGGATGGAGGCCCGCTTGAGCTGGATCGACGGCACCAGCTCGGACATGCCCTCCCGGATCGCCAACTCGCTGTCGGCGTCGGTCACGAACCCCAGTACGGTGGACCGCTCGGCGACCTTGCCGCCGGTATCGGTCTGCGATTGTGCCAGGGTGTTCGGGGGCATGGCTACTGGCCTCCGCCGGTATTGTTGGCACCGGAGTTGGTCGTGGAGATTTCGGCCACACCCGCCGCCGGCAGCGGCTTAAGCTTGTCGTTGCGCAGCCTGTCCACGGCTGCCGCGGCCAATTGCCCGTCGGATGTGGTGGCGCCGGTGCCGCGCACCAGATCGGCGGGGTTGGCGACCTGCATCACCAGATTCGCGCGGTTGGCGTGGTTTGGGTGCCACAGACCCTCGCGCGTCAGCGGATCATATTGCGGGCCGCAGCCGGCGAGCCCGGCCAGCAGCGTGGTGGCGGCGGCCACGCGGCCCATGTGCCGGCGCGGTGAAGCGGTGAACCAGGCTGTGGTCATATCACGCGCTCCTATTCCACAATAAAGCCGGCATCGGCGGGGATCCGCCCGTAGCCCTGATATGAACCCCGCCCCAGCGTGCGCAACTGCAGGATACGCTCCAGGTCGTTGGGCGCGTGGAACCCGTCCACCGAGGTCCTCAGCGCATTCGGGTCGCTGATCGGCCGCACGATATAGGGCGTCACCACGATCACCAGTTCGGTCTGCGCGCGATTGAAACTGTCGGAGCGGAACAGCGCGCCCAGGATCGGCAGGTCGCCGAGGCCGGGGGTGGATTGTATGGTCTGCGTCGTCTGGTCGGACAGCAGTCCAGCAATGGCAAAGCTTTGCCCGGAGCCGAGTTCCACGGTGGTGTCGGCGCGGCGCACCGTCAGCGCCGGGATGCTGATGGTCGTGGTGCCGTTGATGGCCTCCACCACGCCATCCGCCTTGTCGAGCTGGCTCACTTCCGGCCGGACGTGCAGGCTGATCCGGTCGTGCGACATCACGGTGGGTATGAACGCGAGCGAGATGCCGTATTGCTTGAATTCGATCGAGATGGTGCCCGCCGTCGCGCCGGTGGCCGCGGTGCTCGCAATCGGGATCGGAAACTCGCCGCCGACCAGGAAACTGGCCGGCTGCCCGCTCGTCGTCGTGAGATTGGGCTCGGCGAGAACATGCACGAGCTCATCCTGCGACAGCGCGTCGATCACGGTATCGAGGCTCAAGCCACGGCCGGTATTGCCGAGCTGTGCGTGCGCGACGCTCGGGCTGACGCCGGCAACGCTGGAAAGGGCGTTGTTGGTGGCGATGCCGAACATGGCATCGCGCCCGACATTGGCCGCCGCCGTCCAGTTCACGCCCAGCTCGCGCGTCAGCGTGCGGGTCATCTCCGCGACGCGCACGTGCAGGCTCACCTGGATCGGCTCATTCACGCTCATGCGGTCTTCGACCTTCGCGTCGGCCGGCAGCGAGGCCTTGGCCGCCGCAACGGCCCTGGAGGCCTCCTCGGGCGTGGCCGCATGGCCGGAGAGCGTCACCCCCGTCTCGTCGGCATGCGTGGCGATGCCGCTGGCGCCGTTATGGGAAATGGCGCCGCGCACCTGGCTGGCATCGAATTCGGACGGCACCACCGTCACCTGATACTGCGCGATCGGATCGCCATTGGCGGCCAGCGCGGCCAGCGTGGTGATGCCGGGCGCCACGCCGAACACGAACAGGCTGTTCGGGCTGCCCGGCCGCACCTCCGCCACCTTGGGATCGGCGGTGAACACGTTGGCCGGTGCGTCCGGCAAATGAATCACCCGGCCGCTGCCGGCGGAGAGCGAAATCGTTCCGCGCAGCGGCGGATGATGCGCCTCGGCCGCCGCCGCGGCCTGCGCCGCGGGCGCGGCCGCCGCCTGCGTGGCCGCGGCCCCGTTGGTCAGCGCATCCTGGCCAAAGGCCGGCGCGAGTGCCGGGAAAAACACCACGGACGCGCCAACCGCGCCCAGGCCGGAGGCGAACGCCGCCCGCATGATGCGATGGCGCACCGAATCACTCTGTAGAGAGGCCATGCGCGAAGAAGAGGCCATGCGCGAACGGCCCGGCTTGAAACGGTCGCTCTCGGAACGGTCGCTCATGGAAACTTATATTCCTTGTCGGTGGACCCGGAAAAAACATGCATCGAGGGGGTGGCTTTCGTATCCTCGGGGCCGTGGCCTTTGCCCAACGCGTTCGAAACGTCCTGTGCGTAGGTCACGTCATGATTACTCTGGTCCACGGGGGCACCGGAGTCCACCGGCCTTACCGCCAGCGCCAGCTTGCCAAGTCGGCTTGCCACCGCAACCTTCTCGGCATCCTCAGGGGAGACTTCCAAGGTCACGGTACGTGATTGCTGCGACGTATCGTTTCCGCTGGCACTGCCGCCCTGCACCAGCTGCTGGTCGATGGCGATAACCCGCACATCCTTCAGCACCGTCTCGGCCGCGATGCGGCGCCCCAGCGCCACGCCCGGATCCTCGATCTGCTGCGTCAGGATCAAATCCACATGGTCGCCCGGCCAGATCAGCCCCGCCGTTCCCGATACCGCATCCACACCCACCGATGTCGCCCGCATGCCGGGCGTCAGCACGGCGGCCAGGAACCCATGGTCGCCCGGCCGCATCACATCGGCCGGCAGGATGAACTGATGCGCCAGGATCGTCTGGCGCACCATCGCGCCGAACAGCTCCGACCGCGCCTGCGGCGTGTCGCGGCGGGCACCGGTCGGCACCTCGCCTTCCACCACGTCGCGCACTTCCAGATCGTCGGGCTTCAGCAGCGTGCCGGCCCGCAGCACATTGGCCGCCGCCAGTACCTGCACCTTCTGCACCTGCATCACCGGGGGCGGCGGCGGGTGCAGGCTCACCCAGGCCACCACGGTGAAGCCGAGCAGGCCGGCCGCCATCAGCAGGAACAAAAGTGCCTTGAGCATAATGCTGCCTCACATGCCGTGCGGTGGGCGGGCTGCCTGGCCGGCCACGCCGATCGCGGCCAACCCATCTCGCGCGTGAAATGAAATCCTAGCGCGGCGCCGCGCGTCGCGGTCAAGCCCCCCGGGGTGGCAAGGCGCCCGGCCCATCATGACGACGCGGCAATCGCGAGCCAGCCGCCGGTGGCGATGGCGGCCGCGTAGGGCAGAGGGCCGCGCCGCCGCAGCCGCCGCAATTCGCAGCGCATCGCCCGCCGCATCAGGCCATGGGGCCGGCCATGATAGGCCACCGCCGGGCGCCGCGGCACCAGGCTGCTGCCAATCACATATATGAGAGCCAACACGCCGCCTGCCAGGGAGGTGCCGATCACCAGCGTGGGCACCATCAAAGGGGGCACGAACACGGCCGAGGCGGTCAGCAGCTTCACATCGGCGCCGCCCATCCAGCCGAGGCGCCAGAATCCATAGGTGAAGCTGAACATGATGGCGCCGCACAGAAGGCCATAGAACACGTCGCCGGTCAGCAGCCGCAGCGCCAGGCCGCAGATCAGGATGCCGAGCGAGACGCGGTTGGGGACGGTGCGAAAGCCGATATCGTGCATGGCCGCGAAGGCCAACAACCCCGCACCGGCCAGAACGAGCAGTCGGATGATGGCGGATTGGTGCACGGATTAAACCTTGACCGCTATTGCCCAGGTGACGAGTAGGCACCGAAAGGAGCCGAAGCGGTAGTCCGCACGCTCAGGTTTAGGTGCTTCACGGCAAAAATTGGTCCGCCGTGCGAGGTATCCGGGGCGGACGAAGCCGCCCCGGATGTCCATCGGTGTTAGATCGAGGCGCCGATGTTCGTGAACAGCGTCGTCAGCTTGCTGCCGAAGCTGGTGAAGATGGTGATGAGCACGAGGCCCAGCACGCCGGCGATGATGCCGTATTCGAGAGCGGTGACGGCCTTGCGGTCATTCTTGAAAGTCAGAGCCTTAACGATGAGCTTGTCCATAAAAGTCTCCATTCTGCGGAAGCGCATCGGCGCCCGCGTTTGCGATTTCACAGCAGCGGTTTTTCCGGACCACCGAGACGCCTTCATCGTGATGGCGTGGTGAAGTGATAACGTTTACTAAAACATTAGTCAATCTAAAATTCGCGTCCAAACGTGAAAATTTTGTTTTTAATTTTGGACTCACCCCCATGTCCAGTCACAGGCATGCAACCCTGCGTTGTTTCGATCGGCCACTCCCAAGCTTTACTCAATTCAAAAGGGAGTGAGAAGCTTTTTCCACGCCCCGTCCCATTTCGGTGACACACCGTGACGTTTTGACAACATTACATCCGCAGACATTGAATCTGAAGGAAATATCGCACCGCATCGTCAACCGTTATGCGCAGCTTTGACAGCACCCCGGTTCAACCTGCAGGTGCAAAAGGGTCGCAATTCCGCGTGCGTTTATTTTGTGACGCTGCTGCGCGCTATTGGACGCGTGATCCGCGCCATAGACAGCCAGAGGAGGGCAGGCCCTACAACCACGCCCACCGCCAGCCGCAGAACCGAAGCCGCGGGGAACGCCACCAGATCCACAGCCACCAAAATCGCCAGCCAGGCGGCCTCGCCCGGCCGCCAACCCCCTATCCGGGCGGCCCGCGCCAGCCAGGCGGCAGCAACCCCGGCCATCACCAGGTCGTAGAACAGGATGAACGGCATCGCCGTCAGCGTGCCCGCGACCAGAATCGCGCACAGCACCGCGTGATGCGCTGCATCCTCCTGCGTGCGGATCCCCCCGATCAGGGGGGAGCGCCGCCACGCCCAGGCGACGCACGCCAGCGCCACCAGGCTGACCACCGCCTGCACCGCCCAGCCCGGGCCGGCCGGCACGCCCAGCAGCCGCAGCGCCCCGGCCGCATCGACATGGCCCTCGAACAGGATTTTCCCCGATTCGACGGTGCCGCGCGCGTGCAGCGCCATGTTCACGAATGCGGGCCATATGGCGGTCCCGAAACAGACCGCCGTGAGCGATACCAGACCCACCACGCTCGCCGCGGCGCCGGCGATGGCCCGCCATTGCCGCGCCGCCAGCAGCGCCACCGGGATCAGGATGCCGAAATGCGGCTTGAAGCACAGCGCCCCGAACGCCGCACCCGCCAGATATGGCCGGCGCGGCAGCAGGAGCGTTCCCAATCCCATCAGGCTGGCCGAGAGAAACGAGTTCTGCCCCCAGCCCAGCGCCCACCAGACTGACGGGACCGCTGCCAGCGCCATTGCCGCCAGCCGGCCACCGCCGGCGATACGCGTTGTGATGCCCAGCCACAGCAGCGCGGTTGCGGCTTCAAACAGCACGAAGGCGAGCAGGTAAGGCAATGCGGCCAGCGGCGCGCAGATCAGCAGGAAAACCGGCGGATTGAGGAACGGGTTGAACGTGACGCCCGGATGGATCGCCGCGCGGCCCGTGGCCAGCAGCACCTTCTGATCGTAGGCCTCCGCCGCGCGGCCGTGGTCGCCCAGCAATCCCGCCGAATAGAAGCTCGCAAAATCCGTTGTGGTCGGCGGCACCGGCTGCGGCGCGAACGCCCCATGCGTGCCCGCCACCGACAGCACGAACGCACAGAGCTCCACCAGCAGCAGCGCCCTCACCCACCTCACCACGCGCGCCCGATCACCCATGCGCGCGCCAACAGATAAAAGTTTTTTGGTTCTTTTTTTCAAAAAAGAACAGTTCTTCTTTTTTGAAAAAAAGAAGCAAAAAACTTTTGCCTGTTGGGGGGCGTGGCCCGGCGGCGTGCGGATTAATGCGGCGCATGGCGACGGGGTAAAGACAGGGCGAACAAGGTCAGGATGGCGCATAGGCCGAGCGGCAGAAGCACATGCTGCGCGACGAGCCTGGCCAGCAGAGGCGAAAGCCAGATGGCGGCCAGGCAGGTGATCTCCCATCGCCGGAACCCCCGTTCCAGCCCGTAGGCCACCAGCAGAGCAAGCGCGGGGCCCAGCAGCATCATGTCGTAGTCAAGGCAATAGGGCGTCGTCAGCAGGGATCCGGCCAGAAGCGCTGCCCCCTTGAGCCGCCAATCGCACCGCCGGTGCCACATCAGCGCGAGCGCGGCGATCACGCAGACCGACACCAGCATCTGCCCGGCATAGGCGGCGGGAATGCTGGCGCCCCACATGCGCAGTGCGGCGAATACGCTCTGGATCTTCTCCCAGCCGGTATTGCCCTGCTCCAGAACCACACTGCGCGTGAACGCCAGGCTCTGCCGGAAAGCGAGCCAGGACCCAACCCCGAAGGCGGCAACGCTGGCCGCCGTCATGGCCGCCAGCATCACCACCGCGCCGCCAATCGCGCGCCAATACCGGCCGGCCAGCAAAGCCACCGGCACCACCACGCCGAATTGCGGCTTATAGGCCACCAGCGCGAACAGCGCCCCCGCCAGATAGGGCCGCCGCTCCAGGTTCAGCAGCGCCGATCCCATCAGCCCGGCGCTCAGAAACCCGTTATGCCCATGGCCGAGATTGACATACACGGCCGGGAAGGATGCCGCCCCGATCAGCGCCAGGCGGCCCGGCAGGATCCGCTGCATCACCAGCAGATAGAACGCCAGCGTGCTCGCCTGCCACAGAACCAGGGCCGGCAAATACGGCATCAACGCCGCGGCAGCCGCCACCGCCAGGAAATAGGGCGGATAATGCCAGCCGTAAAACGAATCCGATGCGCCGAAGAAAAGATGCTGCGCCAGTTCATGGCGCCGCGGATCGAACGGCGCCTCCGGATGCCCCGCCAGCACGCTGCGGCCGGCCACCCAGACCTGGCTGAAATCGGTGCCGATCGGCTTGCCCGTCAGATCCAGATTGCCGTGGGCGGTGGCGAAAACCACCACGAACACCAGCACGTAGAAGCCGATCAGCGTCAGCCCGTAGGTTCTGATCCTGTCCGCGGTCAGCCAGGTGCCCCGGCGCGCGGCCGTCAGCCTTGCCCCGCTCATGCCGACCCGCGTGCCACGATCACCGCGAAAAATGCCGCCGTCACCAGCGGGCTGAGCGGCACGCCCAGCGCCATGTTGCAGTTGCGGGCCTCGAGCGGAAACACGACCATCGCCAGCAGAACGATCTTCTCCCAGGGCCGCCACCCCCGCGCGCCGCCGCACCCGGCCAGCCAGGCCATCGGCACGCTCAGGCTGAGCAGATCGTAATCGAACAAATAAGGCGAGCACAGCGCCGCCGCCGCCGCCGCCGCCGCCATCTCCGGCCCCGCGCCCGGCCGCCGACGCGCCACGCGCACCACCATCGCGATCGCCAGCCCGGCCGCCACCAGCTGGGCTGCCGTCGCCAACACCGCCCCGCCATGCAGCAGGCGCACGCCGGCATACACGCTCACCATGCGGTCCCACGCCTCGTGTCCGTTCAGCACGGCGCGCGCCATGGGCGCATAGGCGAAGAACGCCGCCCAGGATGCGGTGCCCAGAACCAGCCAAGAGAGCGCCGCCAGCCCGGCCGCGCTAGAAGCACAGGCGGCTAGCGCCGCCCAGCGCCGCGCCGCCAGCAGCGCGAACGGCACCGCGACGGCCAAATGCGGCTTGCAGGCCAGCACCCCCAGGCAGCACCCGGCCAGAACCGGCCGGCGATCCAGCAACAGCAGCGCGAAGCCAAAACAGATCGCGCCCAGAAATCCGTTCTGGCCCATGGCCGCATTCAGCGTGGCGATCGGCAAGGCCAGGATCGCCAGCGTCGGCCAGGAAGGCGGCAAAACCCGGCGCAGAACCTCCATCGCGGCGGCCGTGCCGCCAATGGCGAACACCGCCATCGCCGCCAGATACGGCAGATATCCCAACGGCCACGACAGAAGCAGGAAGATCGGCGGATACAGATATGGCAGGAACTGATGGCTATGCGCCGGCTGCGCGCCGATCGCCTGCGCGGCCGTCATCGCCGCCGAGGAATAGGCCAGCGCCGGCGTACCGCGCAGCACCAGCACCGCCCCCGACCAGAACGCGTTGAAATCTGTCGTCATCGGCCGCCAGTGCGGATCATGGCTCGCCGAAAGGATAAGCTGCGTGGCCAGATTGATCGCCTCGATCGCCACGGCCACGGCCAGCAGCAGGCCCCAGGCCGAAGCGCGCTCCCGCGTCAGCCACGCGGCATCGCGCGCGCCGACGTATATTCTCGTCCACAGCGTCATCCGGCGGTGACCCCGGATGCCGGACGGGTACGCAGCACGACGAGCAGCAGCATGGCGGCCACCAGCGGCGGCCCGATGATCACGCCGGCCAGCAGACCGAAAGCGCGGGCGAACAGCGGCAATATATACAGTGCCGCCAACAGACATTTCTCCCAGGGGCGCCATCCCGTGCCCACGCCCAGCGCCGCCATGCAGGCCATGGGCACCGCGAGCAGCAGCAGGTCGTAATCATAGAGGAACGGCGTGAACAGCAGCGCCGCCGCCGCCAGGGCGGAGGCTTCCAGCCGCGCGCCCGGCCGCCGCCATGCCACCCAGGCCAGGCCACCCATGCAAGCCGCCGACATCACCGCCTGCATCGCATAGGCCAACGCGTTGCCGCCGCCGGCCAGCCGTATTTCGCCGAACACGCTCTGCATCTTCGGCCATTTGATGGCGATCGTCTCGATATCCGCCCGTGCCTTCGGGGCATTGGCGAGAAACCCGTGCCAGGTGGCGGGGCCGAGCACCAGCCAGGAGAGTGCCAGCAGGCAAGCCGCGGTGAGGCCGCAGGCGATCAGCGCGCGCCAACGCCGCGCCGCCAGCAGGGCCACCGGCACGCACACCGCCAGTTGCGGCTTGCAGACCAGCCCGCCGAGGCACATTCCGGCCACAACAGGCCGCTTTTCCAGCCAGATGGCCGCCGCCGCGAAACACGCGGTGGACAGGGCCGCGTTCTGTCCCGACAGGCCGTTCATCAGCAGGCCCGGCCAGGTGAGCAGCGGCAGCCAGGCCCATCGCTGCGGCAGGAGTCGTCGTAATGCCGCCAGCAGAAGCAGGGATTCACTGGCGAGAAAGACCACCAATGCCGGAACATACCCGAGCAGCCCAAGCGGCAGGATCAGCAGCAGATAGGGCGGCGGATAATAGAAGGCGAGGTAGCCCGGGGCCATCTCGGTGGCCGCGCGCTCCGTCGCCTCGATCACCGTATTGTCGTAGGCCGATGCCGCATGTCCGCCCGCCGCCAGATGGGAAGCGGCCCAGAACGCATCGAAATCCACCGCCACCGGCTTGCCGGTATGCCTGATGAACAGCACGGCCAGCACCGCCAAAAACAGCCCCTGGACCGCGGCCAGTATGCCCGCATACACGCGCGCCCTGTCGGCGGTCAGCCAATCGGCAGCGGCCAGGCGGCCGAATCGGGGGTGTTTCATCTCGCGGCACGTTACCGCCACTCCCCCAAACGGATAAAAGTTTTTTGCTTCTTTTTTTCAAAAAAGAAGGGTCTTCTTTCTGAAGAAAAGAAGCAAAAGACTTTTACCTATTGCGCCGGGACTCATCACCGCGCAGGCGCTCTGGGCAAACCGGGGCGGCTGTGGTTAGAGCGCGACGATCATGCGTCATTTCCTGGATTTCGAAAAACCGATCGCCGAGCTTGAGGGCAAGATCGAAGAGCTGCGCCGGATGTCGGAGCCCGAGGGCATCAACATCGCCGAGGAGATCACCCGCCTCACCGACAAGGCCGACAAGCAGCTTCGCGCCACCTATGCCAAGCTGAGCCCCTGGCAGAAAACGCAAGTGGCCCGGCACGAGGACCGCCCGCGCGCGCTGGCGTATATCGCCCAGTTGATCACCGATTTCACCCCGCTGGCCGGCGACCGCGCCTTTGCCGAGGATGCGGCCATTGTCGGCGGTCTGGGGCGCTTCCAGGGCCGCCCGGTGATGGTTCTGGGCACCGAGAAGGGCACCGAGACCGAGTCGCGCGTGAAACATAATTTCGGCATGGCCAAGCCGGAGGGGTATCGCAAGGCGCGCCGGCTGGTGGAGATGGCCGGCCGCTTTCACCTGCCGATCCTGACCTTCGTGGACACATCCGGCGCCTTCCCCGGCATCGAGGCCGAAGCCCGTGGCCAGGCCGAGGCGATTGCCCGCTCCATCGAGGCGTGCCTGGAGGTGCGGGTGCCGATCGTGGCGACCATCATCGGCGAGGGCGGCTCGGGCGGCGCGATCGCGCTGGCCAGCGGCGACCGGGTGCTGATGCTGGAGCACGCCATTTATTCGGTGATTTCGCCGGAGGGCTGCGCCACCATCCTGTGGCGCGACGCCGGCCAGGCGGCAACAGCCGCGGAGGCACTCAAGCTGACAGCCGCGGATCTGAAGGGCCTGCACCTGATCGATCAGATCGTGCCGGAGCCGCTCGGCGGCGCGCATCGCGATCCCGCCCAGGCCATTGCCAATGTCGGCCTGGCCGTGGCGGACGCGCTGCGCCCATTACTCCAGCTTGACCCTGCTGCCCTGCGGGCCCAGCGGCGCGAAAAATTCCTCGCCATGGGCCGCGAGGGGATCGTGTAGCGTATGGATAAAAGTTCTTTGGTTCTTTCTTTCAAGAAAGAACATTTTTCTGCCCGAGGCTCCGGCGACGTGGCAGAATCAGAGAACACAGCCATGGCCACTTCCCCCGCCGGCGGACGTGTACATGCGCTGGACGGATTGCGCGGGATTCTCGCCGTCGTCGTCGTGGCGGATCACGCCGCGGTCGAGCTCGGCAGCGCGGCGCTGGGGGCGGCGGCCAGCGTGTCGGTGGCCGCCTTCTTCATGATCTCCAGCCTGGTCCTGACCCGCGCCTGGGACGGGCATTTCGCGCGCTTTCTCGCCCGCCGGTTCACCCGGCTGTGGCCCGTGTTCGGCTGCTGCTTCATCGCCGGCAGCCTCATGGCCCACCTCTCCCCGCTGACGCCCGAACTGTTCTGGGTACCGTGGCCGGTCTACGACGCCGATCTCCGCTGCCCGCCCACATGGTCGCTGTTCATCGAGGCCTGGGCGACATTGGCCATGCCATTCTTCGTGTGGTCTTCCCGCGGCGGATGGGTGCGGTCGGGTGTGGCGATGGGGGCTTGCGTGGCGCTCGCCGCGGCCTGGTGGCCGCACACGCTCGCGCTGCGCGCCTTCCTGTGCTACCTCGTATTCTTTGTCCTCGGGGCCGCCCTCTCGCGCACAACCCTGCGCACCGGGTTGCTCGAATCACCGTTGCCCCAATTCTTGGGGCGGATTTCCTACAGCCTGTATCTCACGCACTGGCTGGTTCTGCGGGGGGCCACCGCCGCCTGGGGCATGGCCGGCACGATCTTGGCCCTGCCGGCCGTGTTCGCCGTCGCCTGGCTCACCTGGCGTGTGGTGGAACTGCCCAGCATCGCGCTCTCCCGCCGGATCGGCAGGACCCCGGACGCCTGACCTCAGCCTGGTTCGCCCGGAACCGCCGGCGTGCCGAGGCTTGCGAACAGCGTCGTCACCTCCGCGATCGCCGCCTCGGCCGCCGCCGCGTCGGTGCCCTTGGCCACGATCGCGACACCGGAAGCCTGGTCGCGAAAATACGGATAGCTGCCGATATCGAGGGCGGGATACCGCGCCTGCACCTGCGTCAGCCCATCGGCGAGATCGCCTTCGCGCACGCCGGTTGCGTGCACGCTGCGGGATATCACCGGCACGCCGCCCTTCAGCGTCGGCGCCAGCGTTTCGAACATCTGCCGCATGATGGAGGGCACGCCCGCCATGACATGCACATTGCCGATGGAAAATCCCGGCGCGATATGGCCGTTATCGATCAGTACAGCGCCGCGCGGCATCGTCGCCATGCGCTGGCGCGCCGCGTTGAAACCGCCCGGCGGGTAATAGGCCTCCATCCTCGCCCACACCACCGCCTGTTTTTCCCAAGGCACGCCGAAGGCCGCGGCGATACATTCGCTGGTGATGTCGTCATGCGTGGGGCCGATACCGCCGGTGGTGAACACCTGATCGAACCGGGCGCGCACCTCGTTGACCGTGGTGATGATCGTCTCCGCCACGTCCGGGATGATGCGCACTTCGCGCAGCGGGATGCCCAACTCGCCGAGGCGCCTGGCCAGGTAATTGACGTTGGCATCCTGCGTGCGGCCGGAGAGCACTTCGTTGCCGATGACGACGATGCAGGCGGTGGGGTTCATCGGGGCAGGGTAGCGGTGGCAAGGGGAGCAAGGAAGGTGTTCTTTTTTGAAAAAAAGAACCAAAAAACTTTTACCCATTGGCGCGCACCTCGCCGGCAGCACACGCCATAGTCAAAAGTTTTTTGCTTCTTTTTTTCAAAAAAGAAGTGCTTTCTTTCTTCTTAAAGGAAGTCCCTCAACAACGGCACCAACGGCTTATCCGCCGCCGGCATCTCATATTCCATGAGTTTCCCCGGCCTCACCCACGCCAGTGTCTGCCCTTCCAGCGGCTGCACGAAGCCTTGCCAGCGACGGCACAGATACAACGGCATCAGCAGATGAAACCGTTCATAGGCGTGGCTGGCGAACGCGAACGGCGCCAAACACGCCGCCGCGACGTCGATACCCAGTTCCTCGCGCAATTCGCGGATCAGCGCCGCCTCGGGGGTTTCGCCGGGGTTCAGTTTGCCGCCGGGGAATTCCCACAGCCCGGCCATCTTCTTGCCTTCGGGCCGCCGCGCCAGCAGCACGCGGCCGTCGATATCGATCAGCGCGCAGGCGGCCACCAGCAGCAGCGGCTTCTGCCCGGCCTCCGGCGCGCCCGTTTCCACATGGCCGAAAATGTCCTCGCGCGTGGCGGCGAACACATCCACCGGCTCCTCGCAGCCGCGGGCGAGAAAATGCTGCGTGGACCGGCCGGTCAGGCGAAAGCCAAGACGCTTCAGCACCGCGGCGGAGGCCGGATTGTCGATCGAGACCTGCGCTTCCACGCGATCGATCGGCAGGTTGGCCAGGGCCCAGCGCACCACCCGTCCCGCTGCCTCGGCCGCCACGCCATGGCCCCAAAAACGCTGGCCCACCCAGTAGCCGAGATGCCCGGTGCGCGGTGCCACATCCAGGCGCAGGCCGACGCAACCGATCACCATCTCGCTGCCCGCCTCCTGCCCCGTGATGGCCAGATGGTAGGCACGGCCATCGGCGCGCTGCTGCACGGTGGAGGCGATCCATTCATCCGTGAGCGCGCGGGGATACGGGTAAGGCAGGCGGGAAAGCATGCGCACCACCGGCCAGGTATTCACCAGCCGATGGATCTCCTCGGCATCCTGCGGCACCGGCGGCCGCAGTTTCAGCCGCTCCGTCACCAGGGGCGCAAAATCGTCCGCCACGTCAGGCGAGGCCGCTTGTGGGTGCTGGATGGGCCTAGCTCCGATAGCTGCCGTTGATGTCAATGTAGCCGTGTGTCAGATCGCAGGTCCAGGCGGTACCGTTTCCAGTGCCGAGACCCAGGTCGATGGTCATCGCGATCTCGCGCCCGCGCATATGGGCCACCACGGGCGCTTCATCGTAATCCGGCACCACGGTGCCGGCCCGCGCCATCCACACGCCACCCACCGCAATGCTGAGCAGGTCCCGATCGGCGGGCTCGCCCGCCCGGCCAACGGCCATGACGATGCGGCCCCAATTGGCATCCTCGCCGGCGATGGCGGTTTTCACCAGCGGCGAGTTGGCCACGGCCAGCGCCACCCGGCGGGCGGATGCATCATCCACCGCGCCTGCCACATCGATGCGCACCAGTTTTTGCGCGCCTTCGCCATCGCGCACCACCATCAGCGCCAGATCCAGCAGCACTGCGCGCAGCGATGCGGCGAAATCATCCAGGCAGGCTTCGGCAGGATTGCCGGCGGCACCGGTGGCGAACAGCAGCACCGTGTCGCTGGTGGACGTGTCGGCATCCACGGTGATGCAGTTGAAGCTGGCATCCACCGCGGGTGCCAGCAGCGCCTGCAGCACGGGGGCCGGCACCGCGGCATCGGTGAATATGAAACACAGCATCGTCGCCATGTCCGGCGCGATCATCCCGCTGCCCTTGGCAATGCCAGTGATCCGCACCTGCGTGCCGCCGATATCGGCCGTGCGGGTCGCCGCCTTTGGGAAGGTGTCGGTCGTCATCATGCCGCGCGCCGCCGCCTCCAGGCCATCGGGACTCAGCTGCGCCGCGAGATCCGGCAGGGCCGCCGTGATCTTCGCATACGGCAGCGTCTGGCCGATCACGCCCGTGGACGCCAGAAACACCTCGGAAGGCTGGCACCCGACGATGTAAGCAGCGGCAGCGGCGGTCGCCTGCGTCGCTTCCCGCCCGGCCTGCCCGGTGAACACGTTGGCGTTGCCGGCATTGACCACCAGCGCGCGGGCCCGGCCGCCAGCCAGCGCCGCGCGGCACCAATCCACCGGCGCGCCCGGACATTTATTCTTGGTAAATACCCCTGCCACCGTGGTGCCGGCGGCGAAGGCGGCCATGAACAGATCGGTGCGGCCGGTATAGCGTATCCCCGCCGCCGCCGCGCCGAGCCGAACGCCGGAGATCGGCTCCAGCTCCGGTAGTGGCACGGCCAGCGGAGAGACGGCGGTTCCGGCCGCCATGGCTGCGCCTACTTCTTGGCGGGCGCCGCGGGCGCCTGCGGCTTCAGCGGCTTACCGTCAGGACCATACTGCACGATCTTCACCGAAGCACGGGCCTGGGCTGCAAGCTGCTGCGCATCCATCCGCAGCAATTGCTGCTTGATCTCGTCGTGCACGGCATCATAGGTCGGCGGCTGGGAAACGCGGGTGTCCAGAACCTGGATCACGTGCCAGCCGTAGCGCGTGTGCACGGGCGTGGTGGTGTACTGGTTCTTGCCCAGCTTGAAGGCGACATCGGAGAATTCCGGCAGCATATCGCCCTTCTTGAACCAGCCGAGATCGCCGCCCTGCTGGGTGGCCGCATCCTTCGGGTCGCCGTATTTCTTCGCCAGATCCTCAAATTTCGCGCCGGCCTGAAGCTGCTTGATGATGTCCTGCGCCTTGGCCTCGGTATCCACCAGGATGTGGCGGGCGTGCACCTCCTCCTCGCCGGCCTTGTTGGCGTATTGCTTGTCGTACTGCCCCTTGATCGCGTCTTCCGTCACCTCTGGCAGCACGGTCTTCACCAGCAGCGCGCGCTGAAGAACCTCATCCGCCGCCATCTGCATCTGGTGCGAAACGGCCGGGTCCTTGTCCAGCCCCTGCTTGCGCGCCATCGCCTGCAACGCCATGCCGGAGACGAGGTTATCCAGCGCCGCGGTGAACAACTTCTCCTGCCCGATCTGCGCCCGCTGTTCCGGCTGCACATGGGTATCCACCCAGGCCGCGATGTCGGACAGCTTGATCGGCTCGCCATTCACCGTGGCGATCAGCGGGTTCTTCTGCGCTTGGGGTGCTATGGCCGGTGCGGCCGGCGCCGGCTTGGCCGCCTGCGCGATCACCGTGCCAAAGGGGGAGACAAATGTCAGCACGGCAGCCGTAAGGGCCGTGGTCAGGGTCAGCGAGCGCATAAGAACCTCATCAGGGGGCGGCGGCCTTATGCGCAAAGGCCCAGCGGAAGGCAAGGCCAGGGCGGCGCATGGCACCGGCCGGGGCTGGTTGGAGACGAAAGGCCAGAGGGCTCTGCCCCCTNNCCCTTCCTTTCCAGCAGCCCCGGCCGGTGCCGTGCGCCGCCCTGACCTTGCCTTCTGTTGACCCTGCCCCCCGCCCCGCCTATCTGCGCGAGTGCTACCCCCGGAAGGCTCTTTATGTTCTCCTCCATCGCCCGCGCCATCTTCGGCACGTCCAACGACCGTTCGCTGAAGGCGTATCAGCAGCGCGTGCCGCGGATCAATGCGCATGAGCCGGCGATCGCGGCGTTGTCGGA
>PKZM01000132.1 GCA_003133065.1 Acetobacteraceae bacterium
GAGGCCGCGGAGCGCGACCGCGAACTCAAGGCCGCCCAGACCCATGCCTATGCACCGCCGCCCACAACCAACGTAGCGCCCGTAATGCCGCAGATCCCCGCCGGCTACGCGCTGGTGCCGGCCGCCCCCGGATCTGCCCCCGGCTCCGTCGTGTTGGCAAAGGCCGAGCAGCCCAAAGTGAAGCCGATGCCCAAGGGCAGCTTCCAGCTCGGCGCCGTCACCGTCACGCTGGGCGGGTTCTTCGAAGCGGCCGGCGTGTTCCGTTCACGCAACGAGCAGACCGACCTTGCCTCCAGCTTCACCTCCGGCATCCCGGAGCGTGAAAGCCCGCTCTACCACGAGCCCGAAACCGTCCTGAGCGCGCGGCAGTCCCGCATCCAGGCAGCCTTCAGCGCCTCGCCGGACGACGTGACCAAACTGCAAGGCTTCTTCGCCGGCGACTTCCTCGGCGGCGCACCGACCGCGAACTATAACGAAAGCAACAGCTGGAACCCCCGCCTGCGCGAGGCCTGGATCAGCTACGCCCGAAGCGACTGGGGCGGCTACATCCTGGGCGGCCAGACCTGGACGCTGCTGACCGCCAACAAGGTGGGGGTGAACCCGCTGCTGATCGACCTGCCGCTGCAGATCGATCCGCAATACGTGGTGGGCCTGAACTGGGCGCGCCAGGCACAGTTCCGCGTCGCCAAGAACCTGGGATCGGATCAGTTCTGGCTCGCCGCCTCGATCGAAAACTCCGCCACCGTGGTCAGCGGCACGGCACCCACCGCCGGCAACCCGGGCTTCAAAACCGGCAGCACGATCAACTACCTCAATGCCGGCAGCGGCGTGGACGGCACCACCGGCAGCTTCACCACCAACTTCGCCCCCGACGTGATCGTCAAAGGCACCGCCGATTTCGACATGGCCCACTTCGAGGCCTACGGGCTCGGCCGCGTCTTCAACGACCGGATCAGCACGGTCGGCTCCGGCACCAACTACACCGTGCTCGGCGGCGGCTTCGGCGGCGATGCGCTGATCCACATCATCCCGAAAATGCTCGATTTCCATGCCAGCGGCCTGTTCGGGGATGGCGTGGGCCGCTACGGCACCTCGCAGCTGCCCGATGCCACCTTCAACTCGCAAGGCCGCATGGTGGCGCTGCCCGGCTATAGCGGCTACGCCGGCCTCGTCGGCCATCCGGATGCGGATAACGACATCTACGCCTATTTCGGCGTGGAACACGTGGACGCCCGTTACGACCTTGGCGTGGTGAAGGACAAGGCGACCACCCTGGCCGGCTATGGCAGCAGCCTGATCAACAACATCGCTTGCGCGACCGAAGACGCGACAGAGCCCGCCGCCTGCAGCCCAACCACCTCGGGCGATGCGGAACTCACGATCGGCAACTGGTACAAATTCGTCCAAGGGCCGTACGGCACGATGCAGGTCGGCGCGCAATACTCTTACGTGCGCCGCTTTGTGTTCCAGGGCATCGGCGCCACGCCGAAGACCGATGAGAACATGGTGTTCGTCAGCTTCAGGTGGTATCCGTTTAGCTGATAGTAAAGAAAGTTCTTCTTTTTTGAAAAAAAGAAGCAAAAAACTTTTGTTCGTTCAGGCGCGCGGTGGATGAGCGTGTCGGGTACAAACGGATAAAAGTTTTTTGGTTCTTTTTTTCAAAAAGGAACAGCTTCCTTGAACAACGCCGCATATCGCTTCCCGGGCGCCGCCCAGCTCACATCGAACGCCATCCCACGCGCCTGCATCCGCCCCCACGCCGCCCGGTCGGCCCACAGCGAGGCCACACGCGCGATCGCGGCACGCAACCCGGCGGGTGTCACTGGCCAGAACTGCACCCCCGTCGCCACATCGGCTGCCAGCGCCGCCTCGTTGGCATCGATCACCGAATCGGCCAGCCCACCCACACGGCTGACCACCGGCACCGCGCCATAGCGCAAGGCGCAGAGCTGCGTCAGCCCGCAGGGCTCGAAGCGCGAGGGTACCAGGATCGCATCGCACCCGGCCTGAATCCGGTGCGCCAGCGCCTCGTCATAGCCCAGCCGAACGCCGACGCGGCCGGGATAACGGGTCGCGGCCAGCAGGAATGCTTCCTGCAACGCCACGTCGCCCGCGCCCAGCACCGCCAATTGGGCGCCGGCACCCAGAATCGCATCCAGCGACTCCAGCAGCACATCCATCCCCTTTTGATGCGTCAGCCGGCTCACCACCCCGAACAGCAACGCCGCGCTATCCGGCTGCAGCCCGAAATGCGCCTGCACCGCAGCCCTGCTCAGGCCGCGCCCGGCCAGATCCCCCGCGCTGAACGGGGCCGGCAGCAGCGCATCACGTGCGGGATCCCACACCTTGGTGTCGATGCCGTTGAGGATGCCCGACAGCCGGTGGGCGCGGGCCCGCAGCAGCCCATCCATCCCCATGCCGCCCTCCGGCGTGCAGATCTCGGCCGCATAGCTGGGCGATACGGTGGTGATCCGGTCCGCATAGCGCAGCCCGGCCTTCAGCATCCCGATGGCCCCATAATATTCCAGCCCATCGGGCGTATAGGCCGAGGCGGGCAGACGCAGCGAGGCCAGCAGGGAAGACGGCACCTGGCCCTGAAACGCCAGGTTATGCACGGTCATCACCGTTGCAGGCTTGCGCCCTTCGGACAACGCGATATAGGCCGGCGCCAGGCCGGCCTGCCAATCATGCGCATGCACCACATCGGGCACGAAGCCGCCCACCATCCCACCGGCAATCACCGCGCCCGCCTGTGCCAGCGCGGCGAATCGCTGCGCATTATCCGGCCAATCCTGCCCTAGGGTATCCACATACGGGTTGCCGGGCCGCGCATAGAGATGCGGCGCATCCAGCACGAACACATCCAGCCCAGCAGCTGTGCCCGCGATAAGCCGCGCCGCGCCGCCGAACACGTTGGGGTCCTCCAACACGCGCTCCGCGCCGGCCAGCCGGGCCATCACAGCCGGGTAGCCGGGCACCAGCGTGCGCAGGGTAATGCCGTGCGGGCGCAACGCGGCGGGCAACGCGCCCGTCACGTCGGCTAGCCCGCCTGTCTTGATGAGCGGAAAAACCTCCGAGCATATCGACAGCGCGAGGAGGGGCCTCATCGACATACCGGCTTGCCGTGAGACAGAAAAGGAAGGTCTTCTTTTTTGAAAAAAAGAAGCAAAAAACTTTTGACTGTTGGCGCGCGTCTCGCCGGCAGCGTGCGCAAAGGGANNTTTTTTTCAAAAAAGAACCCTTTCTTGTCAGATAGGACCGTCATTATCCCTGCAATTTGTCGATCATCGGTTGGGTAATCAGGCAAATCCCGCCCGGCGTAAGCCGAAAGCGCGCGGCGTCCAGATCCGGATCCTCGCCCACCACCAGACCGTCCGGGATCACCACGCCGCGGTCGATCACCACCCGCCTCAGCCGCGCGCGGCGGCCGACCTGCACATAGGGCAGCACCACCGCCTGGTCGATCAGCCCGTAGGAATGGGCGTGCACGCCGGTGAACAGCAGCGATTGCCGTACCTCCGTGCCGGAGACGATGCAGCCGCCGGACACCATGGAACTGATTGCCTGCCCGCGCCGGCCGTCTTCGTCGTGCACGAATTTCGCCGGCGGCACGATTTCACCATAGGTCCAAATCGGCCAGTTCTGGTCGTAAAGATCCAGGCCGGGCACGAAATCGGTCAAATCGATATTGGCTTCCCAATAGGCATCCACGGTGCCCACGTCACGCCAGTAGATGGGGCCGCCGGGTGTGGAGCGCACGCAGGATGTCTCGAAACTATGCGCCACGGCGCGGCCATTCTTGACGATGTAGGGGATCAGGTCGTGGCCGAAATCATGGCTCGAATTGGGATCGGCCGCATCGCGCTTGAGAAGATCGATCAGGAAATGGGTTTCGAAGACATAGATGCCCATGCTGGCGAGGCACCGCCCCGGCTTGCCGGGCATGGTGGGGGGCGTCGCAGGCTTTTCCAGAAAGGAGAGGATCAGGCCGTTGGCATCGGTTGCCATGACGCCGAAGCCGCTGGCCTCGGATTGGGAGACCTCGATGCAGCCGACGGTGACATCGGCACCCTGCTCCACGTGCTGTTGCAGCATGGGCTCGTAATCCATCTTGTAGACGTGGTCGCCGGCGAGAAGCACGATGTAGCGTGGGGCGTAGCCTTCGATGATGTCGATGTTCTGGTACACCGCGTCGGCGGTGCCGGCATACCAGCCGGTTTCGGTCACGCGTTGGCTGGCGGGCAGGATATCGAAGGTTTCGTTGCGTTCCGGGCGGAAGAAGTTCCAGCCGCGCTGCAGGTGGCGGATCAGGCTGTGGGCTTTGTACTGGGTGGCCACCCCGATGCGGCGTATGCCGGAGTTGAGCGCGTTGGAGAGGGCGAAATCGATGATGCGCGACTTGCCGCCGAAATAGACGGCGGGCTTGGCGCGGATATCGGTGAGTTCCATCAGCCGGCTGCCGCGGCCGCCGGCGAGGACATAGGCCATGGCGTGGCGGGCGAGGGGGGCGGGGGCGGTGTCCATGGTTTCTCCCGAGAAAGGCCAGGGGCTCTGCCCCTGGACCCGGCACGGTGGGGGATCGCAGGGCGAAGCCGGGGTCTGGGGCCTAGGCCCCAGCTTGGTCCAGGGGCAGAGCCCGTGGCCTTACTTCTTCCTTACGTTCCAAATCTCATCAGCATATTCCGCAATCGTCCGATCCGACGAAAACCACGCCATATTCGCAATATTCACGATACTGCTCCGCCACCACCGATCGGGCGCCTGCCACAACGCGTCCACATCGTTCTGCCGCTCGCAATAGCTGTCGAAATCCGCCGTCACAAGGAAGCGGTCGTATCTCAGCAGCCCCTCGATCAGCTCCCGGTAGCGGCTCGGTTCATCGGGCGAGAACACGCCCGCGGTGATTGCGGCCAGCGCCTGCTGAAGCGCCGGCGAGGCCGCAACCGCCGCATGGCCCGACATATCGCCCGCGCGCCGTGCGGCCACCTGCTCCGCCGTCAACCCAAAGATGAAGATGTTCTCCGCCCCCACATGCTGGCTGATCTCCACATTCGCGCCGTCCATCGTGCCGATGGTCAGCGCGCCATTGAGCGCCAGCTTCATGTTGCCGGTGCCCGAGGCCTCCATCCCCGCCGTAGAGATCTGTTCCGACAGGTCCGCCGCCGGCACGATCTGCTCGGCCAGGCTCACATTATAGTTGGGCAGGAACACCAGCTTGAGCTTGTCGCCGACCGCGGGATCGTTATTGATCGTGTGGCCGACATCATGCGCCAGCCGGATGACCTGCTTGGCGATGCGATATCCCGGCGCCGCCTTGCCCGCGAAAATCTTTACCCGCGGTACCCATTCCTTCATCGGCTGGGCGCGGATGGAATCGTAGCGGGCGACGGTTTGAAGAATGTTCAGCAACTGCCGCTTATACTCGTGCAAGCGCTTGATATGCACATCGAACAGCGCATCGGGGCTGATCTTGATCCCCAGCCTCTCCCAAACCACCGAGGCCAGAGTTTCCTTCGCCCGGTACCGTTCCGTGGCGATCGCACGTTGCACGCCCGGATCGCCGGCGAGCGGAACAAGGCCCAGGAGAAGCTCCGGATCGGTGAGCACCCCCTCGCCCAATCGCTCGACAAGCAAGCGCGTCAGGCCGGGATTGGCGCGGTGCAGCCAGCGCCGGAACGTGATCCCGTTCGTTTTGTTGGTGATCCGGCCGCCATATAATCCGTGCAGATCGGCAAACACCGTCTGGCGCATCAGCTCGGTATGCAGGGCCGAGACGCCGTTGACCTTGTGGCTGCCGATGAACGCCAGATGCCCCATGCGCAGGCGCCGCCCGTGCCGCTCGTCGATCATCGAGACGGCGGCCAGAAGCTGGTCGCTGGCGTGGTGCTTGCGCCGCGCCCGCTCCAGATGCTGCGCGTTGAGCATGTAGATGATCTGCATGTGCCGCGGCAGCAGCCGTTCCAGCAATGGCACCGGCCAGGTTTCCAGCGCCTCGGGCAGCAGCGTGTGGTTGGTGTAGCTGAAGATGGCCACCGTGATGCGCCAGGCCTCCGCCCAGTCCACCGCGTGCACATCCAGCAACAGCCGCATCATCTCGGCCACCGCGATCGCCGGATGCGTGTCGTTCAACTGGATGGCGGCATGGTCGGGCAGGCTGCTGAGTGCGCCATATTGCGCGATATGCCGGGCCACCAGGTCCTGCAGCGAAGCGGAGGCGAAGAAGAACTCCTGCCGCAGCCGCAATTCCTGCCCGGC
>PKZM01000097.1 GCA_003133065.1 Acetobacteraceae bacterium
CGCATGGTGGGCGACGTGGAGGCGCTGGACGGCCTCTACATACGCATACTTCTGCCCCTCGCCGGCGCCTTGATCCTGATCCCCGCCGCCACGATCTTCGCCGCCCGCATCGAACCCGCCGCCGGGGCCGCAGTGTTCGTGCTGTTCACAGCGGCCGCTTTCCTGATGCCGCTCCTTGCCGCCCGCGCCGCAAGGCAGGCCGGATTCCGCCTGACGCTGGCGTCGGCCGGCCTGCGCATTGCCGCGCTGGACACGCTGAGCGGCCTGCGCGAGGTGCGCGCGTTCGGCGCCGAACCGCGCATGATCGCGCGCGTCACCGCGCGGGAGGCGGAGTTGTTAACGGCCCAGCGCGCGCTGGCCCGCCGCACCGCCTTTGCCAATGCCGGTGCCCTTCTCTGCGGCCAGTTGGCACTTCTCGCCATCCTCGCCACGGCCGGCACCGCCCCGGCCTTGGCCGTGGCCACCGTGTTTCTCATCGCCGCCGCGTTCGAGCCGATTGGCGGGTTGCCGCGCGCGGGCGTTGCCGCCGGCACCGCCTCGGCCGCCGCCGCCCGCGTACTGGATATCGCCGCCGGCGCGCACGCCATCCCAGACCCCGCCATCCGCCGCCCCGTGCCAGACAATCCTGGGCTGCGCTTCGCAGGCGTGCATTTCGGCTGGGGCCCGGATCAGCCAAAGGTGTTCGACGGCCTCACCCTTGAAGTGCCGGCCGGCAGCCGCGTGGCCGTGCTTGGCCCCAGCGGCGTGGGCAAATCCAGCCTCGCCGCCCTGGCCCTGAAGGTCGCCATCCCGCAATCCGGAAAAATCTTCCTTGGCGGCACCGACATGGCCGAATTCGCCGCCGCCGACGTGCAGCGCCGCGTCGCCTGGCTGGGCCAGACCACGCATCTGTTCGACGACACGATCCGCGCCAACCTGCTGCTGGGCCGCCCTGGGGCCACCGAACGCGAGTTGTGGGAGGCGCTGGACCGCGCCGCCATCGGCGACACGGTGCGCAACCTGCCGGACCGTTTGGACACCTGGCTGGGCGAGAGCGGCGCGCGCCTCTCCGGCGGCCAGGGCCGTCGCATCGCGCTGGCCCGCACGCTGCTCTCCCGCGCCCCGGTTCTGATCCTGGACGAACCCTGCGCGGGGCTGGACGCGGAAACCGAGCGCGCTTTCCTCACCACGTTGTTCGCCGAGACCACCGGGCGCACGCTGATCCTGATCGCCCACCGGCTGACCGGCGCCGAAAAGCTGGACCGGATCTGGCGCCTCTCGTCAGGGCATGCCGTCGCTGCGGCGGCGTAAGAAAGGAAACGATTTTAACAGGAAAAATGAGCCGCCGCGCTTGGCGACGTCTCCGCCGATCCCGGCCACCAAAAAGAACTAACCACGACGACACCAAGGCACCAAGAAAATCACGAGGAGAAAATGGGAGGTTCTTCTTCGTGATTTTCTCGGTGCCTTTGTGCCTTCGTGGTTAGGCTTGCTTTTCAGCCGATGCCGATCCGGTGGCGTGAGGGAAGAGGCGGCGCTGCGTTGGCATGTGCGGCGCAGTCCAGCATTGCATGCGGTCTAGGATCGTTGGGCAGCCGAAAGCGTCGTCACGCCCATCAGCGACAATCTCGTTCGAACACCTGACCGCTTCATCGCCGCGACCGCCTTGCATCGTGGCATGACGCTCGTTACCCCGGAGGCAGGCGGCGCAGCCCCGCCCTAACGCCGGAGCCGCGCCCTGCCCGAAACACCCGACCAAGTTCTCCATCGCGTTTTCGGCTTCCCCGCCTTCCGCGGTCTGCAGCGCCAGGCTGTGGAGGCGGTGGTGGCGGGGCAGGACGCGCTGGTGCTGATGCCGACGGGCGGCGGCAAATCCGTCTGCTACCAGGTGCCCGCCCTGGTGCGCCCCGGCACCGCGCTCGTGATCTCCCCGCTCATCGCCCTGATGGACGACCAGATCGCCGCCCTGCGCCAGCTCGGCGTATCCGCCGGCGCGCTGCACTCCGAGCTCGAGCCCGGCGAAGTGAGCCGCGTCTCCAACCTGCTCGATTCGGGCAGGCTGGACCTGCTCTATGTCTCCCCCGAACGCCTTCTCTCCGCCGGCACGCTGGAGCGGCTGCGCCGGCGGGAGCTGGCGTTGATCGCCATCGACGAGGCCCATTGCGTGAGCGCCTGGGGCCACGAATTCCGCACCGAATACCGCGACCTCAAACGCCTGGCGCAGATTTTCCCCGGCGTGCCGCGCGTGGCGCTGACGGCAACCGCCGATCCACGGACGCGTGACGATATCCTGGCGGCGCTGGATATGCGCGGCGCCCAGGTGTTCGCCGCCAGCTTCCATCGCCCGAACCTGCACATCGCCGCCCAGCCGAAAACCGGCGAACTGACACAGCTGCTCGATTTCCTGAAGCTGCACCCAAAGCAAGCCGGCATTGTGTATTGTGGCAGCCGCGCCAAAACCGAGCGCACGGCAGCGAAACTGGTGGAGAAGAAAATCCCCGCGCTGGCCTTCCACGCCGGCCTCAGCCCGATCGAAAAACGCGCGGCCCTGGCCCGCTTCCGCAGCGGTGAGCCCCTTGTGATCTGCGCCACCATCGCATTCGGCATGGGGATCGACCGGCCGGACGTGCGCTTCGTGGTGCACATGGACATGCCGGATAGCCCCGAAGGCTATTACCAGCAGATAGGCCGCGCCGGCCGCGATGGCGAGCGCGCCGATCTGCTGCTGCTCTACGGTGGCGAGGATATGGCGCGTGCCCGCCACTGGCTTGCACAATCCACTGCCCCCGAGGCCCAAAAAGCGGTGATGCGCCAGCGGCTGGAAGCCATGATCAACCTGGCCGAAGCCACATCCTGCCGCACCAAAACCTTGCTTGCCTGCTTTGGGGAAACGCTGAGCACGCCGTGCGGGCACTGCGATGCGTGCCGGACGCCGTTCGCGATGTTCGACGGCACCAAGGCAGCCCAGCAGGCGCTATCCGCCGTATACCGCACCGGCCAGATGTTCGGCAGCCAATACGTGATCGACGTGCTGCGCGGCGAAAAGGACGATCGCATCGAGCGCAATGGCCATGCGAAACTGGCCCTGTTCGGCATCGGAGGCGACCGAAACGACGCGTTCTGGCGCGGGGTGCTGCGGCAGCTTGTGGCGCGCGGCGCGCTGCGGGCGACCGAAGGCGAACATCCGGGTCTGGCCCTGACCGAGGAGGCCCGCCCCATTCTGCGCGGCGAAACCCAGGTGATGCTGCGGGAGGACGGGCCGAAAATTTCCGCGACCGCCGCGGTGAAGAAGGCGTTTCGCGCCGCCTTCACCCCTGCTGCCGATGCGGGCGGCGACCTGTTCGAGCAGTTGCGCCGCTGGCGGCTGGAGGCGGCGCGGGCGCAGGCGGTGCCGCCTTACGTGATTTTCCAGGATAGTGTGCTGCGCGACATTGCCGCCGTGCAGCCGGCCAGCCTGGATGAGCTGGGGCAGATCAAGGGGGTAGGGGCTTCGAAACTGGAGCGGTATGGGGGGGATATTTTGAAGGTGTTGCGGGGACAGTAAAAAAGAAAGAATGTTCTTTTTTGAAAAAAAGAACCAAAAAACTTTTGACTATTGCGTACGCTTCCGGCGACACCGCGACAGCACAGTCAAAAGTTCTTTGCTTCTTTCTTTCAAGAAAGAAGGCCTTTCTTCTCTTTGTGAGGAAGCATCATGACCACCGACGCCGCCGCCCGCCTGCGCCGCATCAAGGCCCTTGCCTGGGTGGTTGATGCTGCCTTCGTCATTCCCGGCACCGGTTTCCGCTTCGGGCTGAACAGCCTGATCGGCCTGTTCCCCGGTGCGGGCGACGCGATTCTGGGCATCATCTCGCTGTATATCATCCATCAGGCGCATCTGCTGGGCGTGCCGCGGCACAAGCTGATGGCCATGATCGGCAATGTGGTTGTGGAAGTGGTGGGCGGATCGATCCCGATTATCGGCGATCTGTTCGATGTGGCGCTAAAAGCCAACATGCGGAATATCCGCATAGTGGAGGAACACCTGGGGGCGTAGGGTGGACAAAGTCCACCCTACGATGAGCCCTAAAAGGCCAAAAGATTTTCGCGGAGTGTGGCGCCACTCAGGCTGGTGCGCACCAGGCCGCGGCGTTGGAGCACGGGGACCAGGCCTTCGGTGATTTCGATAATCTGGCGCCGGCTTACCGCCTGGCTCGGTGTGGTGATCAGGAAGCCGTCGCCGCCGACATAATCCATGGCTTCCTGCATCAGGTCGGCAACTTTCGCGGGCGTTCCGATCAGTTCGATGGAAGCGACAATGCCGCCGGAGGCATCGACCACCAGTTCGCGCAGGGTTTTGCCGCAGCCCCAGTTCTGGAACATATCCAGCGAGGTTTGCTCGCCATTGGTGAGCAGCCGTTCCGGGAGCGGCTTATCGAGATCGTATTTCTTGAAATCGATGTCGGTGATGGCGGAGATCAGCGCCAGGCATTGCTCGATGAAATAGGGGCCGCTGACCATCCGCGCGTGCTTGTCGCGCGCTTCCTGTTCGGTTTCCGCAAGCGTGGGGGCGACGAGAAACATGACCTTCACGTCATTGGGGTTCCGGCCGTGGCCTTCGGCCAGGCGGCGGATATCATCACGAAAAGCTTTCATTTCCTCCACGCCATTGCTGACGGCGATCACAGCATCGGCGTGCCGGGCGGCGAAACTGCGGCCTTTGGGGGAGCCGCCGGCTTGCAGCAGGGTGGGTTTGACCTGCGGCGAGGGCACGGTGTTCAGCGGGCCGCGGCATTTGTAGTATTTGCCCTGGAAATGGATGGGGTGGACTTTGGTGTAATCGGCGTAAGTGGCTGTTTGGCGGTCTTTCAGAACCGCGCCTGGTTCCCAGGAATTCCACAGCTGGTAGCAGAGATCCATGTACTCCTCTGCCATTTCATAGCGTGTTTCNNTAGGGCGGATAGCCGAGCGTGGAGAGCGTGGCCACGCAGCCGATCTTCGTGGTGGCGGCGCCGATCACGGCGGCCAGCGGTGCGGGATCATGCTTGGGCACCATGCCGAGCGCGTGCTTGAGGTAAACCTCCGATGTACCGCCATAGGCTTCCGGAATGATCAGTTTATCTTCCAGCATCAGGTAATCGAAACACGCACGTTCCAGGGCGAGCGCCATATCGACGTAGAATTTGCCGTCCCAGGGGGAGCCGCCGCTGGCGAAGGTGCCGTTCCATTCATCGACGGTGAAGTTGGTGAACCAGCCTAGGTGGAACATGGATACCTCCCCGAAGAAAACAGGCCAGGGGGCTCAGCCCCCTGAATGCTGGCGCACGACGGGGACTCGTCCCCAGACCCCGGCCTCGCCCTGATATCCCTCTCCGTGCCGGGTCGCAGGGCGAAGCCAGGGTCTGGGGCCTTTCGGCCCCAGCAGGGGGTCCAGCGGGGGCAGAGCCCCCCTGGCCTTGCCTTTAGAACTTGTACGACAGATTTACCCCAAACGTCAGCGGCAGATTCGTCGCTATCCGCGTCAGAGACGGCGTAATCCAGTTGAACGACGTGGTGTTCGCCGTCAGCTCGGCATGCGTATTGGTCAGGTTATCGATGAAGAAGAACCCCGACCATTTATCCCCCACCAGACCGGTGCGGAAATTGATGATGTCATAGGCCGGCAAAGGCACATAGGCGAAGGATTCATCCGTGGATGGCCCGATGAAGGAATTGGTGATGCGTGCGATGAAATCATAGGTATCGCTGACGGGTGTCTTGTAGGTGATCGATGTGCTCTCGGTGTATTTCGGCACGTTGAGGATCGCATCCCCGGCAACCAGTGTGGGGTCGGCAGCAGTCAGCTTCGGATCCACGCTGGTCAGCGTTGCGTGAGTCCACGCGCCGTTCACCGTAAGCGTGAGGGTAGGTGTCAGCTTGGCGGAAATCTCCGCCTCCGGCCCATAGGATTCCGCGTTGCCGGCATTCTGCGTCAGCGGATACCCGCACGGCTGATTGATGATCTGCTGGATGCTCGACCACTGAATGTAGTAGATGTCGGCGTTCACAGTCAGGCGATTGTCGAACATTCGCGCCTTTTCGCCGATTTCGTAATCCCAGCTTGTATCCGGCCGATATACCTCGGCGGTCAGCAAGCATCCCAGATTGGGGATCGGCAGGTTGACGCCACCAGGCCGGAAGCCCTTGGCGGCGGTGGCGTAAACCGTCAGATCGCCGTTAGGCTCCCAGGAGACATTGAATTTCGGCGTGATCCCGCTCGCCGTCGTGGTGAAGGAATCGAGCGTGGGGGTCGCATTGCCGGAGGCCGTGCCGATACCTTCCTGCTGCTCGTTCACTTGCGTATCGAAATCGAAATACCGCAGCCCCACGGTGAACCGCACCGACGGTATCACCTTGTAGGAAGCCTCGGCGAACGCCGCATATTGCGTGACGTGATAGGGATTATTCGCGTTATAAACAATACCGAGCGGATTTGCTGCGGCGCCGCCATA
>PKZM01000025.1 GCA_003133065.1 Acetobacteraceae bacterium
CGCCGCCGCCGCCAGATGTTCAGGCGCGGGGGTCAGGGCAACACATCAATGCGGCGCCGCACCCGCCGGCGCCGGCGACGGCGTGGCCTGAGGCGAAGCCGGCGCGGTATTGGGCGCCTGCGGCACCGGCGCGCCGGGCGAAGCCGGTGACCCCGCCGCTTGCGGCAACGGCTCCGGGTNNGCCCTTCAGCGCCGCCGAATAGGTGTAGCCGGGATAACTGGCCCGCTCCCGCCCGACCACGCCATACAAATTCGGCCCCACCTTGTTGCCGGCGTCGGGCGCGAAGTTGTGGCAGGCGATACAGATCTTCTTCGTATAGGCGTGCCCCGCTTCCGGATCGGCCTTGGCCAGCAACGGCCCGATCGGCGGCAGGGCGGCCTCTTCCGGCGCGCCCGCCGTGCTCGCGGCGGGCGCCGCTACTGCCTTGGTGGCGGCCGCGTCATCCGCCTTCGCCTCCGCCGCGGTGGGGAGAGGCTCCGGGCTGGGCGAGAGCGTCCGCAGATAGTCGATCAGGCTGGCGCGCACCTCATCACTGCTCACGCCGGCATAGGCCATCTTGGTGCCGGGGGCGAAGGCGCTGGGCTTGTACAGCCAGTCATTCAGCGTCTGATACGTCCACTTGCCCGGCTTGCCCTTCAGCGCCGCCGAATAGGTGTAGCCGGGATAGCTCGCCCGCTCCCGCCCAACCACGCCGTACAGATCGGGGCCGACCTTGTTGGCGCCATTGGGGGTGAAATTATGGCAGGCGATGCAGATCTTCTTGGTCAGTGCCTGCCCCTGGTCGGGCGTGGCATTCACCAGCAGCGCCATGATCGGCGGCACAGCCGGCGCCGCCGGTGCGGCCGGCGCCGCGCTGGGCCCGGCAATCTTGATATCCAAAACGCTCTTCGCCAGCTTTTCGGGATGCACCAGGTCATCGGAGACGATCCCCAACCCGACGAAGGCAATCCCCGCCGTCAGAATCGCACCGAAGATCTTGTTGAACTCCAAGCTGTCCATGCGTCGGCAATCCCCGTCAGAAACCGGCCGGCCTCGCGGTTTGCGCCGCCGCCAACCCCTACCTATGTTGCGCGGCACCCTAGTGAAGGGGCGGTAACGCGACAACCCTCTACTCCATGCGACGTGCCGGTTGCCAAACGGTGAGGATTCAACCCTCAGTGGTGCCGGGTCGCCGTGTTTGTGGGGTTTTTGGACAAAGGAACAGGCAGGGCATCATGGCGGGGGCAATCGCGTTTCAGGGGCAGCCAGGCGCCTATTCGGATCTGGCCTGCCGCACCGCCTTCCCCGGGCGCACCACGCTGCCCTGCGAAACCTTCGAACACGCTATCGACTCGGTGCATGCGGGCGCCGCCGAACTGGCCATGCTGCCCTGCGAGAACTCGCTCGCCGGCCGCGTGCCCGATATCCATGCGCTGCTGCCGGAAAGTGGCCTCTCCATCGTGGGCGAGCATTTCCAGCGCGTGGAGCACTGCCTGCTGGGCGTGCCGGGCGCCACCATCGCCGGCCTGCGCCGCGTCCATAGCCACGCCGTCGCGCTCGGCCAGGTGCGGCGGATCGTGCGCGAACTCGCCGTGCAGCCGATCATCGAGGCCGATACCGCCGGCGCCGCGCAGCTCGTGGCCGAATGGGGCCGCCCCCAGGATGCCGCCATCGCCTCCGCGCTGGCCGCCGAAATCTACGGCCTGCACGTGCTCCGCGCCAACGTGGAGGATGAACCCCACAACACCACCCGCTTCTACATCGCCGCCGCCGCCGCCCGCGTGCCACCCCCCGATACGCCCGGCCTGATGACCACGTTCGTCTTCCGCGTCCGCAACGTCCCCGCCGCGCTCTACAAGGCCCTCGGCGGCTTCGCCACCAACGGCGTCAACATGGCCAAGCTGGAAAGCTACATGGTCGGCGGCCACTTCACCGCCACCCAGTTCCTCTGCGATGTGGATGGCCACCCCGAACAGCACGCCCTGCGCCTGGCCCTGGAAGAACTCGCCTTCTTCTCCCGCGAAATCCGCATCCTGGGCGTGTACCCAGCCTCGCCCTTCCGCGCCTAGCACCGGCCGCTTCTAGCTGCCCAGATACGCCGCCAACCGCGCGTGCGTGCCCGCCGGCACATGCAGCCCCAATTTGGAGCGGCGCCACAGTATATCCTCCGCCGTGCACGCGAATTCCTGTGTACGTAAGTATTCAACCTCCGCCGCCGTCAGCCCCCCGCCGAAATCCTCCCCCAGCTCCGCCATGCTCTTGGCCTGCCCCAAAAATCGCGTCGCCCGCGTGCCATAGGCCCGCGCCAGCCGCCGCGCCAAACTTGGCGCCAGAAACGGATACGCTGCCGCCAGATCCGCCACGAACCGGCCAAAATCCCCGCCCGCGATATCCCCCCCCGGCAACGGCGCTACCCCCGTGTTCGTCTTGCCCCCCACCTCCAGCTTGCCCAAAGCCGCCTCCGCCAGCCGGCGATACGTGGTGATCTTGCCGCCGAACACGGAGAGAAGCGGCGCCCCCTCCGCCGGCGCATCCACCTCCAGCACATAATCCCGCGTCACCGCCGAGGCACTCTCCGCACCGTCATCATGCAGCGGCCGCACGCCCGAATAGCTCCACACCACATCCGCCGGCGTGATATCCTTCGCCATCCAGCGCGCGGCACTCTCGCACAAATACGCCGTCTCATCCGCGCTGATGGCCACGCCCGCCGGATCCTCGCTGAACGGCAAATCGGTTGTACCCACCAGGCTGAAATTCTGTTCGTACGGGATCACGAAAATGATCCGCTTGTCCGGATTCTGCAGCAGAAACGCATGCTCGCCCTCATACAGGCGCGGCACCACAATATGGCTGCCCTTCACCAGCCGCGTTTTGGATCCCGCATTCCGTCCCAACGCCCCATGCAACACATCGGATACCCAGGGGCCGGCCGCATTCACCAGCCGCCGCGCGATCACCGTTTCGCGCCCCCCCGTCCGCGTATCCTCGATGCTCGCGTGCCACAGCCCGCCCTCCCGCCGCGCGGAGATCAGCTTTGTACGGGTGCGAATGCTGGCGCCGTGCTCGGCCGCATCCATCGCGTTCAGCACCACCAGGCGGCTATCCTCCACCCAGCAATCGGAGTAGGCGAACCCCTTCGCCACCCCCGCCTTCAGCCCCACGCCCAGCGCCGATCCCGCCAGCCGCACCGCGGCCGAGCCAGGCAGCGACCGCCGCCCGCCGATATGATCATACAAAAACAGCCCCAGCCGCAGCAGCCAGGCCGGGCGCATCTCCGGGCTATGCGGCAGCACGAACCGCATGGGCCACACGATATGCGGAGCGATCGCCAGCAGCCGCTCCCGCTCCGCCAGCGCTTCCCGCACCAGGCGGAACTCGTAATATTCCAGGTAACGCAGGCCCCCATGGATCAGCTTCGTGCTGGCCGAGGAGGTGTGGGCAGCCAGATCATCCTGCTCCACCAGGCACACGGAAAGCCCCCGCAACGCGGCATCGCGCGCAATGCCGGCCCCGTTGATTCCGCCGCCGATGATGAGCATGTCGAACGGGGTCAACGTGGGGGTGCTCCGAGGAAGGAAGGAAGGTCTTCTTTTTTGAAAAAAAGAAGCAAAAAACTTTTACTCCTGCGCCCTGGCCAGGGACCCGACACGCCTGAAACAGCACGCACCCAAAGGGTTAAAAGTTTTTTGGTTCTTTTTTTCAAAAAAGAACACTTTCTTTCTCTCCTCTGCTGGCACCTGCCCGCTATTAGGTCCAGGCAGGCCTGGGGTGAAGGGGGCGCGGCTTGCGAGCAGGGCCGCGAAACCCTACGAAAACGCGCTGAACCAGGATTTTGGATAATGCCCGCCTCCAGTTGGTCGCCCGCAAGCTGGCGCAATCACCCGATCCACCAGGCGCCGCGCTACCCGGATGCGGCAGCGCTTGCGGCGACGGAGGAGCGGCTGCGCGGCTACCCGCCCCTGGTCTTCGCCGGCGAGGCGCGTCGGCTGAAGGCGGCGCTGGCGCTGGCGGCTGAAGGCCGGGCCTTCGTTCTTCAGGGCGGGGACTGCGCGGAGAGCTTTTCCGACTTCAACGCCAATTCGGTGCGAGACACGTTTCGCGTGCTGCTGCAAATGGCCGTGGTGCTCACCTTCGGGGCCACCGTGCCGGTGGTGAAGATCGGCCGGATGGCCGGCCAATTCGCCAAACCGCGCTCCTCCGATATCGAAATTTTGGATGGGGTCAGCCTGCCGAGTTACCGCGGGGACATCATCAACGGGCCGGAATTTTCCGAAGCCGCGCGGGTGCCCGATCCGGCGCGGATGGAGACCGCGTATTTCCAGTCCGCCGGCCGGATGAACCTGCTGCGCGCCTTCGCCAGCGGCGGCTACGCCGATCTGCACCAGGTGCATCGCTGGAACCTGGATTTCGTCGCCCGTTCGCCGCTGGCCGCCCGCTACCAGGATCTGGCCACACGCATCGACGAGACGCTGGGTTTCATGGCCGCATGCGGCATCGGTAGTCAGAACACGGCGCAGATCCGCGAGACGGAGTTTTATACCAGCCACGAGGCATTGCTGCTGCCTTACGAGCAAGCACTCACGCGCGTGGATAGCACCACCGGCGATTGGTACGGGTGTTCGGCCAATTTCCTCTGGATCGGCGATCGCACGCGGCAGGTGGATGGCGCGCATGTGGAATTTTTGCGCGGCATCCGCAATCCGATCGGCATCAAGGTGGGGCCGAGCACGCCGGTGGATGATTTGCTGCGGCTGATCGACATTCTGAACCCGGCCGATGAGCCGGGGCGGCTGACGCTGATCAGCCGGATGGGGGCGGAGCGCGTGCGCAGCCATTTGCCCCCGCTGCTGCGGGCGGTGACGCGCGCGGGGCGGCGGGTGACGTGGGTGTGCGACCCGATGCACGGCAACACGATCAGCACGGCCTCCCGCGTCAAGACGCGCAATTTCGAGTCGATTCTGTCGGAATTGCGCGGGTTTTTCGATGTGTTTGGGGATGAGGGGTTGCGGCCCGGCGGGGTGCATGTGGAGATGACAGGGCAGCCGGTGACGGAGTGCGTGGGTGGGGCGCATCGGCTGACGGAGGCGGATTTGGGCGAGCGCTATGAGACGTTCTGCGATCCGCGCCTGAATGCGGAGCAGTCGCTTGAGATGGCGTTTCTGGTGGCCGCCGAGTTGAAGGCGCGCCGTGTCGCCGCCGCCGTCGCCGTCGCCGCCCAGTGAGCGAACAGGCACGTGGTCTGGGGCCTTCCGGCCCCGTCGTGCAAAGCACGCTCCCGCGTGACGGGGTCCAGGGGCAGAGCCCCTGGCCTTCTATTTCCTCTCTCACCGATGTCTACTTTAATCGCACCCGCGCCATACTTGGCCGTTTCGGCGATGCGCACGTCGTTTACGCGATCTTCCTGCGCCGCCCAGTGGTTTCGGCGCCGCGCTTGATGTTGGCGTGGTTGCGGGAGGTAGCAGCCGAGCGCGGGGCGGAAATCGGGATCGAGTTGGTGCATGAGGAGGGCGCGTGGGTGGGGGCCGGCGAGCCTTTGGTGTATATTTCGGGCAGTTTCACCGCGCTGGTGGACTTGGAAACGCTGCTGTTGCAGAAGATCGGGCCGGCCTGCGTGGCCGCGCATAATGCGTATCAGATGTGTCTGGCGCTGCCGAAAGTGGCTTTTCTGGCCATGGATGCGCGGCATTGCGCGGGCACGGACATGCAGGTTTCCATGGCCTATGCATGTTCGGTGGGCAGCGAGGCCGCCAGGCGCGAGGGGGCGCTTGGGTTTATTGGCAATGCCACTGATGCCACCGCGCATTTTTTTGGCGTGCCGCATGGGTTTGGCACCATGCCGCATGCGTTGATCGGCTATGCGGGTTCCACGTTGCGGGCGGCCGAGATGTATGCGGAGACGTTTCCCGATGAACCGCTGACCGTGCTGCCGGATTATTTTGGTGCAGAGATCACGGATTCGCTTGCCGTATGCAGGCGGTTTGCCGATATGGCGGCGGCCGGGCGGGTTTCCGTGCGGCTGGATACGCATGGCGGCCGGTTTCTCGAGGGGCTGGATCCGCAGAGCAGTTACGCGGTGCTGGAGAAACATTCGCCGGGCGCCATAAGGCGGTATCGGAGCGATGCCGAACTGCGGTATCTGGTGGGCACCGGGGTTTCCGCGGCTGCGATCTGGCGCATGCGGGATGCATTGGACGAGGCTGGTTTTCCGCGTGTGCGCATTGTTGCCTCCTCCGGCTTCGGGGTTGAGAAATGCCGGGTGATGGCCGATGCGGGTGCGCCGATCGATGTGGTGGGCACGGGAAGTTTCCTGCCCGATACCTGGTCGGAAACCTATGCCACGGCCGATATCGTCGCCTATGACGGCCAGAGCCGGGTGAAACTGGGGCGTGAGTTTTTGCTGCGCCGCTGATGATCGGTGCGATTTTCACGTTGCTGGCCTGCCAGTTGGCGGGGGAAATAGCATCGCAGGCGCTGCATTTGCCGGTGCCCGGGCCGGTGCTGGGCATGGTGTTGCTGGTATCTCTGCTGGTGTGGCGCCGGCAATTGGGGCCCGATCTGGAGGCGGCATCCGGCTTCTTGCTGCGGCATCTGAGCCTGTTTTTTGTGCCGGCCGCGGTTGGCGTCATGGTGCATGGCGGCCGCATCGCACGTGAATGGTGGCCGCTGGGCGCGGCGATCCTGGTTTCCACGGCACTGACTCTGGGCGTGACCGGGGTGGTGTTCCAGGCGGTGGCGAGGTGGGTCGCGCGGGAGAGCCAGACGTGAATGTAGGCGGGCATTCCGCGCTGGCCGGTTTATGGGTGTATCTGCATGCCCAGCCGCTCTTCTGGCTGACGGCGACTCTGGCCGCCTATGGCTGTGGCGCGGCGCTGCATGAGCGGGCCGGCCGGTCGCCGGCCGTCAATGCGGTGGCGATTGCCGTGGGGCTTCTGGTGGCCCTGCTGCTGGGCACCGGCACAAGCTACGCCACGTATTTCGAGGGTGCGCAGTTCGTGCATTTTCTCCTGGGCCCGGCCACGGTCGCCCTTGCCGTGCCGATGTTCCGCCACCGCCACGTCGTGGCGCGGGCCTGGCTGCCGCTTCTGGCGGCTTTGCTGGCCGGCAGCGTCACTGCGGCCGCGTCGGCCATGGCGGTGGCCTGGGCGCTGGGCGCGGATTGGCAGAGCGTGCTCTCGCTCGCCCCCAAATCGGTCACCACGCCGATCGCGATGGGCATTTCGGAGCGTATCGGGGGCGTGCCCTCGTTCACCGCGGTGCTGGTGATGGTCACCGGCATTCTGGGCGCCATCATCGCCCGCCCGGTGCTGGATGCGCTGGGCGTGCGGGATTGGCGGGCGCGTGGCTTTGCCGCCGGGCTTGCGGCGCATGGGCTTGGCACGGCGCGCGCGTTTCAGGTGGATCAACTGGCGGGCACGTTCGCGGGAATTGGGGTGGGGCTGAACGGGATTGCGACCTCGGTGCTGGTGCCGCTGCTGGTGGAGGTGGTGGGGCGGTGAGGGGGGTTGCTAAATCAACATGAGTGTCGGTTCGCAGATGCACCCGCAACCTCGACGATGAGTTCATTGGCCAGAACCTTGCGACAGGCGGGATACCTCCCAGGGTAATCAAAGAAGAAAGTATCTTCTTTTCTGAAGAAAAGAAGCAAAAGACTTTTATCTGTTAGGCACATGGCCCTTATCGAAAATCCCGCGTCGCCACCTTGATCCCCCGCGGGTCAGGCGCGCCGCCATGCTTGGCCTCGTCGCCGCGGCCCGTGCGATGAGGAAAAGCCTCGTCGCGCGCGCCAAGGCTACGCAACAAATCCGAACAATCGACAAGACGGTCGGCAATGATATGGGTCACGCCGCCCTCACGCTGCAACTTCCCATGGCAGGCAATCATCGATGCCGACAAAATCAGCCGCCGCTGGGCCTCGAAAACCGATGGCCAGATAATCAAATTCGTATGCCCCGTCTCATCCTCGATCGTCATGAACATCACACCCTTCGCACTGCCCGGCTTCTGCCGCACCAGAACAATGCCGGCAACGCAAACGGGCTTGCCATCGCGAATCTGCCTCAAATCAGCCGCACACACGGCGCCCTGCCTCGCCAAATCCGCGCGTAAAAAACGCACTGGATGGCGGCGCAACGTCAGGCCGGTGCTGCGGTAATCCTCCACCACCTCGCGGCCAGGCTTCAGCTTCGTCAATGCCGTGGCAGGCTCGGCGAAACTTTCACGGCCTTCAAACAGCGGCAGATCGGCGGGGGCAAGCGCGCGAACCTGCCACAGCGCCTGCCGCCGATCCATACCCAGCCCCGCGAAAGCATCGGCTTCAGCCAGGCGCTCCAGCGCCGAAACGGCCAAGCGCGTGCGGGCATGCAGATCGGCCGCGCTGGCATAGGGCGCATCATCGCGGCAGGCGATCAGCCGGCCGGCATCGATGTTGGCAAGACCCTTCACCATGCGCAGCCCCAGGCGAATGGCGTGGTACCGCCCCGCCGGTTCCAGCGTGCAATCCCAGCGGCTGCGATTGACGCAGACCGGCCGTATAGGCACCCCATGCTCGCGCGCATCGCGCACAATCTGCGCCGGCGCATAAAACCCCATCGGCTGCGCATTCAGCAAGGCGCAGGCGAACACATCCGGATGGTGGCATTTCAGCCAGGAACTGGCATACGCGATCAGCGCGAAACTTGCCGCATGACTCTCGGGGAAACCATAACTGCCGAACCCCTCGATCTGCTTGAACGTGCGTTCGGCGAATTCGCGGCTATACCCCCGGCCGACCATGCCCTCGATCAGCTGCGTGTGAAACCGGCTCACCCCACCCGTCATCTTGAACGTCGCCATGGACCGGCGAAGCTGGTCTGCCTCGCTGGCGGTGAAACCGGCACACACGATCGCCACTTTCATCGCCTGCTCCTGGAACAACGGCACGCCAAGCGTCTTGCCCAGAACGGATTGCAACTCCGGCTTCGGATACTCAACCCTTTCCAACCCCTCCCGCCGCCGCAGATACGGATGCACCATGTCGCCCTGGATCGGCCCCGGCCGCACGATGGCAACTTCGATCACCAGATCGTAAAACGTTTTCGGCTTCATCCGCGGCAGCATGGACATCTGCGCGCGGCTTTCTATCTGGAAAACGCCCACCGTATCGGCGCGCTGGATCATCTTGTACGTAGCTTCATCCTCCTGCGGGATATCGGCCATCTCCATGCTCAGGCCACGATGTTCGGCGAGAAGATCGAACGCGCGGCGCATGCAGCCGAGCATGCCCAGGCCGAGCACATCCACCTTCATGAACCGCAGTGTGTCGATGTCGTCCTTGTCCCATTCGATCACCTGGCGGTCCGCCATGGCGGCCGGCTCGATGGGCACCAGCGTATCCAGCCGATCCTGCGTCAGCACGAAGCCGCCGGGGTGCTGGGAGAGATGGCGGGGGAAGCCGATCAGGTCGCGCGCAATCTTCAGCGTCAGCGCCAGGCGCGGATCGGCAAGGTTCAGGTTGAGGGATTCGGCGTGTTCCTCGTCCACGCCATCATTGCTCCACCCCCACACCTGGCCGGCCAGCGCGGCGGTCACATCCTCGGTAAGGCCCATAACCTTGCCCACGTCCCGCACCGCGCCGCGGGAGCGATAGCGGGATACGGTGGCGCACAGCGCGGCATGGTCACGGCCATAGGTTTCGTAAATCCACTGGATCACCTCCTCACGCCGTTCGTGTTCGAAATCGACATCGATATCCGGCGGTTCGTGGCGCTCGGCGCTGATGAAGCGTTCGAAGAGAAGATTGCTGTGCACGGGATCGATGGCGGTGATGCCGAGCACGTAGCACACGGCACTGTTGGCGGCACTGCCGCGGCCCTGGCAAAGAATACCCTTCGATCGCGCGAATTGCACGATATTGTGCACGGTGAGGAAATAGGGCGCATAATCAAGCCGTGCGATCAAGGCCAGCTCATGCCTGATCTGGGCTGAGACTTTTTCCGGGATGGCGCCGTAGCGGTGCTCGGCGCCTTGCCAGGTGAGGTGTTCCAGCGTTTGTTGCGCGGTTTGCCCGGCGCGGGTTTCGTGCGGGTATTGATAGCGCAGTTCCGCCAGGCTGAACCGGCAGCGATCGGCGATATGCGCTGTTCGTTCAACCGCTTCCGGATAACGGGCGAAGAGACGCGCCATTTCTTCCGGCGGTTTGAGGTGGCGTTCAGGCGCGCGGGTGCGGCGGAAGCCGGCGCTGTCGATGGTCACGCCATCACGGATGCAGGTGACGACATCTTGCAGGATCCGGCGATCCGGGTGGTGATAGAGAACATCGTTGGTGGCAACGGCAGGCACGCCGGCGGCCTGGGCCAGCGTTGCGAGCGAGTGCAGCCTAGTGGCGTCGCCAGGGCGGCGGTGCAGGGCCAGCGCCATATGGGCATTGCCTTGAAAAACCTCTTTCAAGCGCGAAAGACTCTGTGAAAGCTCCGGATTTGGGCGATCCGGGATCAGGATGGCGATCAGGTTTTCCGCGCGCGCGGCGACATCGCTCCAGCTGAGGTGGCAGGCGCCTTTGCCGGCGCGGCTTTTGCCGATGCTGAGCAGCCGGCAGAGCCGAGCATAGGCGGCGCGATCGGTGGGGTAGACGAGCAGCGAGGGAAAATCCGTCAGATCCAGCCGGCACCCCACGATAAGGCGAATATTGGCTTCACCCGCCCGCTGATGCGCCCGCGCGATGCCCGCCAGCGTGTTGCGATCGGTGATGGCGATCGCGTCGTATGCATAAAGCTTCGCCTGCGCCAGCAACTCCTCCACATGCGACGCCCCCCTGAGAAACGAATAGTTCGACGTCACTTGCAATTCTGTATAGGCCATGGCTGTTTCCGCCCGACGTATCTAAATGAGTAAAAGTTTTTTGCTTCTTTTTTTCAAAAAAGAAGACTCTTCCTAAATGCCGGTGCGGCGCCCCACCAAGGCACCAAGAATGCACGAAGAGAGTACTTAAAATAAATTCTTCTTTGTGAAATACTTTGTGCCTTTGTGCCGTGGTGGTTAATTCTTTTTTGGGCGGTTCTTTAGCCCCATTAATTTTCAAGGAAGAAAGACTCTTCTTTCTTGAAAGAAAGAAGCAAAGAACTTTTATGCGTTTAGAAGATTCCATGCAGGAACCAGCTCAGATCCCCCGTGGCGTTGTGTTGGCCGTCGCCGCGGCGGAACAGCCAGAAGCGCTGGCCAGCCTCATCCTCCACCTGGAAATAATCGCGCACGGACCAGGTTTCGGCCGCGTCCTTCCACCATTCGCCAAAAATGCGCTCCGGGCCATCTGCATGGCGCACGCGATACGGGCGGCGTCGCCAGATGAAATGCGCGGGCGCGTTGTCCGGCAGAAGCGCCATCGCCTGGATCGGCCGCGGCGGGGTGAACAGCCGCGCCGGCCGCGGCAGATGGCTCGGCCACGTGTCGCCGTTGGGCCGCGCCAGCGGCGCGATAGGCGCCAGCGAGCGCTCCGGAACATCGCTCTCCACGGGCGTCACGCGAAAAATCCTCTCCGCGCCAAGGCGGTTCAGCAGCGTATCCACAAGCGGGGCCAGATCGGCGCCGGCCTGCGCGGCGCAGAGGTCGGAAATTCTCTGCTGTGCCCCGAGCGGCGCCGCCAGCGAGGCCGTCAGGCTGACGCTCTCGATGCCGAACCCCGGATCGATGGTTTCGATCTGCGGTTTCAGCAGCCGCAGCATATGGGCGGCATCGCGCGTGGGCGCGGCGGTGCCGATGCGGATGGCTTGGGCGTCGCCATCCACGCGCAAAAACACGAGATCGAGCCTGGACGCGCCAAGGCCCCGCTGTGCCAGTTTTTCGCACAGCCGGTCGGTCAGCAGCGCGGTGGCGCGGGCCAGATCCTCGGGCGTTGCGATCGGCTCCGGAAAACCCTGGCGGGTGCGTGGCGTGCCGGGCGGGGTGGTAGGCTCGATCGGCTCCGGCGCCGCACCGCTCGCCTGATCCAGCCGCAGCAGAATCGCGCTGCCAAAGCGTTTTGCCAGCGGCGCGCGTGGTGCGGCCATCAGCAGCCCGATGGTATCGAATCCCAGCGTGCGCAGCGCCTGCACGGATTCCGCGGGCAGCCGCAACGCCTCGATCGGCAGGGGCGCCATGCAGGTTTTCGCCTGGCCGGCAGCGGCAATAACAATGGGATCGCCCGCATGGCGGGCAATCGCATGGGCCGCGCCGGGCGTATCGGCCACCGCGGCGCGGGCGGCTATCCCCGCCTGGCGCAGCCTGGCGGTAAGCTGGTGCAGCAGCGCGGGTTCGCCATCGTCCGGCGCATCAGGCGGGGCAAAGAGATGCGCGCAGCCGGTGATATCGATCCACACGCCATCCGGCGGGCTGGGGCTGGCCAGCGGAGAAAACCGCAGGCACCAGGCCGCCAGCCGCGCAAGCGCCGCCGCATCGCCCGCCGGATCGGCTTCCTCAATCCGCAGATCGGGCACCATGGCCTGGGCGTGCGCCACCGCCATGCCGGGCCGCAGGCCAAGCCCGGCCGCCGCCGCATCCACCGCCATCACCAGCCGGCGTGATCCCTCGCGCGAAGCGGTCAGCAGCGGCCGCTCAGGCAACATAGCGGGGCGCCCTATATCGCGTTTTCTGATCCTGTCCGTAGGCCAGCTCGGCAGGTACAGCGAGATGACCCTGCGCATCGCATGCCTCCATGATCCAGGTTGCGGGTTGCCCGCCGCGGCAACGGGTCAGGTCGATCTGCCAGCGTGCGGGGCCCAGGCCAGGCACGGGCAAAGGCGGCGAAGGCAGCGGCGTGATCCGCCAGCGGGTGCAGGCGGCATTCACCGCCTCATCTTCCATCCGGCCTTCCCCCGCCTTGCTGTGCTTCTGCCGGCGCAAGGCCAGCGCCATCACGCCGGATTTTTCCGCCGCCAACACCAGCCGGCGAGAGGCCGTCATCGGCAGCCGCACCAGCTCGCCCACCACGGCGGCAAGGCCAGGGTGGCGCAGGGCTTCCTCCATCACCAGAAGCACCGTCTTTTCATCAGGCGATGCGGCATGGATCAGCCTATCCGGCGCCAGGCCGGCGCAGGCCAGGCCCGGCGCGAACAGATCCGGCGTGGTGGCGCACCACACCACCTGGCCCGAAAGCCGCGCGAGAATGCCGGCGGTGAACAGCGCCGCCGCCGCCGCCGGCACCGCATCCGGGCCCCCGCCGCCCACTTCGTGCAGCGCGCCGCGCAGCAGACCTTTCTCCGGCAAATGCGAGTCGATCTCCGGCACGCCGAAGGGCAGAACATCGGTATGTCGCGCGGTGGGCCGCTCGATCATGGCAATGCGGTGGCGCAGGTCGTCAATTGAACTCATGTTCGCACTTTGTTCTCATTCTCGGGTAAGGTCAAGCCACCTGAGCCAAGAGTCTGCTTCGGGCACACGCCGCACCGGTTCCAGTATCGCGAAATATTGAAACAGAACAACGATACGCAACCGCCGAGATTAAGCACAAGAAACTAATGCCTGTAGCGGAGCGTTCCGTTTTCAGACTGCACGACATCATCCTGCGTATCTGGATCATTTCAGCCTATTGGAGGATCATTTGACCAAATACATCCTGGCCAGCGCCGCCGCGCTCGCCCTGCTCAGCTCTGCCGCCATGGCGCAGACCGCCACGGACACCACAACCACAAGCCAGACGACGGTTGTGCAACCGCCCGCGCCGCCGCCGCCGACACTGGTAACGCCACCCCCGCCGCCGGTGCCGGGCGAAGGCTCGATGGCCACGGAAAGGACCGTGACTGGCGTGGACGCTTACGGAAACAAGATCTATTCGAAATCCACCACCTATCGCGATAGCGAGGGCGTCGCCACCGACTCCCGCACGGTAAAGACGATCGTGCCGCCACCCCCGCCGCCCCCGACCGTGAGCACCAGCAGCAGCAGCGTCACCACCACCACGGCGCCGGCGCCGAACTGAACCCAGGCGGAGAGAAAAACCATGATAACCACAGGAAAATCCCTGCGCCCGCTGCTGATGGCAGCAGCTTTGTGCGCCGCCTCCGCGCTTGCGGCGTGTGCCTCCGATGATGTGACCACCACCACGCAGCGCAGCACCCGCAGCACCGTCGTTCCCGCAACCCCGGTGACACCGGGCGTGGCCGAAACGACGACCACGACAACCCAGACCCAGGCACCGGCGCAGTAGGCACGTCCAAAGAGCGGAAGGCCAGGTTCTCTACCCTGGCTTTCCCCTCCTCATGCCGATTCTTCCAGACCAATATCCGCCTCCTCGGCGCGCTTGCGGTCCGCCGCCAGATCCAAATTGCGGCACACCGCCAAATACACCAGCGCCGCCACCGGCAGCCCGATCACCATGGCAATATCCGCCCCGCCCAGCGCCCGTGCCACCGGGCCAGTGTAGATCCCGGTGCTGAAAAACGGAATCATGCACACAAACCCGGCCGCGTAGGCGGAAAGCCCGCGCCAGTTCCAGCGCCCATACATGCCGTTGCGGTTAAAAATTTCCCTTACCGAATAATGCCCCTTCCGCACCACGTAGAAATCCACGAGGTTTATCGCCGTCCATGGCGTGAACAGATACAGCAGCACGGCCAGCAGATCGCCGAAGCGGTTGACGAAATCGCCGGAGGATAGAAGCGCCAGCCCGCTTGCAATGGCCGCGGAGAGCACAATGGTGCCCAGCCGCTTGGCCACCGTAAGCCGCAACGGATGGAACGAATCCGCCACACTGAGAAACGTCAGCGATGCGCCATAAAGATTAAGACTGGTGATCGTCACCAGCCCCCCCAGCGAAAACGCCAGCAGTACAACCCCGAAATGCGGCAGAATGGCGTTGCCATACGCCAGCACCGCGCCCGCCACATCCAGATGCGGAAAGGCGGCGGCCGTGATCATGCCCACCAGCATCATCCACGTGCCGCCGATCATTGCGCCCAGAAAAGTCCACCAGAAAGCCGCACGCACGCCCACATCGCGCGGCAGATAGCGCGAATAATCCGACACATAGATGGACCAGCTGAGCTGATACGAGGCCGCCGCGAAGAACTGCGCCAGGAACGGCGTGGCCTTGAAGCCGGCGGGCACCGCGGGGCCGGCTGGGCCAAGATGCGGCAGGAACGGCGCGCCAATGGTGAAGATGGCCAGCGCCGCCAGCATCAGGCAGGCCAGCGTGCGCTGGGCGTAGTGGATCCAGTCATACCCGATGCAGGCGATGATCACGGCGCACAGGGTGAACAGCACGATGCCCAGCGTGGGCGGCAGCCCCGCCAGTTCCGCCAAAGACTGCCCGGCCAGCAACTGGTTGAAGGCATTGAAGCCGATATACGTCACCAGCGCCACAAACCACACCAGCAGCGCCCCCATGGCGCCGAATTGCGGGCGGGACTGGATCATCTGCGGCAACCCTAGCTGCGGCCCCTGGGTGGAATGGAACGCCATGAAGAAGGTGCCCAGCGCACTGCCCAGGATGATCGCCACGGCCGACCAGGCCAGGCCAAGGCCGCCCGCGATGCCGATTACCCCGCTGGCCAGCGTTGCCAGTTGCGCATCCCCGGTGAACCAGATGGGCCACAGATGCCAAACCTTGCCATGGCGTTCGCGCAGGGGAATGTAGTCGATCGAGCGGGTTTCGAGCAGTTTGCGGGCGGCCAAGGCTTGGGTCTTTCAGATGTCGCAGGCGTAGGATGTGATAGCGTAACCAGAGCGCGGCGCGGCACGCAAAACACCCCATGCCGCAAAAATGCGCCGATTTGCAGCTTGTGCTGGGACTCCTGGCACAAACACTGCATAACTTGGCCTTCTGCTGTGCTGGCGTGCCGGACAAGGTGAGCGGAGAATCGCGAATGCGGGATCAGCGGACACGGGATGCGATCGGGCGTGAAGGCGGGGCGCGCGAGGGTGCGGGCGAGCCGGCCAGGCTTTCGGTGGGGTTCGTGCTGGCGCAGAATTTCACGCTCTCCGCCTTTTCCCTGTTCATCGACCAGTTGCGGCTGGCAGGCGACGAGGGCGATCGAAGCCGCCAGATCCTGTGCCACTGGTCGGTGATGACGCGGCGGCAGGCCCCTGTGAAGGCAAGCTGTGGCGTGCAGGTTTCCCCCACCAGCGATTTCCTGCCACCCGCCCAATTCAACTATATCGTGGTGGTGGGCGGCCTTCTGCATGCCGGCCCACAACTGGATGAAGCCAGCATCGCCTATCTGAAGACCGCCGCGCAAGCTGGCGTGGCGCTGGTGGGCCTGTGCACGGGCAGTTTCATCCTGGCGCGCGCCGGGCTGATGAAAGGCCGCAAATGCTGCGTCAGCTGGTATCACAGCCAGGATTTCGCCGAGGAATTTCCCGATCTGGAACCGGTGGCAGACCGGCTGTTCGTGGCGGACGGCGACAGGATCACCTGCGCCGGCGGCGGCGGCACGGCCGATCTGGCAACGTTCCTGATCGAGCGCCATGTGGGCCGCTCCGTCGCCCAGAAAAGCCGCCACGTGCTGATGCTGGATCGCGCTCGTGCCGGCAGCGATGCGCAGCCGCATCCGCCGATGGTGGAAGGCGTGGTGGATGAACGGGTGCGCCGTGCGATGCTGATGATGGAGCAGAACATGACCGATCCTCTGCCGATCAGCGAAATCGCGATGCGCCTGAAACTCTCCACACGGCAACTGGAGCGTCTGTTCCTCTCCGTGGTGGCCACGCGGCCCACGGAATTCTACCGCTCTCTGCGCCTGCGCTATGCCCGCTGGCTGCTGGACAACACCAATCGCCAGGTGACGGACATCGCCATGGACGCCGGCTTTTCCGATTGCGCCCATTTCTCCCGCCACTTCAAGGCCACCCACGGCTTCGCCCCCAGCGAACAGCGCGGCGCCCGCCGCGCTACCGACCTGGCCGGCCTGCGGGTCTTCGGCTAAGAGCACCTTTCAAAACCTGCCCTGGCGGCCATCTGGCGCTCGTTTGAAAGGCGCTCTAAAAATACTAAAGTCTTTTTGCTTCTTTTTCTTCAGAAAAAGAAGACTCTTACGTCTTGAGAAGAAACGAAAAAGTTTAACCACAAAGGCGCAAATTCACGAAGTCCGGCACGAAGAATATCCCCGAAGTTATAGCAAAGCGCATAGAGTTTGACATTCCCGGATCCCGTCATTGCGAGAAGCGGCGAAAATCCAGAGCCACACACTGCACGCTTGCCGTGTGGCACGGGATCGCCTCGCCGCAACGGTGCCGCTCGCCATGCGGGGAATTGTTGCAGAGAGACTCAAGCGCACCG
>PKZM01000090.1 GCA_003133065.1 Acetobacteraceae bacterium
TTTGCGCTCCGGTTTCTTTTGCGCTCCGGTTTCTTTTGCGCTCCGGTTTCTTTTGCGCTCCGGTGCTCACGGCCCCCAAACAGCCGCTCCGCTCCGGTGCTCAAAAACGAACGCCATCTGCCTCGCCATGCCAGGTTTTGAAAGGCGCTCTAAGTGAAGAAACCCGGCAGAAGAACGAGCGGAAGCGCGAAGAGTGGCTAAACGACATCGGCGAGATGGTGCAATGCCAACGCGCACCGCATCCTGAGTTGGCTGTTGACTTGGTGTACATACCGACTATACTAACTATGTGGACATCGCTCAGATCTGCCTGCAACTGGGGCCTGTTTCGGCGTCCGGCGAAGGCCCGCTCTATGGCCAGATCGTGGCTGCCCTGCGGCGGGAGATCGGGGCGGGGCGGCTGGAGGCGGGGATGATGTTGCCGTCGGTGCGGGCCTTGGCGGAGGGGCTGATGGTGAGCGTGATTACGGTGAAACGCGCCTACGAGGAGCTGGAGCGCGAGGGGCTGCTGAGCACGCGCCAGGGGCTCGGCACATTTGTTTCGATGCAGGGACATGAGCGTGCACGGGCGCAGGCGGAAATCGCCATCCGCCGGGCGTTTCATGACGTGACGGCCATAGCCAAAACCGCGCGCCTGAGCGAGGCGAAGCTGGTGAGTTGGCTGCGGGACGCGTTTCGGACAGGAGAAACCTGATGCAGAATGCGGTGGACGTGCGTGATGTGGTTCGCCGCCAAGGGCGGTTCCAGCTTGGGCCGCTCTCGCTGACAATTCCGGCGGGGTGCATCTTCGGCCTGATCGGCCCGAACGGCGCCGGCAAAACCACGCTGCTCGATCTGATCTGCGGCGTCGGCCGCGCGCAGAGCGGCACGATCACGGTAATGGGCATGGACATCGCGCGCGACGAGGTGGCGATCAAGCAGCGCATCGCCTATGCGGGCCCCGAAACCAGCTACCTGCCCTGGGGCCGCGTGGGCCGGCTGATCGATTTCGTCAGCGGGTTCTATCCTGACTGGAACGATGTGAAATGCGAATCGCTCCTCGAAGCCTTCGGCCTGCAGCGCAGCCAATCCATCCCGGCGCTCTCGTTTGGTGGCGCCAGCAAGCTCGGCCTGGTGCTGGCGCTGTCGCGTGATCCGCATTTGATCGTGCTGGATGAACCCACAACCGGGCTTGATCCGGTGGCGCGCCGGGTGCTGTACGCCGAGCTTTTGAATCGCATGCAACGCCCGAACAGAACCATCCTGATCGCCACGCATATTCTGGCCGATCTGGAACGCTTCGCGGACAGGATTGCCCTGATCCATCAAGGCAGCGTTCGTCTGGCAGGCGATATGGCAACGATAAGCGAGCGCTACGTCCAGATTGATGTTGCCCTTGCCGCCGGCGCGGATGCGCCCGTGGTGCCGGGCCTGACATTGCTCGCGCATCTGGGCGCACGGGCGCGCTATCTGGGCGACCGGGAGGCGCTGGCGCCGGGCTGGGAAAGCACGCTCGCGGGCGAGATTGTCGAGCGGAAGGCGCTGGCACTGGAAGAGCTTTACCTGGCGCTGGAGAGTACGCCGCCAGTGCGTGAGCTGGCGGCATGAGGGCCGGCGGGGCCGCGCACGCCACCCGCAATATCGCGGCGGAGGTTCTGCGCTCGTGGATTGTGGTTCTGGCCGTTCCGATGGGTGCGATTACGGTCTTTGAAATCACACAACTCGGGTGGCAGGCGTGTTTTCGCATGGGCCTGGTGATTCAAGTGCTGGTGTTTGGATCGTTTGTGGTCAACCGGCTGCCGTCCAACCGCCTGCTGATGACCCTGCCGCAGACGCGCCAGCAAGCCGAAGCGACGATCTGGGCGATAGGCTTTGCGATGCCGGTGCTTTTTGTGGCCGTCGTGTTGGGCAGTGCGGCCGCGTGGTTCGGCTGGCACGGGCGCCGCATCTGGCCAGCCCTGCCCATGACGTTGGACGGCGCGGGGCTGCAGGGCATCTTCGTGATCGCCTGGAGCTTCTGGCCAGACGCTTCAGGGCGTATCGGCTGGCCTGGCTGGACCCGAAGAACCGCCACGTGTCTGAGCGGCGCGCTTTGCGTGGCCGGCATGGCCTTGGTTGTCATGGCCGAGTTCCTGCCACGGCACGACGCTTCTGGCGCCTTGGCGCTGGCAATGGCCGCCGGGTTGCCGGCCGCGCTGTTCGTGTGTGTGCGCCGCGATATTTTGCTCAAGCGCCATATGGCGCCGGCCAAGGGTGCTGCCACTGCGCCGGGGCGTGCGCACGGTTGGCTGGCCTTTATGCCGGTTTTGCTTCCCTGGATACTCATTAACGTCGCCGGCGCGGTGTTGGTGCCAGCCGCGCTCATCTTGTCGAAAAAGGGTTTGGCCGGCCTCCATCCGATCATGATGATGGCCCCGTTCATGGTTTCATACACCGCGCCGATGTTTTTGATGCGCGGGTTGCGCGTCATCCGCCTGCTGCCGATTTCCGCCACCACGGTCGCCGTTGTCCTGATGGCCGCCGTGGCAATCGGGCCGTGTGCAACTTGCCTGTATTTGGCTGCCGCCGCCGGCGGCACGGCGTTGACGTATGCGAGCTGGATCATGCCGGCGGCGGTATTGAGCCTGTTCTTCATGCCAATTGCCTTGCGGTTTGAGCTTCTATGGCTGATCGCAGTACTCAACGTCGTATTGGTTGTCAGCTTCCCGCTTGGCCCTGGCGGATTTTCGCATGGTGCATTGCCGCGGCTTCCGTTGGCGGGTGACCTGGTTGCGTGCGTGGCGGCTGCGGCCGTATGCTTTTATTGGCTGCGGTGGGAGATTGCCGGGGCAAGGGGGATTCAGTTGCGGGCTGGGGTGAGTCAGTAAGGAAGAGTGTTCTTTTTTGAAAAAAAGAACCAAAAAACTTTTGACCTATGGCGCGCGCTGCCGGCGAATCCGCGACAGCACAGTTAAAAGTTTTTTGCTTCTTTTTTTCAAAAAGGAAGACCTTCCTTCCTACGCCGCCCTTACCCCCTCCACGAACGTTCTCACCTCATGGTTCAACTGCTCCGCTTGGTGCGAAAGGCTCGTCGCCGCGGTCAGAACGTTCTGCGCGGCGGTGCCGGTGCCGCCGGCCGCGTGGCGCACGCCGGTAATGCCGGTGGTCACGGCCTGGCCGGCGCCTGTGGTGAGTTGCACGCTGCGGGCGATTTCGGCGGTGGCGGCACCTTGCTGTTCCACGGCGGCGGCGATGGTGGTGGAGATGGTGCTCACCTCCTCGATGGTGGTGGTGATAGCGCGGATCGCCTCCACCGCCTCGCGCGTGGCGCTCTGGATCTGCGTGATCTGGGCGCCGATTTCCTCGGTCGCGCGGCCGGTTTGGGTGGCGAGACTCTTCACCTCGCCGGCGACAACGGCAAAGCCTCGCCCGGCCTCGCCGGCGCGGGCCGCCTCGATCGTGGCGTTCAGGGCCAGCAGGTTGGTCTGACGGGCAATGTTGGTGATCAGGCCGACCACGGCGCCGATCTTTTCGGCACTTGCGGCCAGCGCGCGCACGATCGTATCGGACCGTTTCGTATCCTCTACCGCGCGGCCGGTTATTTTTGAAGATTGCGCCACCTGCCGGCTGATTTCACCAATCGAGGCGGTCAACTGTTCCGCGGCGGCGGCCACGGTTTGCAGGCCGGCGGTGGATTGCTCGGCCGCCGCGGCCACGGTGATGGCCTGCTGGTTGCTCTCCTGGGCGGCCTGCGTCATGGCCTGGGACGTGGCTTTCAACTCGGCGGAGCCGGCGGAGAGGGCAGCGATCAACTGGCCGATCTGAGTTTCGAAATCGTTGGCCATGCGATCGAGGCTGGCTTTGTGCGTGGCTTCGGCCTGCTGCTTGGCAGCTTCCTGCTCGGCGCGCAGCCTTTCGGTTTCGTTCATGCTTTGCTTGAACACCAGCACGGTGGCGGCCATCGTGCCGATTTCGTCGCGCCGGCGGGTGGCCGGGATGTGAGTTGCAAGATCGCCTTCCGCCAGCAGCGCCATCGCCCGGGTCAGGCTGCCGAGCGGGCGGGTGATGTTGCTGCTGATCAGCCAGGCGGCCGGCAGTGCCACCAGAAGCACCAGGCCGCCGACCAGCCCCAATTGCGCGAGGAGTCCGCGGAAATCGGCGTTCAGATCGTCGATATACAGGCCCGTGCCCACATACATGTTCCACTCCGGCAACGGGCGGACATAGGACAATTTCGGCAATGCCGTGGTGGTTCCCGGTTTGGGGTAGCGGTAGGTCACGGTGCCGCCGCCCTGGCGCGCCGCCGCTATCTGTGCTTGCAGCCATAATTTTCCGTCCGCATCGCGGGCGCCGAGGCGGTTGGTGCCTTCGAGTTTGGGCGTGGGACCCAGGACGAGCGTTTGGCCATCCAAGGTGTAGGCAAAATAATAACCTGATCCGCCGCCGAAGCGGATGGGGCGCAGCCTATCACGGTATTGCTGGATGGCTTGATCGCGGGTGATGAGTCCGGCGCGCTGTTTCTGCAGCAGGTCAGTTTCCATGGAGGCGGCTTCGTCGACGATCGCATGCAGCGTGTCGATGCGGTCATCGAACATGCGCTGGTGGAGCAGAGAGGATGCGGCCCCGATCGCTGCAAGCAGGGCCAGGGTGGTGAGGCCGAGCAACAGGGTGAGTTTGGTGCGGACGGCGAGATTGCTGAGGATATGCATCGGTAAGTGCCTTGGCGGCTGTTTCAACGCTCTTGCGGCCATTGGCGCAGACCGACGATTCCCGCACCGATATCACGTGTACCTTAACCGATCTTTGCCGCTGGCGCCCGCCCCCCGCCACCCACGCCTAAACAGTTAAGAGCGCCTTTCAAAACCTGCCCTGGCGGCCATCTGGCGCCCGTCTTTTGCGCTCCGGTGCTCACGGCCCCCAAACGGCCGCTCCGCNNCTTTCAAGAAAGAAGACTCTTCCCTTCCTTCTAGGGGCATTGCGTCACGGTGCTGGGGCAGGCACCGAGATCGATCGATTGGGGGTTGAGGTAGCTGGCGCGCAGGCCGCGGCCAATGGCGGGGCTGCCAGGGGTGAGGGCAAAGTTGGCGCCGATGGGCTGGGTGGTCTCGGTGCCGAAGGCG
>PKZM01000041.1 GCA_003133065.1 Acetobacteraceae bacterium
CCGGTGCTCAAAAACGAACGCCATCTGACTCGCCATGCCAGGTTTTGAAAGGCGCTCTTAGCTGGAAACGGGGGTGGGGGGAACCGGCCGGCGCGTATTGATGAACATTCCATGGCAATGCCGCGGCCCCGATTGACCCACCTCATCGCCCCCGGCACAGGGGTGCGTGCCCACTATTTTGCGCGCGCGTCCGCTCGCCGCCGCCTTCCTCCTCTGCACGTTCGATCTCTGCACGTTCGATGCCGCCGTGGCTCAGCAAGCCGAGCAGATCACGGTTCTGGCGCCGGATAGCCAAAATTCCCCCAACCGCACAACCGTGGTTGATAGCGGCGCCATCGCGCGCAGCGGTGCCTCCACGCTCGGCGCGCTGCTGGACGAGATCCCCGCCTTCGGCAGCCAGGGCATCAACGCCGCGCAAACCGATGGCGGTTTCGGCGAATATTTCATCGATCTGCGCAACCTGAATTTTGATCGCACCCTGGTGCTGGTGGATGGGAGCCGCTTTGTGCTCAGCGGCATACAGACGGACGAAGCGGTCGATCTGAACGACATACCCGCCGCCTTCGTGGACCATATCGAGGTGTTGCAGGATGGCACCCAGCCGCAATACGGCCCCGATGCCGTGGCCGGCGCGGTGAATGTTGTGCTGAAGGACCAGAGCGATGGCCTGCATCTGCAAACCTATGGCGCCGCCACCGGCGTGCCGGACGATGGCACCGCCGATATCAGCCTGGTCGGCGGTCATCAGTTCGGCTTCACGCACGTGGCGTTCGGCCTGGATTTCTATCAGCGCGACCCGGTGCTGCAGAGCAACCGCGCCTGGTCAGCCGCGCCGATCGCTTCGGCCACGGCTACCCCGAATGGCGATCAGATCCTCTACGGCAGCCCCGCCACCGCCGGCGGCCACGCAGTCGGGCCCGGCGTCAATTCCGTCGCTCTCGGTAATGGGCAGACCGCCCCGTATGATGCCGCGGCCGATTTCACCAACATCGCCGCGAACCACTATCTGCAAGGCGGGCTGCAACGCGAAAGTGCTTATTTCGACAGCGACACAGCGCTGACGGACAGCATCAGCGCCAATACCGAGCTGCTGTTCACCGACCGGCGCGCCGCCACCCTGCAACCGCCGCCAATCCTGGGGCTTACCGGCACGGACAGGAACCCGGACGGGTTCACCATCCCGGCCAGCGATCCGTACAACCCTTTTGGCGAAACCGTCTCGCTGGAAAAGGTGATCACGCAGGCGGGCGCGCAGACCACCACAACCAGCGGGCCGGTTTGGCGTGTGCTGGCCGGGCTTGATGGCGTGCAGGGAAGCTGGGCCTGGTCGGTTTCCTTCAATCGTGGCCAGAGCCTGAGCAATTACGTGACCGACAACGCGATCAATCTTACCCGCGCGCTGCAAACCGCGGGCAACGGCGCCTGCCCGGTGGCACTTGGCTGCGTGGAAGCCAACTGGTTCGGGCCGAACAGCCTTTCCCAGCAGGCGTTGAACTACATAACGTATACGGCCCGGTCGCAGTCCGCCTACACGGAGACGGTGGGGCAGGGGCACGCCAGCTTGCCTGTGTTCAGCGCGCCCGGCGGCGCGGCCAGGCTGATGGTCGGGGGCGATATAAGGGCGGAGAGCGCGTATACCACCGTTCCGCCGGTTACCGCCCAGGGCAGCCAGGCCGGCAACGATGCGCTTCCCACCTCCGGCGGGTATGACAGTTTTGAGGCGTATGCCAGCCTTTCGCTTCCGCTGCTGAAGGATGTTTTCCTGGCGCACCGCATGGATTTCCTGCTGGAGGCCCGGTTTACTGGCACGACGCGCTACGGATCGTTTCCCACCTTGCGCGCGGTGATGGATTATATGCCTGTGCAGGGTGTGCATCTGCGTGCCGTCAGCGGCACGGCGCGGCGGCCGCCGGCCATTTCGGAAGCGTTCCTTGGGATCACCGGCAGCGCGCAGCCGGTGACCGATCCGTGCGACAAGGCTTCCGGGCTGCGATCCAATCCGGTGGTGAATGCAAATTGTCTGGCGCAAGGGCTTGGCCCCAATTTTACCCAGGCGTCGTCGCTGATCGATGTGTTGAGCGGCGGCAATCCGCGTTTGCATCCGGAGCAGGCGGAAAACGAAATGCTGGGCCTTACGATTACGCCGCCGGCAGCACGCTGGCTTTCCGCCAGTGTGGACTATTACCAATATCGCATCACCAGCGCGATCGATTCGCTGGCCGATACCGATCCAAATCTCATTGCCGATATCTGTTACGAGAGCGCCAATCTCAGCAGCGATCTGTGCCGCCTGATCATGCGGATTGGCGGCGGCGGCAATGCGGGGCAGATCAGTTCGATTCTGGCGCTGGATGAGAACGTTGGCACCATCAAGGAAAACGGCATCGATTTTTCGCTTTCCGCCCATGCGCCGCCGACGAAGTTTGGCGTGCTGAAGCTTGGGTGGCAGACCGACTGGCTGCTGGATTACCGGCTGCACACGGATGGCCAGCCGGGTTTTACGCAGTATGCCGGCACGTTTCCTGGGCTGAGCGAGGTGGGCAGTTACGCAACTGTGCGGTCTCGTGCGACCGTGGATTGGGAGCGAGGTTCCTGGGCGTTAGGGTGGACCGGCCGTTTCATTTCCGGCGCGCGCGTGCTGGGCGATGCGCCCACCGATCTGTTCGGCAAGGCGCCCGATGTATTCTATCAGGATTTGGATATCACGCGCCATTTCGGCGGCTTGACCGCCATGGCCGGCATCGACAATCTGGCCGATATTCGCCCCCCTACCCTGGTTGATGGCCAGACCAACACGGACACGAGCACCTACGATGTTCTGGGCCGGGTGTTCTGGGCACGGCTGGTGTATGATTTCTGACACTCAACAAACAAAAGTTCTTTGCTTCTTTCTTTCAAGAAAGAAGAGTCATTCTTTCCTGCCATCTCCTGCGGCATATCGATAGCAACTGATATCACTTTGCCACTGACCGACGCGGGCTGACCCGGCGCCGTGCGTTCCCGCATTTCATGCGGGCTACGCGTAAACCCGCGCGGCCCCAAAAGGCCGGTCTGCTCCGCTGCTCAAAAACGAACGTCTCTGATCGAGCCATACGAGGTTTTGAAAACTGCCCTAAGAGCACCTTTCAAAACCTGCCCTGGCGGCCATCTGGCGCCGGTCTTTTGCGCTCCGGTGCTCACGGCCCCCAAACGGCCGCTCCGCGCCGGTGCTCAAAAACGAACGCCATCTGACTCGCCATGCCA
>PKZM01000164.1:0-4179 GCA_003133065.1 Acetobacteraceae bacterium
TAGGTCGGCGAGCGCTGCAACATAGTCACCTGCGCTGCGGTTTCAGCCAGCGCGGGCACCAGCGTGACGGCGGTGGCACCACTGCCGATGACGACGATATTTTTGCCGGCGGTATCCAGATCGGCGGGCCAGTGCTGGGGATGGACAATGCGGCCGCGGAAATCGCCTGTGCCGGGGAAATCGGGCGTATAGCCGGCGGCGTAATCGTAATAGCCGCTGCAGGCGAAGAGGAAGTTGCAGGTGAAGCGGCTTATCGCCCCAGTCGGGCCGGTTTCGGCTTCCACGGTCCAGGTGGCTGTCTGGCTGTTCCAGTCGGCACGCCTTACCTTGTGGTTGAAGCGGATTTTTTCAGTAACATGGTAGGCATCGGCGGTTTCGCGAATGTAGTTCAGGATGGAGGCGCCATCGGCGATGGCTTTGGCNNAGATCCCAAGTGCCGCCGATGGCCTCGCGGCCTTCCAGGATGGCGTAGCTGCGGGCGGGGCTTTGCATGGTCAGGTGGCAGGCGGCACCGATGCCGGAAAGGCCGGCGCCGATGATCAGGACGTCGACGTGGTCGGTTGGCATGGGCGTATCCGAATTCTTCATGGCACGGAGGTTGAACCGGGCGGGGGAATCTCGCAATAAGCGTAAGACGGAAGGAAGGAAGTGTTCTTTTTTGAAAAAAAGAACCAAAAAACTTTTATCTGTTCAGGTACGCGCCGCGGCTACGTGTCGGGCCGATGAGAAGGCGCAAGAGTAAGAGTTTTTTGGTTCTTTTTTTCAAAAAAGAACATCTTTCTTCCTTGCCTGAGGTTACCATTCCCCCCGCCCCCCCGACATTAGCCCCCCGCGCGCTCATCGTGATCGGGATCGTCGCACTGTCCATGGCCGCCGGCACGACCGGGCTGCAATCCGTGATGCCGGCGCTGGGGCGCAAGATCGGGGTCGCGGATTGGCAGGTCGCGGGGGCGTTCTCGCTGTCCGCGCTGCTATGGACTCTGGCCTCGCCGGTATGGGGGCGGATTTCCGAGCAGCGGGGACGCAAGCCTTTGATGCTGCTGGGCTTGGGGGGCTTCGCGGTGTCCATGCTCGGCTGCGGGATCGATGTGCTGGCCGGGCTGCACGGCGCGGCGCCCCCGCTTTGGATCTTTGGCGGTTTCGCCGTGCTGCGTGCGATCTATGGGCTGCTGGGCTCCGCGGCGGGCGTGGCATCGCAGGCGTATGTGGCGGACAACACGGCGGGGGCAGCGCGCACCGCATCGCTGGCGCAACTGGCGGGGGCGACCGGCTTGGGCACGATCCTGGGGCCGGCGGTCGCACCCCTGCTGGTGTTTCCGGGCGTGGACCTCTCGGGACCGATGTTGGGATTCGGCGTGGCGGCCATTCTGGTGTTCCTGATGGTGCGGCTGACAGTGGCCGAGTCGGCGCGGGCGGAGCGGATTGGCGCGGCGCTGGCACGGCCGGTGGTGGCGCCAGGGCTGTGGCGCGACAGGCGGTTCGCATCCCTGCTGGTGTGCGGGCTGCTGCTGACCTCCGCGCAGGCGGTAAACGGCTTTGTGGTCGGCTTTCAGGTGATCGATACGCTGGGGCGCGATCCGGCGCAGGCGCAGCGCTTCATCGTGTATGTGCTGATTGCAGGCTCGGCGGTCAGCCTGGTGGCGCAATGGGGGGTCGCGGCGTGGCTGCGCCTGCCGGCCGCGTGGCTATTGCGCCTGGGCCTGGCGGCAGCGTGCGGCGGCAATGTGGTGCTGGTGGCGGCGGGCGGCTATGGCGCGCTGCTGCTCGGCTATGCGCTGGCGTGCTTCGGCTATGCGCTGGCGCGGCCCGGCTTTGCGGCCGCCATGTCGCTGGCCGGCATGGAGCATGAGCAGGGATGGGCGGCGGGCGCGGTCTCGGCCGTGAACGGGGCCTGTGTGATCGCAACCCCTATGCTGGGGGTGCTGCTATACGAAGCGTCGCACACGGCACCGTTCGCGCTGAATGCCGTGCTGCTCTTCGGGCTGTTCGTATGGCGGCTGAACCGCCACCCCGCCCCCAGCGGTGCGATCGGTGCCCGGGGCTGAATGACCATAGTACCGTCTTGCCGAACCCACCAGCAAAGGCCAGGGAACCAGATCTGGCCTTTGCTGCCGCAGGATCGGGGACGTTAGCTGGACTTGGGGGCGTAGGCGACGCACCAGCCACTGGGGGAGATGGTGCCGGAGACCACCTTGCAGGCGTTGGGGGCGACGAAGTTGACGCAACTGCTACACTGGGCGCCGTCCTTCGGCGTGGTCTGATACTGGACAACGCTCTGCTCGACCTTGTCATCCTGCGCGTGCGCGGCGGTGGCGATGATGCCGCCAGCCAGAACGGTAAGGCCAGCCCGGAGAATGCCTCGGCGGGAAGCCTGGTGTGTGTCACGCATGGTAAGTCTGTCCTCCTGGAGTAAGTCTCATCGCGGCTCAGGTGCGATGATCCCCGTGTGCCGCAGATTCAGAAAATCGGCCAGGGGGGGCGTTTGACAAGAGCGTAACGGCGCCTGACTTCAACAGGGCGGGTCGTTGGGAATATGCGGTGGGCTGCGCTGCAGCCCACCCAGTCGGGTCTATGCTGCGCGCTTCAGGGCGAGTTGCGACCATATTTGGGACAGAGCGGCGACCAGGTGCTCAATGTCGGCTTCGCTGTGCATCGGCGAGGGGGTGATGCGCAAGCGCTCGGTGCCTTTGGGCACTGTCGGATAATTGATCGGCTGGACGTAAATGCCGTGGGCCTCCAGCAACGTGTCGCTGATCTGCTTGCACAGCGCGGCATCGCCCACCATCACCGGCACAATGTGGCTGGGGTTGTTGTAGTGCGGCACGCCGGCCTCATCGAGGCGGGCACGGAGCAGAGCCACGCGCTCGCGCTGGGCCAAGCGTTCGGTGTCGCTCGATTTCAGATGGCGGATGCTGGCCAGCGCGCCGGCGGCGACGGCTGGTGGCAGGGCGGTGGTGAAGATGAAGCCACTGGCGAAGCTGCGCACGTAATCGATCAGCGAGGCGGAGCCGGTGATATAGCCGCCAATGACGCCATAACCCTTGGCGAGGGTGCCTTCGATCACCGAGAGGCGGTGCATCAGGCCTTCGCGTTCGGCGATGCCGCCGCCGCGCGGGCCATACAGGCCGACGGCGTGCACTTCATCGAGATATGTCAGGGCATTGTGCCGGTCGGCCACGTCGCAGATTTCGGCGATGGGGGCGATGTCGCCGTCCATGGAGTAGATAGATTCGAACATCACCAGCTTGGGCAGCGCGGGATCCAGGGCCGCGAGGCGGCGATCGAGATCGGCGGGATCGTTATGGGCGAACACCTCGATACGGGCGCGGCTGTGCCGGGCGCCTTCGATCATGGAGGCGTGGTTTTTCGCATCCGAGAGGATGACGCAGCCTTTGAGCCGGGCGGCGAGCGTGCCGATGGAGGTCCAGTTGGACATGTAGCCCGAGTTGAAGAGGAGCGCTGATTCCTTGCCGTGCAGGTCAGCGAGTTCCTCCTCCAGCAGCACGTGGTAGTGGTTGGTGCCGGCGATGTTGCGGGTGCCGCCGGCGCCAGCGCCGCAGCGATCGAGCGCTTCGTGCATGGCTTCCAGCACGGTGGGGTGTTGGCCCATGTTGAGATAGTCGTTGGAGCACCAGACCGTCACTTCATCGCGCGGCGCGTCCTGGGCGCCGGTGGGGCTGCCCGCGCGCTTGTGCATGGCGCGCGGGAAGCTGCCCGCCTGGCGCTGGAGGTTGGCGAAGATCCGGTAATTGCCCTGGGTGCGCAGGGTATCCAGCTCAGTGCGGAAAAAATCCTCGTAATCCATTTTCAGCTCCCACGGCCGCAGTTTCAGCAAACAGATAAAAGTCTTTTGCTTCTTTTCTTCAGAAAAGAAGGCCTTCCTTTACGCACTCCAGGCAGGCGCGGTGGCGGTGGCTGGCGGCAATGCGCGGGGCCTGCGCTTGCCGACAGCGGGATTTGGGGCCGCTTGCTCGTCTGCCACCGGAGCCTTGTTACGCAGCCACCAGCTCCATAGCGCGGTGAACGGCAACGGCAGCACGAGCAGCGCGTGTTCGATGACGGCGAGCGACATCATGGCGATCAGGAACACCAGCTCGGCCTGGAGAAACGGGGTGATGCCGGGCGCGCGGGCGTGTTGCACGAGGATGGCGACGATGGCGCTGCCGCCGATGAGCGAGA
>PKZM01000164.1:4264-4391 GCA_003133065.1 Acetobacteraceae bacterium
CGGCCACGCTGTAGCGGAAATGCTGCCAGCCGCGGCTGCCTGGCGGGCAGGCCACCTTACGCGGCCCGGTGAGGAAGCCCATGAAGAACGCCATTTCGTGCCAACCCCATACCAGCACGCCATAGGT
>PKZM01000112.1 GCA_003133065.1 Acetobacteraceae bacterium
GCTTCTTTTTTTAAAAAAAGAAGGCCTTCCTTTCTTACTTGTTTTACTGCCTCTACGGCGTTCCAGACATCCTCGTACCGCGTGTAGAGCGGCGTGAGCCCAAACCGCAGGACGTCGGGCGGGCGGAAATCGCCGATCACGCCGCGCGCGATCAGGGCTTGCATCACGCTGGCTGCTTGTGGGCAGCGGAAAGCGATGTGGCTGCCGCGGTGGAAGGGATCGGTGGGCGTGAGCAGCTCCAGCGCGGGGCAGCTTGCGGCGGCAAGGCAGCGGAACAGATCGAACAGGCGGGCGGATTTGGCCCAGATGGCCGCTTGGGGCGCGGAGAGGAAGAGGTCCACGCCGGCTTCCAGCGCGGCCAGGCCCAGGATGCCGGGGGTGCCGCTGAGGAAACGCGAGATGCCGGGCGCTGGCTCGTAGCGGTCGGAAAAGCCAAAGGGCGAGGCGTGACCGATCCAGCCTTGGATGGGGGAACGCACATGGTCTTGCAGAGCTGCCGCAACGTAGAGAAAGGCGGGCGATCCCGGCCCGCCGTTGAGAAATTTGTAGCCGCAGCCGACGGCCATTTCGGCGCCGTCGGCGGCAAGCGACAGGGGCACCGCGCCGGTGCTGTGGCTCAGATCCCAGACGATGGTGGTGCCGCAGCGCGCGGCGGCGGCGTTCAGCGCTGCCATGTCGTAGCGCGCGCCGCTGCGGTAATGCACGTGGCAGAGAACCACCGCGGCGGTATCTTCATCCATGGCCGAGGCCATTTCATCTGCCGGCACTGTCTTTACCCGCAGCCCTGGCGTCTGCGCCGCCAGCCCGTCGAGCACATGCCGGTCGGTGGGAAAGTTGCCGGCTTCCGTGAGGAGCGTGAAGCGATTTGGGTGCAGGGCGCGGGCGGCGGCGGCAAGCTTGAAGAGGTTCACACTGGTGCTGTCGGCGACGATGACCTCGCCGGGGGCGGCGCCCACGAGGCGGGCGATTTTGTCGCCAATGCGGGCGGGGGCGGCCATCCAGCCGGCATCGGTCCAACTGCGGATCAGGCCGGTGCCCCATTCCTGGGCAATGACCGTGGCGAGGCGGGCTTGGGTTGCGCGGGGGAGGGGGCCGAGGGAGTTGCCGTCCAGGTAGATCACGCCATCGGGCAGGGCGAAGGCGGCGCGGACGGGGGCGAGCGGATCCTGCTTGTCCCACGCGCGCAGTTCCGTCAGGGTTGGTATGGTCATGCAACGGTGATGCAGCGTGTCGGAACTCCAGGCAACTCCGTTCGAGGCTTTCGCGGCGCCCACGCCCAGGCTGGGGCGCGACCATGGCCTGGTGCGCGACATCGGCACGGCGGGGCTGGCGGCCAGTATCGTGAACGCCGTGGTGGGCGCGGGGATTTTTACCTTGCCGGCCACGGTGGCGCTGGAGGCAGGTCGCGCGGCGCCGTGGGCGTATCTGGTGTGCGGGATCGTGATGGCCGCGGTGGTGGTGTGTTTCGCCGCCGCGGGGAGCCGGGTGCCGACAAGCGGGGGCGTTTACGGCACGGTGGAGGCCGCCTTTGGGCCGGCCACGGGGTTTGTGGCGGGCGTGCTGTTGCTGATGTCGGATTTGCTGGCCAGCGGCGGCATCGCGGCGCTGGTGGCCGATACGTTCGGCTCGGTGGTGCCGGTGCTGGCGGCCGGGGCGGGGCGGGCGGTGGTGATTGTGGCGCTGTTTTCGGTGCTGAGCGTGGCCAATCTGGTCAGCGTGCGCACAACCGCGCGGCTGATCACCGCGGCCACCGCCATCAAGATGCTGCCGCTGTTGTTTTTTCTGGGGCTGGGGATTGTGTCGCTCACGCTTGCGGCGCCGGCGGGGCCGCCGCCCACGCCGGTGAGCCTGGGCGGATTCGGCCGGGCGATGATCCTGACGCTGTTCGCGCTGTGCGGCATGGAATCGCCGCTGAGCGCCAGCGGCGAGGTGCGCGATGCGCATCACACGCTGCCGCGGGCGCTGTTCATGGCGATGCTGGGGGTGCTGGCGTTGTATGTGGGCGTGCAGCTCACCGCGCAGCATTTGCTGGGCACGAATTTGGCTCATAGCCTGGCGCCGCTGGCCGAAGCCGCCGGGCGGCTCGGGCCGTGGCCGCGTGCGATCCTGCTGGCGGGGGCGTTTATCTCGGCTTTGGCCTGGATGGCGAGCGACGTGCTGGGGGCATCCCGGCTGCTGTTCGCGTTCGGGCGCGATGGCAGGCTGCCGGCGTGGTTCGGGCGGCTGACGACCCGGTCGCGCGTGCCGGGCAACGCTGTTGTGGCCTATGTGGTGGCCTCGGCGGTGCTGGCGATCACGGGGTCGTTTCTGGAGCTGGTGGTGCTGTCTACGCTGGCATCGGTGGGCATCTACAGCTTGTCCTGCGCGTCGGCCTTCGTGTTGCAGCGGCGGCGCGTGGCGCTCTCGGGGCCGGCATTGAACCTGCGGTTCCTGCCGATCGCGGTGTGCGTGGGGCTTGCGGGCATGGCAGCGATGGTGCTGGCGGCGCGGTGGATTGAAGTGGCGGGGCTGGTGGGGGTGATTGCGGGGAGTTTGGTGGTGTATTGGGTGACGGGTGGGCGGCAGAAAGGAAAGAGCGTTCTTTTTTGAAAAAAAGAACCAAAAACTTTTGTCCCTTTGCGTAAGCTGCCGGCGAGGCACGCGCCAACAGTCAAAAGTTTTTTGCTTCTTTTCTTCAAAAAAGAAGTCTTCCTTCACTTCTATGCTTCCTTGAGGTCCTTCGCGACATCCGGCGCCCGCAGCAGGGCGTCGATGTGCATCGCATATTCCAGCGCGATATCAGCCTGAAACGAAATATCCGGCGCCACCCGCAAGCGCATGGCGTGGGCGACTTGGGCGCGGAAATAGGGGGCGGCGCGGCGTAGGGCGGGGAGTTTGGCGTCGATGTCGGTGCGGCCGAGGCGGGTGACGAAGGCGGTGGCGTGTTTGAGATCGGGGGACATACGCACTTCCGTCACCGTGATCAGCACGTCGGACAGATCCGGATCGCGGAATTCGTTGCGGGTGAAAATGCCGGAGAGGACGTGGCGCACTTCTTCGGCGACGCGCAACTGGCGTTGCGAGGGCGGTTTGGGCGTGGATTTCTTTTCGGTATAGGCCCGCTTGGGCGCGGCTTTCGCCGCGCCCAGGCGCGTTTCCTTTCGCTGGGCCTTCACGCGGGGACCAGCTCGCTTTCGTAGCACTCGACCATGTCGCCCTCGCGCAGGTCGTTGAAGCCGGCGAAGGAGAGGCCGCATTCGTAGCCGCGGGCAACCTCCTTCACGTCGTCCTTGAAGCGCTTGAGCTGCGAGAGTTCGCCCTGGTGGATGACCACGTTGTCGCGCAGCAGGCGGACGCCGCAGCCGCGCTTGACGAGGCCTTCGGTGATCATGCAGCCGGCGACCTTGCCGGTCTTGGTGATGTCGAACACCTTGCGGATCTCGGCGTAGCCGAGGAAGTTCTCGCGGTATTTCGGCGCGATCTTGCCTTTGACCAGTTGCTCGATGTCGTCGGCCACCTGGTAGATGATCGAGTAGTAGCGGATGTCCACGCCGTCCCGCTGGGCGAGTTCGCGGGCCTGGCTGGTGGCGCGCACGTTGAACGCCACGATCACCGCGTTGGAGGCTTTGGCGAGCTGCACGTCGCTTTCGGTGATCTGGCCGACGGTCGCGTTCAGCACGCGGACCTTCACCTCCTCGTGTTCCAGCTTCAGCACGGTGGCCTGGATGGCCTCGGCACTGCCCTGCACGTCGGCCTTGATGACGACGGCCACCTCTTTCTGTGCGCCGGCGGCGATGCGGGTGAGCATCTGCTCCAGCGTGCCGCGCGCGGCGGTGGCGCCGGCGGCCGCCTTGTCGCGCAGTTTGCGCGTGCGGAATTCAGAAATCTCGCGCGCGCGGCTTTCATCTTCGACGACGACGAACGGTTCGCCGGCGCTCGGCACGCCGCCGAGACCGAGGATTTCCACGGGTGTTGAAGGCCCGGCGACCTTCATCTGGCGTCCCTTGTCGTCCAGCATCGCGCGCACGCGGCCCCATTCGGCGCCGGCCACCACAATGTCGCCCTGATGCAGCGTGCCGTTCTGCACCAGGATCGTGGCCACCGGGCCGCGCCCGCGGTCCAGCCGGCTTTCGATCACCGAGCCTTCGGCGGCCCGATCGGGGTTGGCGCGCAGATCGAGAATTTCGGCCTGCAGGAGAATGGCCTCCTCCAGCTTGTCGAGATTCATCCGCTTGGTGGCGGACACCTCCACATCCTGGGTTTCGCCGCCCATGTCCTCCACCACGATCTCGTGGCTGAGCAATTCCTGGCGCACGCGGGTGGGGTTGGCGTCGGTTTTGTCCATCTTGTTGATGGCGACAATGATCGGCGCATGCGCGGCTTTCGCGTGCTTGATCGCCTCGATCGTCTGCGGCATCACGCCGTCGTCGCCGGCGACGACCAGCACCACGATATCGGTGACGGACGCGCCGCGGGCACGCATGCTGGTGAAGGCCTCGTGGCCCGGCGTGTCGATGAAGGTGATCCGCGCGCCGCTGGGCAGGCTCACCTGGTAGGCGCCGATATGCTGGGTGATGCCACCGGCCTCGCCGGCCGCCACATCGGTTGCGCGCAGGGCATCGAGCAGCGAGGTCTTGCCGTGATCGACATGGCCCATGATGGTGACGACCGGGGCGCGTGGCGACAGATCGGCATCCACATCCTCGACGCCATCGATGCCCTGTTCGACATCGCTTTCGGAGACGCGGCGCACGCGGTGGCCGAATTCCTGCACCACCAGCTCGGCGGTATCGGAATCGAGCACCTGGGTGGCGGTTGCCATCACGCCCATGCGCATCAGGGTCTTGACCACATCGGCCGCGCGGGCGGCCATGCGGTTGGCGAGTTCCTGTACCGTGATCGCGTCCGGCAGTACCACGTCACGCACCACGCGCACCTGGTCGGCGCGCAGGGCGGCGAGTTCCGCCTGTCGGCGTTCACGCTCGCGCTGGCGGCGGACGNNGGGGCTGCGGGGCCGCCGGGGCGGCGGATGCCGCCGCGGTCGTCCTCGTCGTCCCGGCCGGTCCGCAGGCGGAGCGTTTCGGTGGGCGCGCCGGCGGGCCGTGCGGGCGTGGCAGGCCGTGCGGGCGCCGTGCCAGGGGACGCTGCCGGCGCGGCAGATCCGGTGCGGGCGCCGATATCGGCAGGTGAAGATGGCTGCTCCTGCGTGCTGCCTTGGGTGGCGGCGGGGGCAGCGTCGCGCGCGGTGCGCTGTTCGGCGGCGCTGCTGCGCGACTCTTCCTCGGCGGCACGGCGGGCTTCGTCGTCCCGGCGCCGGGCTTCCTCGGCGGCGGACAGGATCGAGATCTTCTCCTGCTCGCGGCGCTCGGCATCGCGTTTGGCTTGTTCGCGCTGCTGCTCCTGCACCACTTTCTGCTGTTCCACCAGCGCGCGCTGGCGGGCGGCGAGTTCGGTGGCTGTAAGGGCCCTTCCGCCCATGCCAGGGCGGGCGGGGCCGGATGTGCGGCCCGGCGGTGTGGCCGGCCGAGCGGCGCCGCCCGGGGCTGCAACGGCGGGCGCGGCGGCGGCCGGTGCCGGTGAAGCCGGCCGGTTCGGCGCGCCAAGATTGGCGGGCATCGGCGGCTGCGGTGCGGCGGGGTAGGCCGGCTTAGGGGCGCCGGTGCGCGTTTTGCGCACTTCCACCTGCACCACCTTGGTGCGGCCGTGGGAGAAAACCTGCTTCACCGAGCCGGCAGCCTCTGTCCGCCCCAATTCCATGCGGCCGGCCGGCCGCAGGGATAGCCGCCCCTTGGCGGCATCCTTGCCGGCTTCGCCCGTATCCTGGCCCACATCGCGGTCGTTGGTTTCGCTCATTCACCTGCCTGCTTGCACAACACTGTCTCAGTCAGACGCCGGCCGGATATTCCGCCCAGGCGTTCGACCTCATTCCGCAATGCCTCGGCCAACCGGCCTTCCAGCACTGCCACATGAACCACCTGGTCACGTCCGAAGATCGCACCCAGGGCCACCGAATCCAGCGGCCACGCCACCGCCAGACCATCAGCGGCGCCCGACAACAGCCGCCGCCGCTCCTCCTCACTGCCGTCGCTGGCTTCCATCACCAGCCCGGCACGGCCCGCCTGCACCCACTCGCGTGCCTTGGCAAAGCCGCCAACCGCCTGCCCCGCCCGCCGTGCCAGCCCCAGGTGATCGGAAATCCGCCTGGCAAGCCCGGCTTGCAGGACGGCGTTCAGATCGGCAGGCACAGTGACCGGGCCGCGGGCGGCGCGCGCGAACGCGCCTTTGGCACGCGCGGTTTCTAACACATCGGCCCGGGCGCTCAACCATAAACCCCGTCCGGGCAGCCGTGCAGCCAGGTCGGGCACCACCTGCCTGTCCGGGCCGATAACGAAACGAACCATCTTCTCGCGCGCACCGTGCGTGCGCGTGACGATGCAGCGCCGCTGTGGGCCGCGCTCGGGATCATCCGCGTCGTCCTCGCCGCTCAGATGGGGCTGGGGATCAGCCGTGTTAAGCCTCCCCGCCGGTCTCTTCGGCCACGTCGCCGTCAGCCGGCTCCCCACCCTCCTCGGCAAACCAGTGCGCGCGCGCGGCCATGATCACTTCATTGGCGGTCTCCTCGTCCACCAGCTCGGCGCCCAGGATTTCCACCAGCTCGTCACCGGCCAGATCGGCCAGGTCGTCGAGCGTCTTGACGCCTTTCTCGCCCAGCGTGACCAGCATTTGCGGCGTGAACAGCTCGAAGGCCGCCACCTCGTCGGTCACGCCCAGTGCCACGCGCTTCTCGGTCAGCGCCTCGTCGCGCTGTACCAGGAAGCTTTCGGCGCGCTGGATGAGCTGATCGGCCACGTTCTCGTCAAACCCCTCGATCTCGGCCAGTTCGTCACGATCGACGAAGGCCAGCTCCTCGATGGAATTGAACCCTTCGGTGACGAGCAGGCCGGCGATCACGTCGTCCACGTCCAGCGCTTCCACGAACAGGCCGGTGCGGCGACGGAATTCCTCCTGCCGGCGTTCGGATTCCTCGGCCTCGGTGAGGATGTCGATATCCCAGCGGGTGAGCTGGCTGGCCAGGCGCACGTTCTGGCCGCGGCGGCCGATGGCCAGCGAGAGCTGTTCGTCGGGGACGACGACCTCCACGCGGCCGGCTTCCTCGTCCATCACAACCTTGGTGACTTCGGCCGGGGCGAGTGCATTCACCACGAAGGTGGCGGCCTGGGGCGACCAGGGGATGATGTCGATCTTCTCGCCCTGAAGCTCCTGCACCACGGCCTGCACGCGGCTGCCGCGCATGCCCACACAGGCGCCGACGGGATCGATGGAGCTGTCGCGGCTGATCACGGCCATCTTGGCGCGGCTGCCGGGGTCGCGGGCCACGGCCTTGATCTCGATGATGCCGTCGTAGATTTCGGGCACTTCCTGCGCGAACAGCTTGGCCAGGAAGGCGGGGTGGGTGCGGCTGAGGAAGATCTGGGGGCCGCGCACTTCCTCGCGCACATCGTAGATATAGGCGCGCACCCGGTCGCCGTTTCTGAAACTTTCGCGGGGGATCAGCTCGTCGCGGCGCAGCAGGGCTTCGGACTTGCCCAGATCGACCATCAGGTTGCCGTATTCGGTGCGCTTGACCACGCCGTTGATGATCTCGCCCACGCGATCCTTGAATTCATCGTATTGGCGCCGGCGTTCGTATTCGCGCACGCGCTGCACGATCACCTGCTTGGCGGTCTGGGCCGCGATGCGGCCGAAATCGATCGGCGGCAGCGGATCGACGATGAACTGGCCGAGATCGAGATCGGGGCGGAATTTTTTCGCGATGTGGACGGGGATCTGCGTCTCCTCGTTCTCCACGGTTTCCACAAGCTCGGTCCAGCGGGAGAGGCGCACATCGCCGGTCTTGCGGTCGATGGTNNAAGCTCGGGGCGGGAAACGGCGGTGTCCATGGTATCAGTTCCCAATTGTCAGTGTCGGTTTTCGGTTTTTTGGGGCGCGCAGGCGGCGATGAGTTCGTCGGTCAGGACCAGGCGGGCTTTTTTGACGTCGGCGAGCGGCAGGGCGATGTCGGTGCCGTCGTCAAGACGCAGCCTTCCGGTGGTCTCGTCGGCGCCCAGCACGATGCCGGCGAAGCGCTTGCGGCCGGAGACGGGCATGTTGGTCTCGGCGCGGGCCAGGTGGCCGGCGAAGCGGTTCCAGTCTTTGACGCGGGTCAATGGCCGGTCAATCCCGGCGGAGCTGACTTCCAGGGTCCATTCGGTCTGGATCGGGTCGTCCACGTCCAGCACGGCGCCCACGGCGTGGCTGATCGCCTCGCAATCCTGCACGGTGATCAGGGCCCCGTCCGCCCGGTCGGCCATGATCTGCACGGTGGGTTTTTCACGCCCGAGCACGGCGACGCGCACCAGTTCATACCCCATGCCGCCGAGCGTGGGGGCGACCATGGCGGCGATGCGGCCTTCGAGGCCGGTATGGTTCAACAGGGTTGTGCTTGCGTCCAAAACAAAAAAGGCGGCCCGCGAAGGCCACCCCCCGAGAGCGGAAGATGTAAGAATAAGGGGCACATAGGGGGTTGGCGGGGAAAAGGCAAGAATGTTCTTTTTTAAAAAAAAGAACCAAAAAACTTTTGATTATTGATGCGCGCCTCGCCGGCGACGCGCGCAAAGGGCTAAAAGTTT
>PKZM01000185.1 GCA_003133065.1 Acetobacteraceae bacterium
CGCTGCCGCCGCCACATGCTACATCCGCCGCATGGCCTTGCATCTGATAAAACTCTCCGTGGGCGCCACCTGCCTGGATGATCTGCGTAACTGGCAAACACGCTATGCCCTTGCCCGGCCACCCTTGCGGCACAGCACCCGGAACTTCCCCCGCCGAGCCGCCGAAATTCTCGATGGCGGCTCCATCTACTGGGTGATCAACCGCATCATCACCGCCCGCCAACGCATCCTGGACATCGCCGAGGGCCAGCGTGACGACGGCACGCCCTGCACCGACCTGATCCTCGATGCCGGGCTGGTGCCGGTGCAACCGCTGTTCAAGAAGCCTTTCCAAGGGTGGCGCTACCTGCCGGAAGCGGACGCGCCAGAAGATGCCAAGCGCACGGCGCCCATCGATCTGCCGGAGTCGCTCAAGCGCGACCTGGCGGCGCTTTGCCTGCTCTGAACTATCCTAAAGACAGAAAGGTCTTCTTTTCTGAAGAAAAGAAGCAAAAGACTTTTATCGTGCTGTCGCGGACTCGCCGGCAGCGTACGCCAAGTGTCAAAAGTTTTTTGGTTCTTTTTTTCAAAAAAGAACATGCTTCTTTTTTATGCCGCCAGCTTCACCGGCTCCATCTGCGCATACAGATCCTCCAGCAGCGCCATCGCCCCCGGCAGCATCGTCCAGCCCGCGAGATAATACCGGTGCACGGCCACCCCAGGGATCATCAGCCTGCCATCCCCCGCCCGTGGCACCACCGCCCCCGAAAATGCTGCCATATGGGCCGCGCAGGCAGCCAGGATCGGGGTTTTATCGTTGATTCGCCATGTCGCCGCCGCCGGCGCCAGCATTGTTCGGAACGCGTCCATCCCCTCACCGCGCCGCGCCGACAGCAATTCTCCGCGGCGGCTCAACAGGAACTGCTCGCCGCGCAGCCGCGCCATCTCCCCCAGCGCACGCGCGACCTCCGTCATGAGGGGAGACCACCGCGTGTTCAGCCGCTCCGCCCGCAGCTCGGGGGCAATCTGGCCGCGCCAGCCCACGAAGCTTGCGAGAAAGTCATCCACGATATCGGCTTTGGCGTGCATCAGCACATCATGGGAGACGATCCGGAGCGAATCGGGGCCGAACAGATCCGCCCATTTGCGCCACATGACCGCTTCATTTACAAACTCCGTGGTCTGCGCGTGAACCATCGCGCCCAGAAACCAATCCGGAAAAGGCGACCCGGCACGCCCCTTCTGACGCTGCGCCCATAATGAGGGCAGGCGCGCGCTCCAGCGCCGGCAATAGGCCACCACCACCGTGGGCGCCCCGCCGATGGCTGCCCGCAATGGCCGCAACTGGTCAGCCCGCAGATGCGCCAGCAGCTCGCTGGAAATGATCGCGGTGTGGTAGCCCTGGTTGCGGGCGCGGGTGAAACTGCCCGCGATATCCGGCAGTATCGGCTGTTGCAGCGCCTCGCCCAGCACGCTGCGCCGCGCGTTGGCAATCCGAAAATCGTGCAGATCGGTCATATACAGGATGCCGTCCGCGGCCAGTGGCTCGCGTATGGCGTAAAGCGTGTCCTGCAACGTAGTGGTGCCGGTCTTCTGCGGCCCGATATGAATGATGAAGCGCATAAGACAGCGAGCAAGCCCCCAACCAGTCGATCATTCTGTTACAAATCACCGGCCTCCGGCAACAATATTATAGGGAAAATATATTTCCGAAATGATTACACCAACCGGCGTTGAGTTCGACCTTCGCAGATTCCATCATTGCGAGAAGCGGCGAAAATCCAGGACGACGCGGCGAACGCTTGCCGTGTAGCTCTGGATCGCCGCGCCGCGAAGGGGCGGCTCGCGATCGGGGAGAAAAGCAGAGGGTCAGGCTCAACGCCGATTGGGATGGCGTGTCTTGGTCGAAAAATCTCATCGGATGTTAAACTTTCGTATTCAACCGCGCGCCGCACGGGCAGGATGAACCCGATCATCGCATCCCCGTTATGACCCTCGGTCTAGCCGTTGGAGAACATGCTTGCTTTTCATCATCATCGTCGTCCTGGTCATCCTGGCCCTGGGCGGTTTCGGCCATAGCGGCTACCAGCGTGGCTGGTATGGCCGCGACCCCTACTACGAACGCCCGCCCAATGCCGGCTATGGCGGCAGTGGCCTGGGCCTGGTCATCGTCCTGGTCATTCTGTTCCTGATCTTCTCCCACCACAGGTACTGATTGGCCGGCGGATGGGCCGCCCGCGACGCGGCGCATCCCCCCGCCGCGTCGGTCGGGCGAGGTAAGGTCCCCATGCCGCATCGCTGACCGCCTCGGTCGCGTCATCGTGCATCAGGAAGAGATACTCGGTCATCGCTCCGCCAACGCTCCAGAAACCCGGCCCCGGCCCTGCCATCCGGCGGCGGTCGCTAAGCCGCCAGCCGGTAAATCGTCGTGGGTCGCGTGACATGGTCCTCCAGCTCCAGCGTCGTTGGCACCTCGTAGAACGCCAGTTGTGCCAGCCCCTCCGCCGGCAAATACGCCCGCCCCGGATCGGCAATCCACACCTCCGCCCCGGCGGCCGCCATCGCCCGCAGCCACGGCAGGATATGCCGCGTCATTGGCGCCTCGTAACACACGTCCCCGCACAGGATCAGATCCCAGCGGTTCGGCTGCCCGACCACATCCCCGGCCCCCGCCGCGACGCGCACGCCATTTTCCGCGGCATTGAGACGGGTGGCCGCCACGGCCAGCGCATCGATCTCGGCCGCTTCCACGCAGGACGCACCGGCCCGCGCCGCCGCGATGCCGGCGATTCCGCAGCCAGCCGCAAAATCCAGCACCCGGCGGCCGGCGGCATGCGATGGCGCATCGAGCAGCGTGCGGGCAATCGCCTGACCGCCCGGCCACGCGAACGCCCAGAACGGCGGGGCTATGTTGCGCTGCCGGAGCCAGTCCTCGCTCGCCTGCCAGATCGGCGTGATCTCGCTGGCCAGATGCAGAGCCAGTTCCGGCACCAGGGGGGCGCGCCCGAGCGCGGTATGGGCGCGGATGAAGGCCTCGGCCGCATCGCCACTCACAGCCGCCCGGCAACCAGCGCCAGCGCCACGGCCAGGCCCGCCTCACGATTCATCCTGAACAGGCGCAGGCACCACGCCGGGCTGGCGATGTTCAGCTCCAGCACTTGCCGCCCGAGCAGCGCCGCGGGCAGGATCAGCAGGAAGAACGAAAACGCCGAAAGCCCGGCCAGCCACGTGGCCAGACCCAGGCACACCACCATCGCCCCATAGGCCGTGCCGACAAAGGCCCGCGGCGCATGCGCGAACCGGCGCGATGTGCTCTTCACGCCGACCACGGCATCATCCTCCAGATCCTGGAACCCGTAGATGGTATCGAAGCCGAGATCCCAGAAAATCGCGGCCGCGTAGATGGCGGCCCACGCCGCGCCCACATGGCCGCCAGCGGCCGCATAGCCGACGGGGGCACCGACCCCGAAAGTGAATCCCATCACCAGTTGCGGCCACCAGGTGATGCGTTTGGCCAGCGGATACAGCGCGACCAGGATCAGCGAACCCGCCCCCAGGATCTGCGCCAGCGCATTTAATTGCAGCAGCACCGCCAGCCCCACGCAGAGCAGCAGCACCAGGAACACCGCCGCCTGCCGCAGCGAGAGCGCGCCGCTCGCCAGCGGCCGCTGGGCGGTGCGGGCCACGCGCGCATCGAGATCCCGATCCCACATGTCGTTCACCACGCAGCCCGCCGCGCGCATCACCGTGGCGCCGATGCCGAACAGCACCGCGAGAAGCAGCGTCTGCCGCCACGGCGCCGCAGCGAGCAGAATCCCCCACACGCCCGGCAGATACAGCAGCCAGATCCCCGTGGGCCGGTCCAGCCGCGCCAGCAGCACAAACGGCCTGATCCGCGCAGGCAGGTGCTGCACCCACCCCTGCGCCCTGATATCCGTAAACGCCTCGCCCATTTCGCTCCCCGCAATAGATAAAAGTTTTTTGCTTCTTTTTTTCAAAAAAGAAGAGTCTTCTTTCTTGAAAGAAAGAAGCAAAGACCTTTTGGCTTTTGGGTACGCACCATGAAACCGGGTATCCGACTGTTCATACACGACAACCTCGGCCAGAGCGGCGAGGTCCAGGCCGAGGCAGGCCAGGCGCACTACCTGGCCAGCGTCATGCGCCGCGCTGTAGGCGACAGCGTGGACCTGTTCAATGGCCGCGATGGCGAATGGCGCGCCACCATCACCGAGCTGAGGCGGGACCGCGCCCGCTTCACCGTCCTCACCCCCCTCCGGCTACAGACGCCCGAGCCCGACCTGTGGCTGATCTTCGCCCCCCTCAAGCGCGATGCCACCGACCTGGCCGTGCAAAAAGCCACCGAACTCGGCGTATCGGCCATCCACCCGGTGTTCACCGCCCACACCAACACCGCCCGCCTCAACCTTGATCGCCTCGCCGCGATCGCCACCGAGGCCGCGGAACAATGCGAACGCCTCAGCGTGCCCACCATCCACGCGCCCCGCCCCCTGCCGGACCTGCTGGCGGGCTGGCCCGAAGGCAGGCCACTTGCCGCCGCCATCGAACGCGGCGCGCCCGGGCCGATACCCCAGGCCGGCGCCCTGCTGGTGGGCCCGGAAGGCGGCTTCGCACCCGCGGAGCTTGACGCGCTGCGCCGGGCTCGCTTTGTGTCGCCCATCTGCCTCGGCCCACGCGTGTTGCGGGCGGAGACGGCCATCATCGCCGGCCTGGCGCTCTTGCAAGGGTGCGGCTGGTCAACCAATTGAGGCGCCGTTGCCCAGACGCAACGCGCCACAGCCGAAACGCCTAGGCCAGGAGAAGCATGTCCAACCCGGGTGAGGAAGACGCGACGCCGATTACCGGCACCGCCGCGCTGGCTGCCTACTTCGCCGCCGGCGCCAAGCCGCGCGACGCATTCCGCATTGGTACCGAGCACGAGAAATTCGGCTTCCGCCGGCCAGGCACGCAGAGCGGAGGCGAGGGGGCGGGCGGTGATTTCGCAGCCCCCGCCTACGAACCGCGCGGCATAAGGGCCATGCTGGAAGGCATAGCCGGCCTCGGCTGGGAGGAAATCCGCGATCAGGGCAATCTGATCGGCCTGAAAGCGGCCGGGCAAAGCGTATCCCTTGAACCCGGCGGCCAGTTCGAACTCTCCGGCGCCCCGGTTGCCACCATCCACGCGACTGCCGACGAGCTGCGCCGCCATTTCAACGATATCCATGCCGTGGGGGCGCCGTTGGGGCTCGGCTTCGCCCCTTTGGGCTTCCACCCCACGGCCCGGCGCGCGGACATGCCTTTCATGCCCAAGAGCCGCTACGTGATCATGCGCCGCTATATGCCGCTGGTGGGCAGCTTGGGGCTGGACATGATGCTGCGCACCTGCACGGTGCAGGTGAACCTGGACTTTGCCAGCGAAGCCGACATGGTGCGCAAACTCCGCGTGGGCCTTCTGCTGCAACCCGTGGCGACCGCGCTGTTCGCCAATTCCCCCTTCACGGAGGGAAAGCCCAACGGCTTTCTCTCCGCCCGCGCCAATGTCTGGACCGATACGGATCCCGATCGCACCGGCATCCCCCCCGTGTTCTTCGAGGATGGTTTCGGCTTCGAACGCTATGCCGACTGGCTGCTGGACGTGCCGATGTATTTTGTTGCCCGCGAGGGCAAGCTGATCGACGTTGCGGGCGAATCGTTCCGCAAATTCATCGCGGGCGAGGTGCCCGCGCTGGCGGGAGTGACCGCCACGATCGGTGACTTCGCGGATCATTTCACCACGGTGTTCACCGAGGTGCGGCTGAAACGCTTCCTGGAGATGCGGGGTGCGGACGCGGGCAGCCCCGCGATGATGCTGGCCCAATCCGCCTTCTGGGTGGGTCTGCTTTATGACGATGCGGCGCTGGAGGCCGCGGCGAAACTGGTTGCTCACTACGACTGGCGCGCGCTCGCCGCCATTCGCGCCGAGGTGCCACGGCACGGCCTGGCCGCCCCTTTCGCGGGCGGCACCGTGCGTGATCTCGCCCGCGCGGCCGTCAGCATTGCGCGCGACGGCCTGCGCGCGCGTGGCCATGGCGAGGAAAGCTTCCTCGATCCAATTGATGCCATCGTCGCCGGCGCCCCCACCCAGGCCGAGCACTGGCTGGAGCGCTACCACGGCGCCTGGGCCGGCGATGTGACCCGAATCTTCGAGGAAGCCGCAGTGTGATGTGCGTGTGTGTGCTTCCGGAAGGTCCGCGACAGCCCGCCGAACGTTTTTTGCTTCTTTTTTTCAAAAAAGAAGAACTTTCTTTCCTGCCTTACGGCCGTTCCCTCCCGTGAAGATCGACCCCCAGCGCGACATACTCGCCCTGATCGATATCCAGCCCAGCTTCATGCCCGGCGGGGAGCTTCCGGTGGCCGATGGGGACGCCGTCGTCCCGATTGCCAACACCCTGCTCGCCACGTTTTTCCCCCATGCGGTGGCCACCCAGGACTGGCACCCCCCGGGCCACCACTCCTTCGCCAGCACGCACCCCGGCCGTGCCCCCTACGAGCAGATCGACATGCCCTATGGACCCCAAATCCTCTGGCCGGACCATGCTATCCAAGGCAGTGCCGGCGCTGCGCTGCACCCCGCTTTGCACACAGACCGCATTGAACTCTTGCTACGCAAAGGCTTTCGCCCTGAGATCGACAGTTACTCCGCGTTTTTTGAAAACGATCGGGGCACCCCAACCGGCCTTGCGGGCTATCTGCGCGAACGCGGCTTCACGCGGCTGTTTTTCGCGGGCTTGGCCACCGATTTTTGCGTTGCCTACTCCGCCGAGGACGCCATCCGCCTTGGCTTTGGCGCCATTATCCTGGAAGATGCCTGCCGCGCCATCGCGCTGCCAGAACGGGGCGGGGCGACCACCCTGACCACCGCCCGCAAGCGCCTGACAGACCTGGGAGTCCGGTTCGCGCCCAGCACGGATCTGCGCGCATGAAACATGGCCCAACAGACAAAAGTTTTTTGCTTCTTTTTTTCAAAAAAGAAGAGTCTTTCTTCCTCTTCCGCGTGGAGGGCTTTAATCCGCTGCGCTGGCCCTTCTTTCTTGAAAGAAAGAAGCAAAGACCTTTTGCCTGTTGGGTGTGAGCGCCTTGGCACCACACGCCAGACTTTACCCGGGCGATCTCGCGCCATGGTTCCGCCAGCGCAGCGACACGCCGGCCGGCGCCTATAGTTTCGATATGGCGGCGGGCCGCCACGTGCTGCTCTGCTTCACCACGCCGCAAGCCCAAACCGCGCTGGCCGCGATCCATGCGCACCGCGCCCTGTTCGACAACCGCACCGCCATCTGCTTCACCATCTCCACCGAAGCAGCCGCCACCCACATCCCCGGCACCATCCACATCCACGACCACGATCTCGCCGTCTCGCAGCTCTACGGCACCGATTTGCACCCGCTCTGGTTCGTACTGGATCCCCGCCTGCGCATCCTCGGCATCTTCCCCGCAACGGGAGAGGGCGCCTCCGCCGCATTCACCCTTCTTGCGCACGCCCAGACCCAACCCCGCGACGACGCCCAGATCCCCGTCCTCACCATCCCCGCCGTGTTCGAACCGGATTTCTGTGCCCGGCTGATCGCCACCTACACCGCCGATGGGGGGCAAAGCTCCGCCGTGTTCACCGAGGCGGTGCCCGGCGCTTCCGCCACCGTGACCGATGCGGCGGCAAAGCGGCGCCGCGACCTGAGACTGGCGGACCGCGCGCTGATCGACCAGATCCAGATGCGCATCTTCCGCCGCGTGGTGCCGGAGATCGCCCACGCCTTTCAGTTCCATGCGACCCGCCTGGAGCGCCTGATCATCGCTTGCTACGACGCCGAAGATGGCGGCCACTTCGCCCCCCATCGTGACAACACGGTGGCGGCCACGGCGCATCGCCGGTTCGCCGTGTCGATCAACCTCAATGAGGATTTCGACGGTGGCGGAATCAGCTTTCCCGAATACGGCCCGCGCGCCTTCAAGCCGCCCGCCGGCGGGGCGCTGGTTTTCTCATGTTCGCTGATGCACGCCGTGGCGCCGATGCGCCGCGGCCGCCGCTACGCCTGCCTGCCCTTCGTGTACGACGACGCGGCCGCCGCGCTGCGCCGCGCCCCCGCTGCAACACGGTAGGGTGGCTGTTCCACCCGTCTATCGCCCGCCGGGTCGCCCCGGCTTCGGCATCAGAGGGGGTAGGCGGGATCGTATTGCATCGCCCCGACCCGGTTGCCCTCCGTATCGTGGAAAAACGCGAGCCTTCCGACGCCATCGATGACGAATGGCCGAGAAACGACTGTTCCGCCAAAACGCGATATCAGCGCCAACACCGCATCGAGGTCATCCACCCCAATGCTGCATTCAAAGCCGCGCATGCCCGCCCCATCCAGCTTGTGCTGCCGTTCCTGCAACGCGCCCTGCAGGCCGGGATCATCCGCGGGGCCGGTGTGGATGAGGTAGAAATTGGGGGGGCCCCAGGGCTCGAAACGCCAGCCAAACACATTTTCATAGAACGAACGCGCCCGCTCCACCTGGTCTGCCTGCACGGCGAAGTGACGGATATGGTTGGGCACAGGTTTTCTCCTCGGCTGCGCGCCGATCATAGGGCTGGCGAGCACTGGCGGCCTTGCGCAAGGATGACGAAATCTATCGAGAAAGCGACAGATGGACACGTTCATCCGCACTTTGGGCGCAAGCTACGAGCACGGCCACGAGATCGGCACCCACGACCATGGGTGGGGGCAGCTGATTTACGCCAGCAGCGGCGCGATCCATGTGACCGCTTGCGGCCAAGCCTGGCTGATCCCCCCGGCCCGCGCGGTGTGGATGCCGCCGGGAACGCCGCACCGCCTGCGCATGCGCGGCCGCACGCGGCTGCGCACCCTGTACATAGCGCCGCTGCATTGCGCCGAGCTTGCAGCCAGGCCGCTCGGCCTCATCGTTTCACCGTTGCTGCGCGCGTTGATCCAGGAGCTTGTGCGGATCGGCCATGTCACCATGGCCGATCGCCGGCACCGTGCGATGGGGGAAGCGATGCTGGTGATGTTGGCGCGGGCGGAGCGCTTTCCCCTGGCTTTGAACCTGCCGGCTGATCGGCGCGCCCAGCGTGTTGCCGAGGCCATTCTCGCCCACCCCGGCAGCGGCGATACGCTGAATGACATTGCGGCGGCGTGCGGCGCCACGCTGCGCACCATGCAGCGTATATTTTTGGCGGAAACCGGCATGCCGCTTTCCGAATGGCGCCAGATGGCCCGCCTGATGGTGGCGGCTTCCGTTCTGCTGGACGGGAAAAGTGTAACGGATGCTGCCCTGGAAGCCGGCTATTCCGGCCTCAGCGCTTTCATCCATGCTTTCGGCACGAAGGTGGGCCAAACCCCCTCCGCCTTCCGACTCGCGGCGACCGATGTAAGCTTGTAGGCTGTGGGTGCCGGCGGCGCTGTTTTTGCCGGGCGAAGCATCCCCGTATGATAAATGACTCGCGGACCTTGCGCGTCGGTGTGAGTGTTCGCCTTCAACCGACTTAAGCGATAAGGCTGGGGCGGCAGAAATCCGCCCATATCGGGCGTGCCGTGGACCGGCGGGAATCATTGATGGCGCGGAAAAGCAAGCAAAGCGGTCACGAACCACCGCACAAGACGACCAAGCGACGCATCGGCGTGGCACGGCAAGGCGCGGTTAAGGCATCGGCCCCGATCGATATCACGACCTGCGACCGCGAGCCTATCCATACGCCAGGGGCGATTCTGCCGCATGGTGCCATGCTGGTGTTGGATGCAGAAACACTGGACATCCTACAGGTTGCCGGTGACCTGAGGGGTCTGCTGGGCGCATCCGCCGAGGAATTACTGGGTTATCCCGCCGCGGCGATTTTTCAACCCCGGCAGATCGACACTTTGCGTGCGTTGAGCACCAGACTTACGCTGCTCAAACCGCGGCATTTGCTGGATCCGCAAATGCGCGTGGCCGCCGATCGGCCGCTGGATGCGAGCCTGCACCGCAGTGATGGCGTGCTGATTGTAGAGCTTGAAAAGGCCGATAACGAGGAGCGGTTCGCCGCCGATCCGCTCGCGGCCGTTCAGGAGATGATAGGGGGTCTGGACGAGGCGCCGTCTTTGACAAGTTTGTGCCAGATGGCGGCAGACCGCGTGCGAGACGTCGCCGCCTATGATCGGGTTCTGGTGTATCGATTCATGGAGGATGGCTCAGGCTGGGTTATTGCGGAGAGCAAGCAGGACGGTTTTGAGCCGTTCCTTGACCTGCACTACCCGGCCGCCGATATCCCCAAACAGGCGCGCGCGCTGTACGTGAAGACCGGGTTGCGGCTGATCACGCAAGTGGATTATGAACCGGCACCTCTTATGCCGGCGAATAATCCGCGCACCGGCAAAGCACTGGATATGAGCCAGGCGATATTGCGCGATGTTTCTCCCATCCATCGGGAGTACCTGCGCAACATGGGGATAGATGCCTCCATGTCGATTTCCATCATCCTCGGCGGCGCGTTGTGGGGGCTGATTGCCTGCCATCACTATAGCCCGCGCCGTCTGCCGCAACATTTGCGCGCCGTGTGCGAGTTGTTCGGCTCGATGTTTTCCTATCAGTTGGAGGTTTTTGAAAAGCGGGAACAATTCAATGCGCGCCTCAACAGCCGCATTGTCCTGCAGAATCTGATGCTGAACCTGGCCAGTGCCGATGATTATGCACGCGGCCTTACCGAACAATCGCCGAATTTGCTCGATTACATTCACGGCGGCACGACATCCGTGGACGGCCGCGAGCATGGCGGCGGTGCCGTCAGCGTTGATGGTGAACTGACCGTTTTGGGGACCACGCCGACCCCCGAGCAGATCAACCTGCTTGTAGATTGGTTGAACACGCAAATGCCGGACACGGACGGCGTTTACGACACTGATCGGCTGGGTGAATGTTGGGAACCGGCCAAAGCGTTCGCCGATGTGGCCAGCGGCCTGTTGGTCATTTCCGTCTCGTACAGGCCATCGGATTACATCATCTGGTTTCGCCCGGAAATGGTCGGCACCGCGCTATGGGCCGGGGAGCCTGGCAAGACCGTTGTGCCAGGCCGCGACGGCGACATGCTCAGGCCGCGCAAGTCGTTTGAGATATGGAAAGAGTCGGTGCGCGGCCGGGGGCTGCCGTGGTTGCCATCGGATCTGGATGCGGCGCGTGACCTGCGCATGTCGCTTCTCAATGTGGTGCTTCGGCGCATAACGGACGCGGCCCGCGAGCGGAAACACGCGACCGAACGTGACCAGTTGCTGATGGCCGAACTCGATCACCGCGTGAAGAATACGCTGGCGAATATAGAGGCGCTGGTGGTACAGACGAGCCAGAGTGCGGACTCCCTTTCCGGGTTTGTGGCGGGGCTGGCCGCACGCATTCAATCCATGGCCAAGGCCCACAGCCTACTGTCACAAAGCCGCTGGGAGGGTGTGGCGATCAACAATCTTCTCATGGAAGAGCTGGATCCTTATATCCGCGGACATGCGGCGTTCGATATCGTGGGACCGGACCTCGTTCTGACATCAAAATCGGCGCTCGCACTGTCTTTAGCGATTCATGAACTGGCCACCAATGCGAGCAAATATGGCGCGCTGAGTTCCCGCAGCGGACGGGTTTCGATACATTGGGCGCTGACGCAAAACGGGGGGCTTGAGCTTTCCTGGACGGAATCGGGCGGTCCAAATGTCAGCGCGCCGACCCGCCGTGGCTTTGGCTCGACACTGATTGAGCGGGCTCTGGCAATGGAGACCGACGGCACCGCAACCCTGCGCTACCTGCCCGGGGGGGTGGTTTGTGACGTGACACTGCCATCCACATCCATGGCGCCATTTGACCCGGCGATCGGCGTTCCGCCACCGATCACGTTCTGCAATATTCCCCAAGAACCCAAACGCGCCGACAAAGATATTCGTGTTTTGGTGGTCGAAGATTCCTTCCTGATCATCAGCGCGCTTGAGTTGGCGTTCGATAGCTTCGGTTGGACGATGGTAGGCCCGGCGACGCGCGTGCGTAAGGCTATGGCGCTGGTCAAATCGGAGAATTTTGACGCCGTGCTGCTGGACGTGAATCTGGACGGAGAAATGTCCTGGGATGTGGCGGCGGCATTGCAGGCGCGTGGCGTTCCGTTTGTGTTGAGCACGGGTTATGAAATCGCCGCAGTTCTGCCGGACTTTCTCCGCGGCAGCAGGTGCGTGAAGAAACCTTTCAAAATCGAGGAGTTAGAGCAGGCCATTTTAGACATAATCCCATCGTGAGGAGCGGCCATCAGCCCAAAGCCCCAGGTTAACAGTGACCTACTTCAATGCCACAGCGTACGCACCGACCGGCAACGCCACCGGAATGACCCCGCGCGCACGCAGAAAGTCTGCAAATCTGTCATACTTCTTGACATCAAGCGAGAACGGATCCACCGCAAAGCAGCCGATCGTAAACCGCCACGCCGACAGGTTCAGCGCATTATCGTCATTCGGATACAGCTTCACGAAATCCGCCCAAGCCTGATCCGGATGCGCCCTGATATAAGCAACCCCCTCCTGCACCGCGCGTAAAAAACGGGCCATTGCCGGGTCATGCGCGCGGCTCTTCTGCACGATCATGATCAGATAGTCGAAATCCGGCACGCCATACGCTTCATAATCGAACCCGCGCGGCTTGGCGCCATGCTCGATCAATTCGAACGTCTCAAAATTCCTGTCCACACCGACGGCATCTACCTGGCCCGTGAGCAACGAGGTTGTGAGCGCGGTGCCGATATTTACCAGCGTCACGTCTGTGAGCTTTAACCCCGCGGTGGACAGCATCTGCGCGATATCCGCCAGGTTCACATCACCGCCCACATTATTATAGCCGACACGTTTGCCCTTCAGATCGCCGATCGTTTTTATCCCGCTGGGTTCAAGAGTCTCCAGCGTTTCCATTGGCCGGTCGATCAGCACGCCGATCCGCGCCAATTGCAACCCTTGCGCCACCTGCTGATACAGCTGCGGTTGATAGCCAATGGCGATATCCCCACGCCCCGCGGCCACCAGAAGCGGCGGCATGCTGGGATCGGCCGGTTCCACAAATTCCACATCCAGGCCCTGCCGCTGAAAAGCCCCGATGGCTTGTGCCACAATGAGCGGCCCGTGATTTGGGTTGACAAACCAATCCAGCAGCACGGTCAGCTTATCATTGGCGTGCGCCGGCGCGATCAGCGCAAGAAGCACGCACGCAATAGGTAAAAGTTCTTTTCTTCTTTCCTTCAAGAAAGAAGATTCTCCTTTTCTGAAGAAAAGAAGCAAAAGACTTTTATTCATATCAGTGGCTCGCAGGCAAGGCCGCGCTGACGGCGGCGGCGGCCTTGTGCAGCATGGCGTTAAGGGCGGGGGCCTCAACCACGATCCCATTATTCAGAATCGGCAGAAACCTCGCGTAGAGCGGCGCTGCTGCCAGTATCGCCTTGTCCGCGTAGCTATCCGCCCGTGCCGGCAAAAGATACCGCGGCGGCGTACCCACGTGCGGAACCAGCAAAGCCCGGTACGTGGACGCCTGCATGGCGTAGCGAATGAAATCCTCCGCATCCTGATGCAGCACGCCGTGTACATGGGCATCGATACCATACATATCCACCCAAACGACCTGATGCGGCTCGGCCTCGGAAAACGGCCACGGGCCCACATGGATATCCGCTTGTGCCAGGCAATAATCCCCTGCCCGGCAGGATGTTTCACCCTCCTCCAGAATGTCGTGAGTGGCTTCGGAATACCCGATGAATGCGCTGCCCGCGCCCCGCGCGAATTGCCGCGCATAAAATCCGGGCTTTGTGTCATCAGCCAGGTTGCGCCCGAACCCGGCCGGCTCCAGCGCCAGAATCTGCTGCATGGTCCGTACCAGTGCCGGATCGGGGCCGCGCTTCACATCCGCCAGTGCGCCCGCAGCACTTGCCTCGCGGCCGAGAAAATACGACAGGATCAGTTCTCCCAACGCAGGCTCGGTCATATCCAGGAGAAGCCCTCGCGCCGGCGGCAACGCCACTTGCAACGCAGCCAGTGTGTGCGCAGACGCCAACGCAGGCTGATCCGCCCGCGTGAACAGAAAGTCACTGCACAACCAATGCGGAACAGCCACCAGCACGTGACCCTGCAATGCTGCCTGCTGCGCGAGCGGATACAGTTGCGGCACCGTCGCGGCGAATCCCGGCGAGAAAGGCGCGAGCTTATGGTGGTCCAGGAAGTCCTTCAAGAAGATCGCGTCTATTTCGTGAATGTCCGAATCCTCTTCCAGCACACCGCCGGCGCCCGGCGTGGCATCATAGTAGTTTTCGTTCAGCGTTATCCGCAGCAATACCCCGGGATGGGCTTCCTCAAACCCTTGTTTCAGTATTAACGCCGCGTCCGCCGCATCGGGGATATAAGGATACATGGAAAGATGCAGCACGCGCGGCATCGGCGCCGCGCTGCCAAGCAGCCAGGCGGCTACTGCCCACAGGCTGCAAAACCTAAGGCGCATTCTGGGTATCCTTGTCTTCCGCGACATGGCCCGCATCGATCACGTGGAGCCGCATTGCATGATAGGCAGCTTCTGGCTCCCGCCGCAGGATCGCCTGGACAATCCCGTGATGCTCCATATGGGAAATCTCCATGCGCCGGCGTTCGGAGATGAATTCCGCCCGCGTATAGGGCAAGGTGCGCATCCGCATCTGCTCTATCCCGCGCGAAAGCACGGCGTTATGGGCACCTTCATGCACAATCTGGTGCAGCAGCTTGTTTGTCTTGTCAAAACGCTGCGCCTGGCCGCGCGCGACGATCTGCACCATATCAGCCTGCACGGCCGAGAGATGCTGGCGTTCCGCCTCCGTCATCCGCTGCGCCGCGTACCGCGCGCCGGAAGCCTCAAGATCGGCAATGACCTCGACAAGATAGGTGAAATGATCCAGGCTCCGCTCGGCCACAACCACGCCCTGCCGCAACCTGATATCCACCATGCCCAGAGACGCAAGTTGGCGCAGTGCTTCGCGCACAGGCGTACGGGACACCTGATAGCGTGCGGCTATTTCATTTTCTTCCAGCCGCATCCCCGGCGGCAGCGTACCGCGCGCGATGTCGTTCACGATCTTCTGCTGCACAATCCCAGCCAGCGTCGGCGCCGGCTCGCGGACCTCCGCCTCCACAGCCAAAGCCAGCGTGGCGTCAAGCCCGGGCTTCAATCGCGCTTTCATAGGCGGGCGACAACGCCTTTGACTTCGGTATAGTGCTCGATGGCCGCAAACCCCGAAGCCCGCCCCCAGCCCGATTGCTTGTAGCCACCCATCGGGAACGCCGGATCGAAGAAATTATGCGTATTGATGCACAGATTGCCCCATTTTATCCGCCCGGCAATCTGATGCTCGGCCTTCAAATTTTGCGTCCACACGCTCGCATGAAGCCCATAGATACTGTCGTTGGCGGCCGCCACGGCTTCATCGATATCCGCGAACGGTACTGCGCACAGCACCGGGCCGAACACCCCCCCCACAAACGCACCCGACTCGGCTCCTATGTTCAGGTCGGCAGCATCCATGGACAAAGCTCCTCAATAAGTAAAAGTTCTTTGCTTCTTTCTTTCAAGAAAGAAGACTCTTCTTTTTTGAAAAAAAGAAGCAAAAAACTTTTATTCGTTGGCGTGTAGGAAGCGGCGCAGTACGTTCAGGGTGATCTGGCTGACATTATTTTTATAGCCATTATGCGATAGACTGCCGGCCCAGGCGATTGAGCCGGTGGCGAACACGGCGCCGCCCCCGGCGCAGTCGAAGTAAACCATCTCCGCATAAACCGCGGAAGTCTCCGCCTGGCCCGCGTAGTTGATCAGGAGATCCTCCACCGTCGGCAGATAATTACGCGTATGATTCTCCGATCGCGCCAGAACAAGCGTGTTTGGCGGCGTGCCCAGCGCCGGTTCTGTGCGGTCAAGTTCCAGCCCGGCGGCGCCGCCGCCGATCAACCCGAAATCGCCGATGATTTCGTCCGAGACGCCCGCGAAAATAAAAGCTGCCTCCTGGCGATAACTATCCGGCAAACGCCGATAGTAGCTGCTCACATCAAAGCCCTGGCCCACAAACCCCACGCCCACCACCGATTGCGGCGCACGCCCCAACCTTCGCCACAATCCGCCTGGCTCCCCGCTATAGGCGTGCACCGCTTCCCCAGGCGGCGTGATCCAGCCATTGCCGACTTCGGCGCGCCGCACTTCAATAATGCCCGGCCGTGTCGGATGGAACGCGATGCGCCAATACAGCGCATTGGCCCCCATATGCATGATGTGGCCGCCGCCATCGCGATACGCCAGTAATGCGTCATGCATGCGGGTTGACCAATATTCCGCGTGAGTGGCCGTCATTACGCACGCATACGGCGACAGGACGGCTGCACCTTCGGCGTGCAAATCCTCATCCGTAATGCAGTCGCACGCGATACCGTTTTTATCGAGAAAGTCCAGCAAATGCGTGTCCGCCGCCAACTGCCACAGCGAAGACCCCGTGCCGCCGAGCCAACTTTGATATTTTGGCCGCATGTTCAGGATTGGGCGATGGCGGGACGAGGTCATGATGCCGCTGCCGTCATCATGAACGTCGTAGAGGGAACCTCCAAGTTCACGATGCGCCGCCAGATGCAGATCATTCGGCCCGAAGGCCGGCACGTGATCATGCACGCGTTCGGCCAGTGCGGCATCCAGGGCCAGGTGCTCGTTCGCGTAAGCCAGATAGCTTGCTGTGGGGATGATCAGCGCAAGCCGCGCCCCACTGCCGCCGGCACGCGGCCGCACCACGAACGGGACATAATCCTCATCCTGCGCAGTATGCACACGGGCCGCATACAGCCCGCTCGGCAGGTCGGTCGGCGCTGTCCACGTAAAGTCGGTTTTCCAAGAGGCATCTTCGCAATCGTCCTGATGGAAATGGATGGCGGCATACTGCGCCGTTGCGCGCTGCCAATCGAACACCGTGCCGTCCCACGCGTGGCCTGCCACGCCGCGGGCCGGCCCCTGCACCAGCGTGCCATGCAGCGCGTTTGGCCCCGAATCCTGCACGACATCGGTGCCGATCCCCACGCTGAAATCCCACGCGCCGACCAGCGCCTCGCCACAGTGCAGCACGGGGGCTTCCAGGCGCCCGTTGAAATGCCCCGCGAACCGGCCCGGCGCCCCCGCCGGCCGCGCAGCGAGAACCAGGGCAGCATGCTCCACGCCGAGGCCGCGAAGGCCGGTGTCCCGCCCTGTTTCCCCGCTATCGCATATGCCAGGATACCGGACCAGCGCCTGCTGCCGCACCTGCGCGCGCCCGGTCTCCACATCGAATATCGCCTCCACACGATACCAGTGGCGCGCCAGCAGAGGCAGCCCCAGATGGAGCGTGGCGCTGCCGCCGGTTCCATCGCCCAGGCGAAGGCTCAAGCCCTGAGAACCCGCAAACGCCAGAATGAAGCCGGCCCCGCTGGCAGGCTGCCACAGGCTTGCGATTGTCTGGTCCATTTGATCCGGCAAGGTTGGCCATACCAACACGCTGAATCGAAAACTGGCTAGCGCCGACGGCCCCCTGTGCACGGGGATAACAGCACAGGAACCAGCATTCACCTTCTGGGGCCGGCCAGCAATCCGCCAGTTTGCATCTGGCACACTCTGCTCGCGATAGCCCGGGCCCGCCGGATTGGTGTCCGCGTTAAACAACCGCACAATCGCGGCATCATAGGCTGCCGAATCCTCACTGCTGACCTTGAACGCGATGGTTTCGCCAGGCGCGACGCTGATCTTGTCGGCATATCCCAGCAGGCTTTTCATTCGGCGCCACCTTCCGACCACAGCGCTTCATCGTGCGGCAACGCGTATCCCGTCTCCGCCTCCCAGCGCAGGCGGAACACATGGCGTTCCGCATCCTCGATCGTCGTGAAGACAGGGCCGTCGATACGCGTTGGCGGCACACCGCGCACGCCACTGATGCGCCCGATCGCCCATTGCGCATGCGGCTTCAGGCAAATCAGACAATATTTGCCGGCGACGGGGCCGCTGCGCAGGATATTGAGGACTGCCTCCAGCGCCGCGCTATGATGCCCGATCGGCCGGACCCAGAATTCCCGCACCGGATCAAGCCGCGTGGGATCGATCCGGGTGGCCCGATTCCTCATGGCTCCAGCTGCACCGCGAACTGGCTGATTGGGAGTGCCGTGCCGATAATGCCCTCGTGAGCGAGAAAGTCCTGAAATGCCATATAGCGCTTCGCATCCAGGGCTGCCGGATCGGGCGCCAGCAGGGGCAAGGTGGCCGCCCACGCAGCCTTGTTCAAAGCCGTATCCATTTCCGGATGGTCTTTTACCAGATCGGCCCAGACCGAATCTGGGTGGGCCGCCAAGCAGGCCGCCCCCTGTTTGAGCGCAGTGAGGAAGCGCTTTAGGCGAGGGTCGCCGAGCTTGTTATGCGACGCGACGAGAATCAATTCATCGTAGAGCGGCACGCCGTTAGTTTGGGGTGTAAACACGATCGGCGCGCGCCCCATCTGCTGCGCCTCTATCACCTCGTAATTGCTGTAAGCACCGATCGCCGCATCGAGTTGGTGCGACATTAGGGCTGGCAGCATCTGGAAATTCACTTTCACCACCGTCACGTCGTCTAGCGAGAGGTGATGGCTCTTCAGCATGGCACCAAGCAGCGCCTCCTCAACACCGCCTACGGACACACCAATCTTGCGGCCTTTGAGATCCTCCATGGTTTTGATGCCGCTGTCGCCCAACGCCATCACGGTGTTCAGGGGGCGGTTCACGAGTGTTGCCACGCGCACCAGGCCAAGCCCGTGATCGTCCATCATGTTCAACTGGGTCTGGTAGCTTACGGCGAGATCGGCTTGGCCGGCCGCCACCAGCCGCGGCGGCGAATCCGGATCGGCCGGGGGCAGAATGCTCACATCCAGGCCCTGCGCCGCGTAATCGCCGCAATACTGGGCGGCGAACAAGGCGGCGTGGTTGGTATCGACGAACCAATCGAGAATAACGTTGAACTTATCAGCGGCGTGCGCGCAGGGGGAAAAAAGCAAGAAAAGAAGGAAGGCCTTCTTTTTTGAAAAAAAGAAGCAAAAAACTTCTGACTGTTGGGGCGCGACTCGCCGGAAGCGCGCGCAAAGGGACAAAAGTTTTTTGGTTCTTTTTTTCAAAAAAGAACTCTTTCTTCTCAAAACGCCTGCCGCAGCGTCACGATTCCGGCAATGCCACCACCGATGAAGTAGGTAGGCGCATTGCCGGGCACGAAGGTTCCGTATTTTGCATACGTTCCATTCAGGTTTGTTCCCGGCGAGGCAATACCGGAGAGGTAGTTGGCATTGGTGAGATTGATGATGTTCAGCCGCAGTTCCGGCCGCCCCTTCAGCCCAACTTTCGGGAAGCGGTAGCCCACGGTGAAATCCGCAGTCGCGTAGGCTGGCATCTTCTGATCGTTCATGAAGGTGCTATATTGCGATCCCACATATTTCGCGCTGATTGTGCTGAACAGCGAGCCGTCATCGTAGTTGATTGCCAGCGCCGCCGTCACGGCCGGGCTGCGCACCGCGATCTTGCCCGCCGTAGGCAGATAATCGACGCCGCCACTGGAACTGGCCACGGCAAAATCATTGTCCTGCGTCGCATGCAGATACTCGAATGACGCATAGGGGCTGAAATGGTTCCACGGCCTCAGCCCGGCCTCCAAATCCACGCCGCGCGATGTCTGTCCGCCGGCATCGAAGGTTTCGGCGATATAATTCTCACTCACCAGCGTCGTGACTTGCCGATGGGTGAAATTGTAGTTGAACGCATCGATCGTGGCCGTCACCAGCGGCCCCGTATAGCGGTAGCCGCCTTCTTCCAGGATGGAGTACTCAGAATGCGGATGCTGCGGTGCCGTGTAGCTGATGTAGCCAAAGCTGTAGGTGTCGAACAGGGTTGCTTCCGCCGGGGTTCGGAAATTTGTTGTTGCATTGAAGAAGATCTGGTTATCCGAATCGAACTTGTATTTGGCCGAGAAGCGCGGCATGGGTTCCGCGCTGTTCAGCGTGGCGCCGTATTGCGGCCCTGGCACCGCATTGGTGCCCACGCGGCGCACGATCGTTTCCTTGAAGCCGAAATCGAGTGTCAGCTTATTGTCGAGTAGCGAAAGTGTATCGGCGATATACGCCATGTTTGTGGTTGTTTCCACATGGTCGCCGCCGAGCAGATAGAGCTGGCCATTGGAAAGTTTTATCAATGTGTTCGGATTATCCGCCCACAGATCGCCCGGCTGCCCTGCCGTGCTCACGCCACTGACGGATTCGGTATCCACCTCATCGCCGTAATCATACCAGTATCCGAAGGTGATTTTCTGAACGCCGATTTCATAGGTGAATTTCGGCGTGAAGCCAGCGCGGTATTGCGTTTCATTATAGTTGTTCATGACGATGGCCTCGCCGTCCACCGCATTGGGCAACTGCACTGTATACGGCCCTGCCAGGCCCTGATAATTGCCAGTGGTGTACTGTGTGCTGCCGTATGGCGTGTTGCCGTTATTCCACTCCCAGTAAGGCGTGGCTTCAAAGTGCCAGCCCCCCCCAAGGTTCAGAATCGTGGGTAGGCTGCCATAGAACAGCCGCCAGGTTCCCACATAGAGCTTGTAGTAGTCCGCATCGAGCGTATCGTTGTTCGGGCCGGTAGGGGCGTAATACCTGTCGTTGAGAGCATCCGCACCATACGGGGTGGCGGGATTATCCGCACCGTAGCGGCCATAGGTTTTGAAATTGGCCAGCGTAGGCTCGGGATAGTTGCTGGTGATGCCATCATGATACGTGCCCACGGCGGCGATGCGGTTACCATCCCCCCATTCCTTCACGAACTTGAAATCGATATGCTGCCGCTTGTCCCGCCCGGGGCCGCGCCAGTTTTCGTCCGCGGTGTGGGAATAGGATACGAACGCGCGCACCCCCGTATCGCCGATCAGCCCGCTATCCAGCCGGATATATTCGCGGTCCGCGTGGTAAGACCCATACGCCACATCCGCGCTGCCGCCTGGATCCAGCGCGGGATCCAGCATGGATATGTTCATAAGGCCGCCGGCGGCACTCACCACCGGGCTATCCAGATCGGCCGATCCTTGGGAAAGCGTGATTTCGTCGATATTCTCGCTGTCGATGAACTGCGCCGGGAACGCCGTGTAGAAGCCCACATCGTTCAGCGGCATGCCTTCCAGCACATAGCCGATTTCATCCTGCCCCAGGCCGCGCACATTGATGCTGCCCTGCTCGGAGAGCCCATATGCATCGCTCTGCGCCACCTGCACGCCGGGTGTGAGTGCCACGTACTGGTAGGCATTCTGGATTGACGCCTGCTTGGAAATATACTCGCTGGAGACGACGCTCACTGCTTTGGCCAGGTTCACGGTCTTGATCAGCCCGCCGCCCCGCGCGCGGCGGCGCACGCCCGTTACCAGCACGTCCTCCGCGGTGGCACGCCGGGGTTTGTTGGCACCGGGAGGCGCCTTTGTGCCGGGCGGCAGCGTGGTTGCCGGCTCATCGATGGTGGAATGTGATATCTGTCCGAATGCCGGCGCCAGCGGGATGATCGCCGTTCCCGCCAGAAGTGCCATCATCAGATGCGGCTTAGCCATGTGTCGTCCCCGTCTCGTATGCGTGTGGATTAGGCAAATTCTCATTGCAGTTCAGGCGACATCCCGCAGGGCGGGAGTCTGGGCACGCGTTGTACGGCGCTTTGGATGCGCCAGCCCCAGATGGCCGCGCAGCGTGGTGGCGCTGTAATCCTGGCGGAACAGCCCGCGCCGCTGCAATTCCGGCACCACCAGATCCACGAAATCCTCCAGGCCTCCGGGCAACGTAGCAGGCATGAGGTTGAATCCGTCCGCGGCGCGGGCGTTTAAACGTTCCTCCAATTGATCGGCCACCTGCGCCGGCGTGCCACGCACCGACCAGTGCCCATAGCCGCCGGCTGCCACCTGCACCGCCAGATCCCGCAGCGACAAATTGCGATCCTCTGCTATTCCCAGGAGAAGTTTTAGATGTGTTGTGCCGGCGATCGTGGTGAGCCCCTTTGGCACGGGACCATCGGGGTTGTAGCGCGAGAGATCGGCGCCACCCAGGCATTGAGAGAGCAGCGATAGCGCAACCGCCTCATCTACCAGTTCGGAGAGCGCGGCGTATTTATCCTCGGCCTCCTGCGCGCTGCGGCCGATGATTGTGTAAACGCCCGGCATGATCTTCAAACTATCGGGATCACGACCGTATTTCGGCATACGGCTTTTCACGTCCGCGTAAAATGCCTGTGCGGAAGCCAGGTCGCTCTGCACGGAATACACCATATCCGCGGTTTCTGCCGCGAGTTCCCGCCCGGGTTCCGATCCCCCGGCCTGCACCATCAGCGGCTGCCCCTGCGGTGAACGCGCCACGCACATCGGCCCGCGAACGGTAAAATACGTGCCGGCGTGGTCAAGTGCCTGCACACCATCAGGATCGAAGAATCGTCCGCTCGACTTGTCCATCACGAAGGCATCGTCGGCCCAGCTATCCCAAAGCCCCCTGACCACATGGGCAAATTCCTTTGCCCGCGCATAGCGTTGATCGTGCGGCAGCATAGCCACGCCGAAGTTCTTTGCCTCGTTGTGGTTGACGCCGGTGACCAAATTCCAGCCGGCGCGGCCGCCGCTGAGATGATCCAGTGAAAGATAGCGCCGCGCGACATAGTATGGCTGATCATAGGTTGTGCTGGATGTTGCAACCAGGCCGATCTTGTCCGTTACCATCGCAAGTGCTGCGAGCAGCGTCATGGGATCGAAGAACGTGGCGCGATCCCCGCGGCTGGTATGTTCCAAGTTCATGCCGGGCAGGCCAGCACCATCGTATAGGAAGATGGCATCCAGCTTGCCGCGCTCGGCAATCTTGGCCAGATGCGCCCAATAATGAACATTCGTGCCGTTTTCCAGCGGCACCTCCGGATGGCGCCAGCTCGCAATATGATGGCCCGTTGCCATGATAAAGGCACACAGATGCATCTGGCGACGATCCGGCACGCCGTGCTCCTTCCCCCATCTGTGCACGGGTGTGATTGCGCGAAACGACACACCCAGGCAGGCCCCATCCATGGACGCACGCGTGGCCGCCGCGGTCAAATCGGCGTTGCGTGTATACACGGCTGCGGCGAAGTCTTTGCAAACGACGTGCCACACTATGTGACCGCTTGCCGGAATACAAATCATACGCGTAGCCCTGCATGCGGGCACGCTTCCGCGGCACTTGACAAGGCAGATGCCTATCTATCGCTCAGTGGCGCGTGTGCGGGATGGAAAACCCGAAGCCGCATGTTGCCACGCACAACGTGCTTGCTTTCACCGTGTATACACGGGCAGTATGCGCCGCCGGTGCGATATGACCTGTCGCGGCGAATGAGTGCACGCGCGAGCCACGCCGGATCCTGGCTGCTGGAGAGTTTCCCTTGGCGGACACGCATATCCTGCCGTCGCCCACGCCGGTCGGCCCCGCGCCCCCTGTTCGGCCCGCTGCCGGCATCGTGATCACCGACTTGGCACTGCGCTATGGGACACGCAGCATCTTCACCGGCCTGAACCTGGATGTGGCGGGCGGGACGTTCGTGGTGCTGCTGGGCACCAGTGGCGTGGGCAAAAGCAGCTTGCTCAAGATTGTCGCCGGCCTCGCCAAACCCGCCGCCGGCCGCGTTACCACCAGCGAGGGTAAATCTCTTTCCGGCCACGTCGCGTATATGGGCCAAACCGATCTGCTCTACCCATGGGCGAGTGTCATTGCCAACGTGATGATCGGCTCGCGCTTGCGCGGGGAGCGGCCGGATAGCGCCCGCGCGAGGCATTTGCTTGCCCGCGTGGGCCTGGCCGACCGTGCGCACGCGCTGCCTGCCGAACTGTCCGGCGGCATGCGCCAGCGCGCTGCCATCGCCCGCACGCTGTATGAGGATCGGCCTATCGTGCTGATGGACGAACCGTTCTCCGCGCTGGATACTTTTACCCGCGCGCGGATTCAGGATCTGGCAGCCGAGTTGCTGCAAGGCCGCACCGTGTTGATGATCACGCATGATCCGCTGGAAGCCTGCCGGCTTGGCCACCACTTGGTTGTCATGTCCGGGACACCCGCGCAACTCGGCGCCCCCATTTCCCTCCGCGGCACCACCCCGCGTGCACTGGACAATGCGGAATTGCTGCGCACCCAAGGCGAACTCATGAAACTGCTCACGCCCCAGGCGCCCGAATGAACACCCTGCGCCACGTCGCCCGCCCCCTGATCACGACCGCGGTGCTGATTTTCGTCTGGTGGGCTTTCACCCGCATCAGCCAGGTGCCCGCCTATCTGCTCCCCGGCCCATCCTCCGTGGCGGAAGCCTTGTGGCATCAGCGAACCCTGCTGATGTGGAACACGCTGACCACCTTCAATGAAGTGGCTCTGGGCTTGTTGATCGGCACCCTGCTTGGGGCTGCCTGCGGCATGGTCATCGTATTCTCACCGCTGATGCAGCGCTGGCTGATGCCGATCCTGCTGCTCAGCCAGGCGGTGCCGATTTTTGCCCTGGCGCCGCTGCTTGTGCTCTGGTTTGGCTTCGGCATCACATCGAAGGTGATCGTGGCGGTGCTGGTGATCTTCTTCCCCGTTACCGCCTCGTTCTCCGATGGCCTGCGCCGCACCGATCGGGGCATGCTGGATCTGGCCACCACCATGAACGCCTCCAAATTCTCCATTCTCCACCATGTCCGCCTGCCGGCAGCCATGCCGGCCTTCGGCTCCGGCCTGCGCGTTGCCGCAGCCGTGGCACCCATCGGCGCCATCTTCGGCGAATGGGTCGGATCCTCCTCCGGCCTCGGCTACATGATGCTGAATGCTAACGCGCGCATTGAAACCGACGTGATGTTCGCAGCCCTTCTCGTGCTGGCGATCATGACCATCCTGCTCTGGGTAGTCGTCGATCGCGGTCTCAAAAGACTGCTGTATTGGGTGCCCGATACGACAGGTGCACCCATATGAAAAAGCAAGGCCAGGGGCGCGGCCCCTGGACCCCGCTGGAGCCGAAAGGCCCCAGACCCGGGCTTCGCCCTGCAATCCCACACCGTTGGGGATCGACAGGATGGGCGTCTGGGGCCCCTAGGCCGCAGCGGGGTCCGGGGGCCGCGCCCCTGGCCTTCCCTCAGAAAGGTTCCCCATGCGCACCATCCTGAAAGCCGGGTCGCTCTACACCGGCCTCACCAACCACGCGCTCCCCCAGCACGGCCTCGTCATCGAAGCCGGCCGCATCGCCGCCATCGAACCCTGGTCCTGCCTGCCCGAGCCTCGCACGGGCGATATCGTGGCCGATTACAGCACGCACTTCGTCATGCCCGGCCTTGCTGACCTGCACACCCACCTCAGCTACGGCAACGCCCGCAGCGAGGAGGAACTGGATCTGTACGGCAGCCTGGAATACCGCACCCTGCGGGCGCTGGCCGCCGCCCAGCGCATGCTCAAATCCGGCTACACTGCCCTGCTGGACCCGGCCTGCGCCGGCCTGACCACCCCCGCTTTGCGCGATGCCCTGTTCGTCGGGATGTTCACCGGCCCCCGCATCACCACGGGCGGCCCCGCCATCACCTCACGCCAAGGCCTCTACGACTACTATCCAAGCTGGGTCGGCTGCCCGCCCTGCTCCACCGGCGAACTCGTCCGCTCGCCCGCCGAAGCCATCGAAGCCATCCGCCGCCAAACCAAAGACGGCGTAGACATCATCAAACTCGCCATGGATGGCATCCAGGGTGGCAACCACGGTGGCCTCTACGCAGCCTTCACCCAGGAAGAAACCACCGCCATGGTGCGCGAGGCACAGCGGCTCGGCCGCCGCGTGGCGGTGCACGCCCGCGGCCGGGAAGGCGTGTTGTACGCCGCCCGCGCCGGCGCCGATATCCTCTTCCACGCCTCCCGGATCGATGATGACGGTATCAGCGCCGCACGGGATAACGGCTGCGCCATCTGCCCATCGCTGCTGCTGCTGACGAACAACATCCAGTTCGCCCAGCCGGACGACGCATCCTATGATTGGTGGCCCAATATCCAGCGCGCCGAACTGGCCGAAGCGCGCGTGAACCTCCGCCGCGCCTATGATCGCGGCGTGCCCATCCTCACCGGGTCCGAAACCGGTTTCGCCGTCACCCCCTATGGCGAATGGGCCGCCCGCGAACTGGAACTGATGGTCGATTACCTCGATCTGCCGCAAGACGAGGTGCTGCAAATCGCCACCCACCGCAACCGCGCCTATTTGCGCGACGGCGAGGGATTCGACAGTCTTTCCCCCGGCAAATTTGCCGACATTCTTATCGTTGATGGCGACCCGCTCACGGATATCGCCGTGCTCCAGAAAGCCGACGCCATCGTCGATGTCTGGCTCGGCGGCAAACGCGTGTCGCTTCCCGACATGCCCGTGGAAATCCCCCGCCACCCCGCCGAACTGGCACAGGGCATGTGGAACCGTGTATACACGCGCGCCAGCACCGGCACGCTCCGTCGGCCAGCCCGCCCCCCCCGCAGCGAACCCGACATTGCGCACGCGGAAGGCTCCCTGTGATGGATGCCGCCACTGTGCCGTCCGCAGACCCCATCCAGCGCTACAGCTTCCCCGCCGCCGATTGCAGCCGCATCCCCTACGGCATGTATCGCGACGCGGACATCTACGCGCTGGAACAGGAGCGGATCTTCCGCGGCCCGGTCTGGAACTATCTTGCTTTGGAGTGTGAACTCCCGAACCCCGGCGATTTCCGTGTGGTGGCCGTGGGTGATACGCCCGTCATCGTGAACCGCGCGCGTGATGGCAATGTCCATGCTATGGTGAATCGCTGCGCCCATCGCGGGGCCATCGTGCAGCGCGCCATCCATGGCAATGTGCGCAAGCATGTCTGCTGCTATCACCAATGGTCCTACGAGCTCACGGGCAAACTCACCGGCATCCCGTTCCGCCGCGGCGTGGAAGGTGTCGGCGGTCTCCCCGCGGATTTCGACATGGCGGAGCACGGGCTGCAAAAGCTCCGCGTGGAGGTTCTCTGCGGGGTCATCTTCGGCAGTTTCTCGCCCGAGGCCTGCCCGCTGGAGGATTTTCTCGACGCCCCCTTTGTCGCCCAAATCCGGCGACTGTTCCACAAACCCCCTGTTGTGCTGGGCTACCAGCGTCAGCGCGTCTTCGGCAACTGGAAGCTGTATACGGATAATCTGCGCGATCCCAACCATGGCGGCCTGCTGCACATGTTCCAGATCACCTTCGGCATCGCCCGCCTCAGCGGCCGGGGCGGCGCCACCCTGGATCGGGACGGCAAGCACAACATGTCCTGGGCCGCCCAAGGCGCCCGCCCGGAAGGTGAAACGCCCCAGGCCGACGCCGGCTACGGCGATACCGGCCGCGGCGACATGGATATCCGCCTGCGCGACCCATCCATGCTGCGCTACCACAAGGAATATCCCGACGATCTTTCCCTGACTGTGGCGTCCATCTTTCCCAACTGCGCGTTCCAGCAGATCGGCAACACCCTTGCCGTGCGGCAGATCCGCACCAAATCGGCCGATGAATTCGAGATTGTCTCCACCTATTTTGGCTACGACGACGATGATGCCGCCATGCGTCGCCACCGCCTGCGTAAGGCCAACCTCGCCGGCCCGGCCGGTCTTGTTTCCATGGAGGATGGTGAAGCGGTCGAACTCGTGCATCGGGCCATCCTGCGGGATCTCGATGAACATTCCGTGGTGGAATTCGGCGGCCGCGGCCCCGTCACCGATCAGCCCAACCTGGTGACCGATGTACCCATGCGCGGCTTCTGGATTACCTACTGCAGGCTGATGGGCATACATGCCGGCCCGGCCAACGCATGAGCAACCTTCTCCCGCTCGAACTGCACATGCAAATGACGCTTTTGTTCGAGGAATACGCAAGGCTTCTGGATGAAGATCGTCTGGAGGAATGGACCGATCTGTTCACGGAGGAATGTCTGTACGAAATCGTCAGCCGTGAAAACGTGCAGCAGAACCTGCCGCTCTCGCTCATGCTCTGCGACAACAAGAACATGATCCGGGACCGGATCAGTGCTCTGCGGCAAGCCAACATCTACAACATCCATACCGATTGCCACGTAATCGGCCCCATACGTGGCACGGTGGGTGAGGCCGGTTACGAGGCCAGCGCCGCCTACTCGCTTTTCCAAAGCACGCAGGAGGGCGAAACCCGCCTCTTCAGCGTCGGCCGCTACCACGCACTCGTCATTGAGCGCGGCGGGCTGCTCCGGTTCGTCCGCCAACGTGTCATCGTCGATACCGGCGCCATACTCACCCTGCTGGCCACCCCGATCTGATCAAGTCGCTTGTCCGAGCACGAGGAAAACGCTTTCGATGCAATCCATCTCCTACCCGCTCGCCATCGGCGCCCACACCACGCGAATCATCGAGGCCGGTGTGGGACCCGCCGTGATGTTCGTGCATGGCCTGGGCGCGCGCGCCGACCGCTGGCGCGGCACCGTGGAACGCATTGCCGATCACGGCTACCGCGCTATCGCGTGGGATCTGCATGGCCACGGCTTCGCGAGCAAGGAGCACGACGGCCCTGCCAATGTGCCGGCTCTTGCCGATTTCCTGTGGGCTATCCTGGATCGCCTGGACGTCGGCCCGGTCGTGCTGGTCGGCACCTCGCTCGGTGCCCACATCGCGGCCTATGCCGCCTGCCAGTTTCCCGCCCGCGTTGGCGGCATCGCCATGGTTGGCGCCCTCGGGGTGGTACCCATTCCCCAGCTTACCGCCGACACGATCCGCAGGAACGTCCAGGCTGCCTCTCGCCCGCAGATCGAGGCCAAACTGAAATTCGTGATCGTGGATCCGGCACAAGTGCCCCAATCCCTCATCGAGGAAGAATGGCGCATTAACAACGCCCCCGGCGCCCTGCAAGCCTTCGGCCGCCTGGGCGACTACCTGGCGAGCGGCATAGCGGGGGATTACGTTGCAGAGAAACTCGTGGCGCTGTTCCCACCTGCAAAATTTCTCCTGATCTGGGGCGCGCTGGACACCGCCGTTCCGCTTGCCGTCGGGGAAGAATGTCGGCAGGCGCTTAATAATCCTGAATACGTTCTTATTCCACATGCGGGCCATGCCCCGTACTATGAACAACCCGATCTTTTTGATCCGCCGCTTCTCGCCTTCCTCGAAAAAGCGGCCGCATAAGCTAAGAAAGAAAAGTCTTCTTTTCTGAAGAAAAGAAGCAAAAGACTTCTGCTCGGCTGTCGCGGAGTCGCCGGCAGCGTGCGACAAAGAACAAAAGTTTTTTGGTTCTTTTTTTTTCAAAAAAGAACTCTTCCCTACTCCTGCACCAACAACACCACCCTACCCATCAATCCCCCCGACTCCACCGCCTCCAGCCCGCGCGCGAACTCCGCCAACGGCAGCGTATAATCCACCACCGGCTTCATCTTTCCCATCGCCACCAGGTCCACCACATCGTGCAAATCCTGCAATGTGGATCCTACCGAGGCCAGCACCACCAGCTCGCGCACGATCAGCGCCACCGGATGCACGGAAAATTCCTCGCCCGTATATCCCACCAGCACCAGCCGCCCGCGCCGGCGCAGCATCGCCATGGAAGCCCGCATTGTCGCGGCCAGCCCTACCAGCTCGAACACGACGTCCGCGCCTTCACCCGTGATTGCAGCCACGTCCGCCGCCACGTCGCTCACCTTGCCGGCATCGATCGTCACTGAAGCGCCCAGGTCTTTTGCCAACGCCAGCTTCTCAACGCCGATGTCGATGGCGATCGTCCGCGCCCCGCACGAAGCCGCATATTGCAACAGCGCCAGCCCAACGCCGCCCGTGCCATGCACCACTACCCACTCGCCTGGCCGTATCCCTGCCATCTTGCCGGCATGCACCGCAGTGGATCCAGCACAGCCCATCGGCGCAATCTGCGCCAACGGCACATCATCGGGCACCTTCACGCAATTCGTCGCCCGCACGACCATGAACTCCGCGTAACCGCCATCGGTGGTAAAACCAGGCTGGGCGAGGGGTGCCGGGCAAAGCTGCTCATCACCCGTGCGGCAATACCGGCATTGCCCGCAGCCCTCATAATAATACACCACCACGCGCTCGCCCAACCGGCGCGCATTCACGCCGGCTCCAAGCTTTTCGATCACGCCGGCAATTTCGTGCCCCACGGCGAAGTCCCGACGCCCCAGATCCAGCAATCCGTCGCGCAGATGTAGCTCGGTGCGGCACATGCCGCACGCCTCCACCCGCACACGCACCTGGCCGGTCGCCGGTTCGGGTATCGCCACAGCACGCAGCGCGAAGGATTGCGCTGGCCCAAGATAGCGTACACTGCGCATTGTCCCTGTGGTCATATCCGCCTCCTTCACCGTCAAACCGGAAAATTCCGCTGTTGCCCGGCGCGCCAGAACGCCGCTTCCAGTTGCGCAGCGGTGCGGAAATCCCGCAGCAGCATCGGATACCGCGCCTCTGCCCCCCGCGCAGCCCATACCCGGTCAAGCGCCTCCATCGCCTCGATCGCGCCGGCTGCGTACTCATCGGAAGCATAAGCCTGCATCCACCGCAGATACGGGTTTCCCTCGATCTTCGTTTCCGGATCGGCCAGCAATCGCGCCCCCACCTCGCCATACCCTACGGAGCACGCCGAAAGGCTCACAAGCAGGTCCAGCACATCTCCCGCCACCCCGCGGTCCACCAAAAACCGCGAATATGCCAGCAACTCCAGAGATTCCGGCTGCGCTTGCATGTCCGCCTCGCTCAACCCCCATTGCGCGCAGAATTCCACATGCAGCGGCATCTCTGCCAGCACATGGCCCATCACCCGCGCGGCCGCCCGCATCTCCGGCAGCGTATCGCTCTTGAATACCGCGAGCGCATAGCAGCGCGCATAATGAATCAGATACAGATAATCCTGTGTCAGGAAGGTACGAAAGTCGTTCTCTGGCAACGTCCCTCGCGCCAGGGCCCGCACGAATTCATGCTGGGTATACGCCGCCCAATCCGCACCCGCATCCCGGCGCAACCGCCCGAACAGGCCGCCTTCAATCTGCTTCAGAAAACCCGCCGGCTCCGCCATCCCACCTCTCCCATGCGCCGCCGCGGCGCGTTCCGCACGCAGTGGATGCCGCCAATCCAGGCCCCCGGTCAACCACCAAATCATATCCCCAACGCGTGCGTTTTCGGCCCAGTCCGCGACAGCAACGCCAACAGTCTTTTGCTCCTTTTCTTCAGACAAGAAGACCTTTCTTCCTTAAATCTCCACTCCACTCGCCGGATCAATGATCGGGAATTCGATCAGAAAATCACGGGACTGCTCGAGCAGGCGGAGAATATGAAGCACGCCCGAATCATCAAACCGTCTTCCCGCGATTTGCACGCTGATCGGGCATTCGCCCTGATCTGCCTGCATCACCGCGACTGTGCCTGCTGGACGGCCGAGCTGATTGAACCAGCATGCGAAGCCCATATGGCTCATCGCGCCGAGCGGCGGGCTCGGGCTGATGGCGTCTACCGGAAACTGGCGGACCGGCAGGGCAGGCGAAAGGATATAATCGAAGGGCGCCAATTGCTTCTCCAACCGGGAAGCTGCCGCGCCCAGTCGCTTGGCCATCTTGCCCATGAACAGCGCCGTGTGGTTGAGGGCTTCGTCGCACATCCGCCCGATATCGGCCTGCACCAGGCCGCGCCGTGCGGCCGGTGCCGCGTACAGCTCCGGCAGGCCTTTATGCAGCATGGTCCAGGTGACGGCGTCGTAATCCTCCTGCGTCACATCCAGATCCTGCAGGGCAGTAACGTCCGCGCCCCGCGCGGCGAGCACCTGCGCAGCTTGCGTGGCCGCACGCAGGGTGAGTTCATCCACGGCATCGCCATAGCGCAACCCAGCCAGAAAACCGATACTGATGCCGTCAATCCGGCCGATGGTTTTGCGATCATCCCTGAATTGTCCGGGGTGCGCGTAGTGGTCGGCGGGATCGTACTGGCCGACCACCTCCAGCAATGCGGCGACATCACCCACCGTGCGGGCCATCGGGCCGGCGCCGCGGTAATTGCCGGGCGGATCGTAGGCCACGCGCCCTTGTGTCGCGTGGATCGATGCGAGGCCGCAGGCGGCGGCCGGCAGCCGCACCGAACCCACCATATCGGTACCAAGTGCCAGCGGCGCCACGCCACAAGCCAGGCATGCCGCCGCCCCCGCACTGGAACCCGCGGGATTGGTCAGCGGATTCCAGGGATTACGCACGATCCCCGAATGCGAACTGAGGCCAGACATCAGCAGCCCGTAATCCGGCATCGATGTTTTCGCCACGATGACCATTCCCGCCTCACGCGCGCGCCGCACCGGTGCCGCATCGAACGTGGAAACCACGCCCTCACTCACCGCGCTGCCATGCCAGCGCGGCAGGCCACGAATATTGAAACTGTCCTTAAAGGTGATTGGCACGCCATCCAGGGGGCCGAGCGGCGTGCCCGCGCGCCAGCGTGCCGCGCTGCTGGCCGCTTCACGGCGTGCATCCTCGCCATTGATGCAGGTCACCGCGGCATAACGCGCCTGTGCCTGCCGCGCCGCGGCCAGCACGGTATCGGTAACCTCGATCGGGCTGATGGTACTGTCCGCATATCGCGCCCGCAACTCTGCGGCATTGAGGGCCAGCAGCGCCGCGCGATGCGCACCACTCACTGTGTCCGCTCCGGTCCCGTCTCCAACTTCAGTGCCGGATTGGCTTTCCATTCGTTCAGAGAGCCATCATAGATCTTTGCTGCGCCATACCCCGCTTCGCTCAGCGCCAGCGCCAGCCCCGCCGCGTTGATGCCACCGCCACAATAGAGCAGTATTTCGTCCGCCCGATCCAAACCCACGCGGCTTGCGTGCTGTCGCACGCGCGCCAGATCGATTCGCCCAGACGCATCCAGCATGTCCCGGAACGGCATGTTGTAACTCCCTGGGATATGCCCGCGGCGTGGATCCAGGCTGGTCTGCCCGGTGAAGTCGCCACGCGGCAGCGCGCATATCAGATGCGCCACGCGCCGCCCTGCAACCACATCCAGCACCTCTGTGGTGCCGACATAAGCATCAGGCCGTTCCACCGGAACGAAATCACCCGGCCGCGCAGACACATCCCCGGCCCCAAATTCAAGCTTGCCGCCCGCTTCTATCCACGCCTTCAGGCCGCCATCGAGCACGCGCACATGGGTGTGTCCAAAGCCGCGCAACACCCACCACACGCGCGCCGCCCAGGCGCCACTCAGCGAATCATACGCCACCACAAGGCTGTTCGCATGAATGCCCAGCGCCCGCACCACACGCGCGAACGCCTCCGCGCGGGGCCGGGTGAACAAGAACGCGCCGTCGGGGTCCGAAAACCCGTCGTTCAGATCGGCGAACCTTGCCCCCGGAATATGCCCGTCCCCTTGGAAACCCGGCCGCCCGCTGAGATAGGTTAGCTTGCCGCCGGCGGTTTCCGCTGGCCCGACGCGCGCATCCAAAATCAACAGTTCTGGCCGATCGAAATGCTTACGCAACCAGGTAGCACTGACCAGGTTCGAGGATCTCTCGGCACTCATCGCGCTGCCCGCGCCCGCCATTCGCCCCGTTCCGGGCGGCGCAGGCCAAGATTATCACGCAGCGTTTGCCCTTCGTAGCGCGTGCGAAGAAGCCCCCGCCGTTGCAGTTCCGGCACCACATGGGCAGCAAAGTCGCTGAACGCGCCGGGCAAATGCGTCGCCTGGATCATGAATCCGTCCGCGGCGCCCTGCTCCATCCAGTTTTCCATCCGATCGGCAATCTCGCCCGGCGCGCCGATCATGTCGCCCTCGGTGCGGGCGCCATACCATTTGCCGATCTGGCGCACTGTCAGTTGCTCGCGCTCGGCAAATTCCACAACCTCACGGTAATGGCCCTCCACGCCCACCTCCGCCAGGCTCGGCAGCCGCCCATCCAGATCGTATTTTGTCAGATCCACGTTCACGTGATAGGCCAGCCGCGAAAGGCCGGCCTCCGGCGTCACCAGATCCTCGAAATCGTTATGTTTTCGAATAGCTTCTTCCTGGGTGGCGCCGATTACCGTGGTCGCGGCCGGCAGGATTTTCAGTTGCGCTGGGTCGCGGCCATGGCGGGCGGCACGCTGTTTCATGTCGGCATAGAAGCCGATCGCCGTCTGAAGCGATTCATGGCTGCAGAAAATCACATCAGCCCAGCGCGCGGCGAAATCCCGACCCGCCGGAGATGCACCCGCCTGCACGATCACCGGATATCCTTGTGGCGCCCGCGGCACGCTCAGCGGCCCCTGCACGCCAAAATAGGGGCCGTGGTGATCGATCGAGTCCACCCGCTCCGGCCGCCCGAAAATGCCACTCGCCTTGTCCAGAACCAGCGCATCGTCGGCCCAGCTATCCCACAACCGGGCTGCCGCGGTCAGGAACTCCTCAGCACGCGCATAGCGTTCAGCACGCGGGGGCAAGCTTGCCTCGCCGAAATTCTGCGCTTCCGCATCCTGAAAGGAGGTCACGACATTCCAGGCCGCGCGGCCCTCGGTGAGGTGATCCAGCGTGGCGAAGGCGCGGGCCACATGATAGGGCTGGGCGTAGCCGGTAGAGAGCGTCGCGGCGATGCCCAAATGCCGAGTCACGGCTGCCATCATGGCAATCACCGGCATTGGATCCAGCCGCGGCGTGCCGGATCCCCAGCGCACGGCCGGATCGAACGTGCCGCCCAAACTGCGCGGCATGGCCAACGCGTCAGGGATGAACACCATGTCGAACATCGCGGCTTCGAGCATGCGCGCGATGTCGGTGTAGTAGCGGGCGCGGAGAAAATCGGGGGAGGCCTCGGCGTGACGCCAGCCCGCGGTGCCTTGGGGGCCGGCGTTCATGAAGGCGGCGAGGTGCATCATGGAAGGAAGGTCTTCTTTTTTGAAAAAAAGAAGCAAAAAACTTTTGACTGTTGGTGCGAGGCTCGCCGCCAGCGTACGCGATAGGTGGAAGTTTNNTTTCAAAAAAGAACACTTACTTCTCTTCCCCATCCAACAACGACAACTCATCCACCAACGCCGCCGCGAACGCCCCCATCCCCCGCGCGCCTGCCGCCCGTTCCGCGGCCACGGCGTAGATGGCATGTGCCGCGCAGGTGGCGATCAGTTTCGTCTCGTTGGCGGCCAGCAGTGCCGCGATCAGCGCGCCCAGGCTGCAACCCGCGCCTGTCACTTGTGTCAGCCGCACATCCCCACCTGGCACGGCCAAGATGTCGGTACCGTCGGTCACGTAGTCCACCGCGCCACTCACCGCGATGATGCTGCCGGTGGCCTTGGCGAAATCCGTGATGAAGGCAATCGCCTCATCCGAACCTGCGGTTGTTTCCACGCCCTTACCACCGCCGGCGCCGCCGGCCAGTGCGATCAGCTCGCTGGCGTTGCCGCGAATGACGGTGGGGTGGAAGCCCAGCAGCTGACGGATGATGTCGTCATAAGCCGCGGCACCCGCACCCATCGCCACCGGATCGAGAACCCAAGGGGTGCCGGCCGCATCCGCCGATCGGGCTGCCTCGATCAACGTCTCCGGTCCGCTGCTCATCAGGGCTGCCGCGTTGATCCACATCGCCCCGGCCCCGGCCGCGAACGCGCTCGGCCACCCCGGCGCGGCCCCGATGGCGGGGCCGGCCCCCACCGCCAGCAGCACATTGGCGCTGAGATTGGCGGCCACGTAATTGGTGAGCCCATAGACGAACGGCTTACCCCGCTTCACCGCCGCCAGGCATGCCCGCACATCCCGATCCGCCCAGGTGACGTTGCGCATGAGAATCCTCCATGGGCGGCGCTTAGGCCGCCGATTGTGCACCTAGAGCAGCTTTATCCGACGAGTGACGCCTGTTGCTCTGATGACGCTCTAGCTGACCGGAAACCGGAAGGAAACTGACATCCCCACAGTGATAGCTGCCGAGAATAAGCCATTGAGCCCGCCGCCGCTGCGGGAGCACAGGTATCCGCCATTCGCCTGGCCGTCCGAGTCGCCGGCCAGGACCGATCCGCCCAGGGGAGAAGTGCAAAAACGGCAATGTCGAAAAGAGTCTTCTTTTTCTGAAGAAAAAGAAGCAAAAAGACTTTTATTCTTGGCGCCCGTGGCCATGTGCCGGGTTCGCCGCCCAGAGCATCTACTGGCGGGGGTTCAAAACTTTCTGCTTTGGCTTGGACAGTTCTGTCCAGCCTCCGCCGAGCGCCTTGTACAGGGTTATCAGGTTCTGCTGCTCCGCGAGTTTGAGGGCGACGAGGCTGATCTGCGCGCTGAATAGTGAACTTTGGGCAACAAGAACGGTGAGGTAATTGTCCACGCCAGCATCGAAGCGCATCTTCGACAGCGTATAGTCACGTGCGTCGGCGTCCACGAGTTGCTGCTCGAATGTGATCTGTCTGGTGTATGTGGCGCGCGCTGCAAGCGCATCCGCGACGTCGTGGAAAGCCGATTGGATGGCCTTTTCATAGTCCGCGATCTCGACGCGCTTTTCCACTTTTGCATAGTCGAGGTTCGCAAAGTTTTGTCCGGCATCGAAGATCGGCACGCTGATGTTAGGTTCGAAAAGCCAGGCGGCCGTGCCCGCGGCAAATAATTTGCCGATACTGCCGCTGGTGGTGCCGCCATTGCCGGTGAGTGTGACAGACGGGAAGAATGCCGCGCGCGCGGCGCCGACATTGGCATTGGCGGCCAGCAGCGTGTGTTCGGCGGCCCGGATATCGGGGCGCCGTTGCAGCAGGTCCGCCGGCAGCCCCGCCGGCAATGCCGGCAAGCGGGGCTGCGCATCGAGCCCGGACGCGGCATTCATGCGGGTCTGCAAATCGGCTGGCAGCGGCGCGCCCGCCAGCAAGACGATTTCGTCCAAATCCTGCGCTGCGGCGCGTGTATACTGCTCCTCGCTCGCCTGAGCGGTGCGCAAGGTTATCTCCGCCTCCGCCACATCCAGTGCCGTACCACTGCCCTTTGCGGCGGTCATTTTGCGCAAATCGTAGGATCGCTGATCGGCCGTCGCCGTGTCGGCCGATACCCGGATGGAATCGCGGTCGGCCAGCCAGGTCAGGTATTCGGCCGCCATTTGCGCCACCAGGGCGATATGCATGCTTTGCCGGGTTTCGGCGCTGCTGAGAAACTGCTCGTGGGCCTGCGTCGCCTGGCTGCGGATTTTCCCGAACAGATCAAGCTCGTAGGAGGCGGCACTCAGGCCGAGGCTGTAGGCGTTGATATGCTCCGGTGTAGAGAAGCCGGTGGCGCCGGCAGGTACGCGCTCGAACTCGCCTGAGCCGGTGGCATCGATCGTCGGAAACAGGCTTGCGCGATCAGCTCGATATGTGGCCTGCGCGGACTCAACGTTCTCGATCGCCACGCGCAGGTCGCGGTTGTGGGCAAGGGAGAATGCGATCAGGTCGGCCATGACCGGGTCGGCGAAGAAATCACGCCAACCCACATCTGCCGCGGCTTCCTCGCCCGCCCGGACTGCACCTGCAAACCCGATGGGATACGCTGTTGAGACCGGCAGCGCGGGGCGCGTGTATTTGGGAATGAGGCTGCAGCCAGCGACGGATGCCAGTAGGGTGGAGGCGATCAAGATCGGCCGCATCGCCTAGGCCTTAACTGGCATGGTGGAAGGCGCTTGTGTCCGCTTGGGCCGCGGCTTGACCTTGAACAGGTGCAATACAGCCACGAAGAAGACCGGCACAAAAAATACAGCCAGCACAGTGGCCGTCACCATTCCGCCGACAACGGCTGTCCCGATCGCGGTGCGGGCGGCAGCACCGGCGCCGGAGGCAATTGCCAGGGGGAACACGCCGCAGACGAAGGCAAGCGATGTCATCAAAATCGGCCGCAAGCGTTCCCTGGCCGCATGCACCGCGGCGTCCTGCAGCGAGGCGCCGTTATCGTAAAAGCCCTTGGCAAATTCGACAATCAGGATCGCGTTCTTGATCGCAAGGCCAACGGTTGTCAGTAGTCCCACCTGGAAATACACGTCGTTGTCCAGGCCACGCACCAGGGTGGCGGNNAGAATGACGATCGCCGAAACCGCATATAGTGCCGTCGTCTGCGAACCTGCCGCGACCTGTTCGAAACTCAGCCCCGTCCATTGGTAGGCCACACCTTTGGGGAGCTTGCCAGCCAGCTCAGCCATCGCCTTGATCGCGGTACCGGTGCTTCCCCCAGGTGCGGGCGCACCCAGGACCTCGAACGATGTCGATCCCTCATAGCCCTCTACCTTCTGCGGGCCTAAACTCCACGTGCCCTTCATGACCGCGGAAAACGGCACCAGGCCCCCGGCGCTGTTGCGCAGATACCATAGCCCGAGTTCGTCGGGGGTCATGCGCCCCGTTGCCTCGCCCTGAACATAAACCTGCTTCACCCGCCCTTGCCGCATGAAAAGATTGATGTAGCTCGACCCAAACGCATCCTCGATCAACGTGTTGATGTCTGACGTCGCAACCCCAAACGCGTTGGCCTTTTGGCGGTCCACAACAAGCTGAAATTGCGGTGCGTCCTCGATACCGTTTGGCCGCACCGCGACCACCCGGGGGTCATGAGCGGCCATGCCGAGAAGCTGGTTGCGCGCTGCTAGCAGCTTTTCGTGGCCAATATTGCCCTGGTCGACGAGTTCCATGTCAAAGCCGGAGGCATTACCAAGCTCCAGCACGGCAGGCGGCTGAATCAGCAAGACTTGCGCATCGCGAGTCCCCGCGAAATGCGCGCTGGCGCGCGCGGCGATCGCGGCACCGGATTGCGATGCCAGCGGACGTTGTGCCCACGTCTTTAAGCTGATGGCCAGAAAGCCGGCATTCTGTGCCTGGCCGGCAAAGTTGAAGCCGGTGACCGACAGAACGCTGTCGATATTGGCCTTCTCCGTATTCAGCAGATAATCCACGACGCGCGTGTTTACGGCCGCGGTTTGCGACGCTGTGGCGCCGGGCGGCAGCGTGATCTGGCCGAACAGCAGGGCTTGGTCCTCATCGGGCAGAAAGCCGGAGGGCAGCCGGGTGAGCAGAAGCACCATGCCGGCGGTGATCAGGGCGAAAGCGAGCATGGACCACACCGAGGCGCCAATCATTCGGGTAACGCCGTCGGCATAGTGCCGGTTGGTCCAGGCGAAGCCGCTATTGAACCAGGCGAACGGCCCTCGTCTCTTTGCTGTGGAGGGTTTTTTGGGTTTCAGCAGCGTCGCGCACAATGCCGGTGTCAATATCAGCGCCACCAGGATGGACAGTGCCATGGCGGAAACGATGGTGATGGAGAACTGGCGATAGATCACGCCCGTTGAGCCACCGAGAAATGCCATAGGCAGGAATACCGCCGATAGCACCATTGCAATGCCCACCAGGGCGCCGGAGATTTCGCCCATCGATTTGTGTGTAGCTTCGCGCGGCGAAAGGTTTTCCTCCGCCATGACCCGTTCGACGTTTTCCACCACGACAATAGCATCATCCACGAGCAGCCCGACGGCCAAGACCATGGCCAACATGGTCAGTGTGTTGATGCTGTAGCCAACCGCTGAGAGCACACCGAACGTGCCAAGGAGAACAACGGGCACGGCGATGGTAGGTATAAGCGTTGCACGAAAGTTTTGCAGAAAGATGTACATGACAACGAAGACAAGCGCGACGGCCTCAAAAAGCGTCTTGACGACCTCGCTAAGGGAGAGAGTGATGAAAGGTTCGGTATCGAGCGGATAGACTATTTGCAGGCCCGGCGGAAAGTATTGCTGCAGGCGGGCCAGTTGTGCCCGGACAGCGGCTTCCGTGGAAATCTGATTGGCGCCGGGAGCGAGTTTGAGGGCAATGGCACCGGCTGGCTTATTGTTGATCATTGATTCCGTAGCATAGGACTGGGAGCCGAGTTCTACCCGCGCCACATCGCGCAACAGCACCTGCGAGCCGTTGGTGTTTACCTTCAGCAGGATCGTCTCGAATTGTTCTGGTGTTTCAAACCGGGTCGGCCCGATGATCGTGGCGTCCAGAAGCTGACCCTTCACGCTCGGCAGGCCACCTAACTCCCCCGAAGAGACCTGGATGTTCTGGGCCGCGATTGCAGTTGCGACATCACCGGCGGTGAGCGCGTATTTATAGAGTTTCCCGGGATCGAGCCAGATCCGCATCGCATATTCGGAGCCGAACAGCGTGTAATCGCCCACGCCACTCACCCGCGTGATGGGATCTTCAATGGTGGATGCGATGTAGTCGGTGATATCCTGGGCGCTCATGCTGCCATCGGTGGAGATTAGGCCCACGATCAGCATGAAGTTCTTTGTCGCCTTGGTAACCTTGATGCCTTGAGCCGTCACCTCGGCCGGCAAGGTTGCTTCCGCGAGCGACAATTTGTTCTGCACCTGCACCTGCGCAATATTCGGGTCGGTGCCCTGCACGAAAGTGAGATCGATTTCCATCGCCCCGCTGGATGCGGCTGTCGACGATATATACTCCAGCCCATCGAGCCCAGACATTTGCTGGTCGATCGGACGCACCACAGTATCGGCCACCGTCTGTGCCGAGGCGCCCGGATCCACGACGGTAATGGCGATCTGCGGCGGCGCAATGCTCGGATATTGGGCAATCGGCAACTGAGTTATTGCCAGGCCGCCGACGAGCATGAGAACGAGGCCGAGGACCCAGGCAAAAACCGGTCGCTCGATGAAGAAAGCCGACATGCCGGGCGCCCCTTACTTCGCCGCCCCGGCGGACACATCTTCAGCAACCTCGGTAGCCTGCACCTCCATCCCAGGCCGCAGCAGCTGCAAGCCATCGACAATGACCTTGTCACCTGCGGCGAGCCCCCCAGTGACCAGCCAGTTCGCGCCGATGGCCCGCGTCGTCTGCACCACATGCAGCACGGCCTTGTTACCGGGCCCCACGAGCATCACGGTCGCATCGCCGTGCGGGTTGCGCGACACGGCCTGCTGCGGAACAAGAATAGCTTTGTCATTGGTGCCTTCATGCAATTCCGCACGCACGTAGAGGCCGGGCAGCAGCATGTGGTCGTGGTTCGGAAAGATCGCCCGTAACAAAACAGTACCGGTGCCCTCATCCACAGTGACCTCTGAGAATTGCAATATGCCCGGTGCTCCGTAGGATGATCCGTCCTCCAGCAGCAGCGTGACCTTTGCCTGATGAGGACCGACCCGCTGCAAACGACCCGCCGCGAGTTCCTGCTGTAAGCGCAGCAGAGTGGTCGCCGGCTGCGTGACATCGACATAAATCGGATCGAGCTGCGTGATGGTGGCAAGCGCCGTGGTCTGGTTTGCTGTCACCAGCGCGCCGGGCGTGACAGAGGACCGACCAATTCGGCCGGCGATCGGCGCCATCACTTTCGTGTAGGCCAGGTTGATATTGGCCTGTTCAATACTGGCCATGGCCGTGGCTATGTTCGCCACGGCCTCACCCGAATTCGCGACCGCGTCATCATAGTCCTGGCGACTGACGGCTTGTGCGGCGGCGAGCGGCTTGTAACGGGTGGCTTTTGCACGCGCCGTTGCCAGAGCCGCCCTATCATATTGCAATGTCGCCATGGCGGTATCGTAGGCGGCTTTGTACGTGGCCGGATCGATTTGGTAGAGCTGCTGGCCTAAACTAACGTCACTCCCCTCGGTAAAGATACGTCTGGTCACGACGCCGCTGACCTGCGGACGCACATCGGCTGTAAGATATGCTTCGGTCCGGCCAGGAAGTTCCATGGTGAGAACAACAGAATGCTGCTTCAGGATAACGATGCCGACCTTCGCGGGCGGGGCCGCTGCCGGCGGCGCGGGTTTGCGGTCGCATGTGGCCAAGCTGGCGAGTGAAGCGAGCAGGAAAAGCACGGTCTTACTGCGCGTAGGAGTCATGACGTGCCCTCTTGAAGGGCGTCCCACAGCAAAGTGGGGCTTTGGGCAATGGCGGTCATCTTATGCCGTCCGGCCCTCATGAGGCGCCCGCAGCTTGATGCGGCCATGTCCGATACGAATGATATCGCGCGGCTCTTCTTGTCCATCCGCTATGCATGCTGCCCCTGCTCATGGTTAGGCCGTGCACGTCCGTGCGCGCACCCAAGGCCTCGGAGCGATGTTAACGCAGCGGGAAGAGCAATCCGCAGATTCGGAATCTACCTACGTGCCACGTGGACTGTACGGCATGCGGGGCTGCGTCCCGCGGCGTGGGGCGCAGCCGAGTCGACTGTTGAACCACTGATCCCGCGCGCTACGTTTTGCTTGGAGCAGAAGGGCTAGCTTGCCTTATCTGCATCTCCCGCCAATCAAATCGGCAGCTTTCTCGGCAAGGGCAATAACCGGCGCATTCGTATTCCCGCTCGGCACCGTGGGCATGATTGACGCATCCGCCACAGAGAGTCCCTCCACCCCATGCACGCCAAGCGTCGGATCCACCACGTCCATCGGCCCAGACCCCATGCGGCACGTGCTGGTCGGATGCCAGTTCAAGGCTGCCGTCGCACGCATGTAGTCCACCCAGTCCGCGTCGCTGTGCGCGGTTGCCGCCGGGCCGAATATGCCGCCGAGCAGGGCGCTAGCCTGCGTGCTCCGGTGCCAATCGCGCACCACGCGCAACCCGGCCACCAGCGGCTTCAGATCGGCCGGCTCTTCGAGCAATCGAATTTCGACATGTGGCGGCGCAAGCGGGTCGGCCGAGGCAATGCCGATCCGCCCCCGCACCACCGGATGGCACAGACTGACCACGGAGCCCACCGCATCTGTGGTGTCGTCGGGCGCGTTATCGAATCCGATGGGCATCGTCTGCACCTGGATGTCGGATGACGCGAAGGCTGGGTCGGTTTTGAAAAAGCTTTGCACATGGCCTACCTGACTGCCCGCGGGGCCGCCGCGGCCCAAAGCCCAGCGCAGCCCGTTCGCCAGTTTGCGAACGCCACGACCTTCGCTCGTGTAGGTGCGAATTTTCGCGTGCGAGCAAATCTTGACGTTGACGTGCTCGTTCATGTTTGCACCCACGCCGGGTAGTTTATGGCGTACGGCAATCCCGCACCTGCGCAAGTGGTCAGGGTCACCTATGCCTGAAAGCTGCAACAGTTTTGGCGAGGCGATGGCGCCGGCCGCCAAAATCACCTGCCTGCCGGCGCCGATTTCCACCATGCTGCCGCCGTGCAGCAGTGACACGCCCTCACAGCGATTGCCCGTCAGGCGCAGCCGGAGCACCTGTGCGCCGGTCAGCACGGTAAGGTTCTTGCGCCCGCGCGCCGGGCCGAGATAGGCACGGGCGGCACTGTGCCGCAGCCCGCGTTTCTGCGAGGCTTGGGTGAAGCCGCTGCCCTCGGTTACACCGATATTGTAATCTTCCACGTACGGCACACCGGCTTCCCGCGCAGCCCGCATCACCACGGTGCAGGCCGCGTTGACATCCGAGGCCGGGCGCACCCAAAGCGGGCCCGACTCGCCACGCTGCGGGCTGGGCCTCCCAACCCAATGTTCCATGCGGATGAAGTAGGGCAGCAGGCCATCCCACCCCCACCCGGCGCCCCCCGCCGCCTCCCACGCCGCATAATCAGCAGGCAGACCGCGAACGAATACCATGCCATTGATCGACGACGAACCGCCCAGCACGCGACCACCCGCCCACACGAGCGACCGCCCGTTGAGCGTGGGATCGGGCAGGCCTGCATAATGCCAATTCAGGGTTCGCGATTCGATGGCCGACACGACGAAGCCAGGCACATGAATGAGCGGAGACATGTCGCGGCCGCCAGCCTCTAACAACAACACCTTGGAACTGGGGTCTTGCGAAAGTCTGGCCGCCAGCACGCATCCGGCGCTGCCGCCGCCGACGATGATGTAATCATAATCTCGCATTTGCCGTAGCTAACCTTTATCGGCCACGAGAATCCTTTCACGTGGGACCCGGTGGTGGAGCGGATGACGACCGGACCTAAGTCTGGCGATGATACCGCACTGAGACCGGAAAGACACGCGCTGCATGTTTGTAGCATGCCGCAGCGGGCCGGGTACCCCCATGATGGACGACACGTTTTTGACACGTCAGGTCGTCGGCGGGTCGCGGGCTCACCAACGGCGTACGCCAAGGGTCAAAAGTTTTTTGGTTCTTTTTTTCAAAAAAAGAACGGCTTTCTTCACGCAGTTGAATCCACCGCGAGTGGATAGCATGCCGTGGCTGTGAGGTTTCTGGTGAGGGGAATGAACGTGATGCTGTTGTATTGGTAGCTCATGGATATATTCACCACTCTGGCCGTGGTGTTGCCGCAGAGTGCCTCGGCGGCGGTACCTGTCGTCACGGTTACTGCGCTGTTGGTCAGCGTGTTCAGGCCACGTGAGGCCGCCTCGGTGACCGCGAAGGATTGCACGGCGCTCTGCGAGGAACATGAGCCAAGCCCGGCGCAGCGTGCGGTATCGATAGCAACGCCTTGCAGCGCTTGCTGAGACCAGAACAACAACCCGACCTCGATGACGCCCAGGATCAGCAGCATCAACGGCACGGCAGCCAAGGCGAATTCCAGCGCGGCCGTCGCTTCCGTGCGGCGCCACAGCCGTGCAACAGAAAGGGAGATCATTGCAACCTGACATAGACGGTTTGGGTGAACGGCTTGGAGAAGAACAGCTTGTCCGCCGGAAACAGAGGCGTGTAAGTGAAGCTGGCGGAAACGGACACATATTGGCCCGCGGTGGAACCGGACCCATCCGCACAGCTGGTGCCGCGGCTATACGGCCCGGTATAGGTGGCGGGATTGCCGTTGAGGCAGTAATAATCGCTGGCGTTCGCGTCATTGTTGTTAAAAACAATGGTTACGGCGGAAAGTGGCAACGGCGTTATCGCGCTGAGGAATCCGGATACGTCATTATCCAGCGCCGTTCCGGTTTCGGTCTGCCCCTCCGTGAAGGCGTATTGCGCGCCCGCATCGACCACGCCGGAGAGTTGCAACTGCTTTTCGTAGGCAAAGCCGAAATCGGCAATGCCCACGCACAGGGCTGTCAGGAACGGTGCCACCAGGCCGAGTTCCAGGGCACCTGCCCCGCTCTTGTCACATCCTATCAGCCGGCGCCGCACGATATCCCCTTACTGCACGAGTGAAATGGAGCCGCCGGCGCCCGAATTGCCCAGGCTTGCGCAGGATGTGGAGAGGGAGGCTCCCCCGCTTTGCGCGATGCTCTGGGCTACAACCACCAGGCAATTGCCGCCGCCGTTCAGATTGCCCGCGCCATTCAGCGTAAGCGGGGAGTTCGGTAGATATACAGCGCCCGTCACCTGCGTATTGGATGCGCCGGACGTGACAGAGGATGCGGCGGCGGATTCGCTCGCCAGCGCGATCGTGGTGGCGTTGCCATAGGTGGAGCTGGTGATGGACGAAGGCGCCGTGATATCCACGCTGCTGTAGCCCGCGCCGAAACTCACGGCGCCAGCCGCGATGATGGAAATGCTGCTGCCGCTGATGCTGCCGCCGCCAGAGGCACTGGCGTTGAGCGCTCCATTGACCGTATAGATGCCGGTGCCCAGGCTGGCGCTGCCTTGCAGGGATATCCCACCATCGAGATCGTAATTGTTGAAGCTTCCGATGGTAAAACTGCTGCCGCCGCCGGTGCTGATGGCGCTGCCGCAGGCGCTGCCATTGGAATTGGCGTTGAATATCTGGAACACCGAGGTTGAGTTCAGCGCCGCCCCGATTGTGAGATGGCCGCCGCCACCCAGCGAGATGCCGGCGCCGCTCTGGCAGGCGATCTGGTAGCTGCCGCTGCCGAACACGGTGGTTCCGCTGCCGCTATCTATGCTGGCGGTCCCGTCGCCGCTGGTGATCACATATGTGCCGTTCGGGAATGTGGTCGTGCCTGACCCGGTGTGGATGCCGCCGGCGATCGTGAACGCGCTGGTGGTGGTGCTGGTGCCATTGTTGAAGGTGAGCGAGCCTGGTCCACTGGAATTGACGATGCCGCCCTGGACATAATACGTGGCCGGTCCGTTGAACACGGTCGATGCGCCGCTGTCGTTGGCAATGCCATTCCAGATGTAGAGGGTCGGGTTGCCGGTCAGGTTGATCATGACCGTCTGGCTGCCGCCAACGTTGCTGATCCCGCCGATCTTGTAGATGCCGGGACCAAAGTTGATGGTCATGCTCGGACCAGCGATCTGGATGCTGGCGATGCTGGTTGTGGCAGTTCCGCCCGTAAAGGTGATTGTATTGCAGGTGGGATAGTAGGACGCGCTGACCTCCCCGTAGCTGCCAGGCGGCAGCGTAAGGGTGCCACTGCAAGATTCAGATGACCCCCCTGTGGGTGCGCTGCCCACCGAGGGGAACAACGGCGCGGACATATCGGCCACGGTGCTGATGCGGGAGAACACGCCGGCACTGGCGAACGGATCCTTCTGCGCCGATGAATTGGCAAACAGCGCGCTGGCGGTGGGGCTCGTTGTCAATGACGCGCCGGAAGCCGTGCCCGTGCTGATCGTGCCGGTAGCGTAGAATGCGCTGGCCGACATATGCGCGCCGCTGCTGGGCGCGATGCTGCCGTTGGCGCCCACCGCACAGCTCGTGGCCGTGATATTCACCCCGCCAGTGCCCTGCACCGTCAGTGTGCTGGAGGAGGAACCGGTGGCGCCCAGGGCGATGATGCAGGGCGAGGATTCATCCTGGATTTCCGCGTAGGCCGTGGCGCTGACGGAAAAGCCGGTCTGGCTGATCGTGTTCGCCGATGATCCCGCCAGCACCCGTCCGAAGCCGCTGAGGGGAATCTGCGAGGTGACCACAACCTTCACCGCGTTATTGCCGTCACCGGAGGGTGCGGCGACGACGGACGCCACCACCGACGCGTTTCCCGCGCCGTTGCTGATGGCCAGGCTTGATGCCGTGTTCTGCAGAGATGCGGTGTTCTCGTCATACGCAAGGGCGGCGCCCATGGCCGATTGATCGGCGATCCGCTGATCCATAGATTTGATGTAGAAGGCATTGGCGAGATCCAGCGCCATGGCCGCGGCACCAAACAGCACCACCATGCTTGCCGCCACCATCAGGGCCACAGCCCCACGCCGGTTGCGTAAAAAGAGGCTCTTATTCGCTGCGTGAGAATAATCTCTTCGGACAAGCCTTAAAGATGATTCCGCATTCGCGTTAAAGTTGAAAATTATGGCGGACAACACACGCAGAAGAGGTGCCATGCGGCAGACGACGCCCGAAAGATCAGGCACGCCATGCCGTTTGTCCGATAATCCCGGTGCGGCAGAACGGAGCCGCATGCCTTGCGCCGCGTCGGCACTTAGCATCGAAATTGCACGCACGCCGTGTTGCCTCCCGCCTGAAACAAGGAAGTTGCTCATTCGGCGCATTGGCGCGGCTACCACAGCCGCAGATCAATGCATACCGATACTGCATCTTTTTTCTAAAAAAAGAAAGTGATTTCTGATCTGATCACAGAATTGAGATGTTTCCTCCGCGAGCTTTGCGATGATCAGCGATCTTATTATATGGAAACGGCTTACAGCCGACGGTTGCTGCCACGCAATACGGCCGTGGAAGCTGAGTTGGCGCGCAGGTGCAGGGTGGCGGCCTTGCACGCCGGCCTTACCTTGGCCGGCAGCACGTGGTTCGGCTGCTTCCGCACGCCTATGCGGTGAAGCGCTCTCCGCGGGGCGACCCTAAAAAGTCAAAAGTTTCTTGCTTGGCGGATTCACGTTTCGAGACGAACACCCCCGCCATCGGACGCGGCTGCCTTCGACGCGCCACGATCGCTGGGCTGGCATCGAACAAAGCCAAGGATTGCAGCCACTAAGTCTGCAACGTCGGGTCACTGGGGGTGTTCGTCCCGAAACTTGAATTCGCCCTTCTTTTTTAAAAAAGAAGGCCTTGCCTACATGTATCAGGCACCCCGGTCAGCAGACCCTAACACCGGGGCGGATCATGCTTGATGACGTCTTGCAGCCGGTTGATCAGCAGCAGGCCCACGGCCACGCCGAGGCCGACCATGGCGGCCACGGCTTGCAGGGGGTGGGCGCATCCCCACACGATGCAGGCATCGATCATTTTTCTGACCCCTTCGAGGCCATGATTCCGGTCTGTGAGCATAGCACCCACACGCAGAGAAGTCAGTTCTTTTATGGCGCTAGACTATGGTTTCACTGTCACTTTATTGCGCTGTCGCGCCCCGCCTGGGGGCTACCATGAAGATGCCCGCGCCTACCGCCAGGCAGCCCAGCGCCGATATCCAGGCAGCCCGGTCCACCTGAAACATCAGCCAGATGCACAGAAACGCCGCAGCGAAGGCCATGGCGCGCCCACCCGGCAGCATCAACGGGTGCGGCTGGGCGGAGATGCCGCGCCACCGCAGCACCGCCAGCGACATGGCCGTGAGCGCATACAGCATCAGCCGCGTGAGGGTGGAGGCGGTGAGCGCGCCGAGAAAGCTGCTGGTGACCGCGAGCCCCCAGGCCAGTGCCGTATGCACCAGCACCGCAGCCACCGGCGTGCCCAGGCGCGGGTTCAGCCGCGCCAGGGACGCCGGCAGTTGCCCTTCGGCCGCCAGCGAGAACACCAGGCGTGGCCCCACGAACAGGATGGTGAACAGCGTGCCCGACATGGAGATCACCGCGCCCAGCACGACCACAGCCCCCGCCCATGGCCCCAGCATCGCGACAGCACCATCGAAGAGGGGCCGTGCGGAGTGCGCCAGGTTCGGCACCACGCCGGCGCATACCAGCAGGATGGCGCTGTAGATGGACACCACCACCAGCATGCCCACCCCGAGGCCGAAGGGCACGGCGCGGCGGGGATCGCGCATCTCCTGCCCGTTCACCACGGCCGCATCCATGCCGATCAGCCCGAACAGCAGCAGCACGGTCCCCGGCGCCCAGTTGGCCACCGGCGGCAGGGCTGGCAGGGCGGCGGGATGCAGTGGCCACAGCACACCCAGCCCCACCACGACGAAACCCGCCAGCAGCAGCAACTTGGCCAGCGTAAACGCCCCATTGGCGGCGGCGGACAGGGCAACGCCCACATAGACCACAGCGCCGAGGCCCCAACTCAGGGCCGTAATGGCCACCACCCGCCATACCGGCTGGGCGATTGCTGGCGCCAGCCCGGCCAGGTAGCTGACCGCCAGATTGCTGATGCTGGCAAAGGCGAGCACGCGCGACACGATCGCCAGCCAACCCGCGAGGAAGCCGGCTTTCGGCCCGAACGCGGCGCGCGCGTAGAGGATTGTGCCACCCGTTCCCGGCACCCGGCTGCTGGCCTCGGCATAGCAGCACGCCACCAGCCCCATCAGCACGCCCCCGGCAAGGCAGGCCAGCACGCTGTAGGGGCCGAGCAGAGCATAGACCTTGCCGGGCAGGCCGAGTATGCCGGCGCCAATGGTGCTGTTGATGGTGATCCCCACCAGATCCCAGCGCCCCAGGCCGAGTTTCCAGTTGTTCGTTTTCAGTTGTCAGATCCCCGAGGATGCCGATTTTGATCATGTTTTTCTGGCAACTGAAAACTGAAAACTGACCAATGGCTGTTTATACCGAGGTTTCCGACGAGGACCTGACGGCGTTTCTGGCCGATTATCTCATTGGCACGCTCGTGGCCTTCCGTGGCATTGCCGAAGGCGTGGAGAACAGCAATTTTTCTCTGCGCACCACGCAAGGCGACTACATCCTTACGCTGTACGAACGCCGCGTGGACCCTGCCGAGCTGCCCTGGTTCCTGGGCCTGATGCAACATCTTGCCGGCCAGGGCATAAACTGCCCCCTGCCGGTGGCGGGGCGGGATGGCGCCGCCTTGCGGTTGCTATGCGGCCGCCATGCCGCCATCACCACCTTTCTGCCGGGCGTGTGGCCACGGCGGGTGACCCAGGCGCATTGCCGGCCGCTGGGCGATGCGCTGGCGCGGCTGCATCTGGCGGGGCTGAGCTATGCGCCGGCGCGTGCGAACGCGCTTGGCCCCGCTGCGTGGCAGCCGCTGCTGGAAAAATGCGGGCCGCGCGCCGATGAAGTGCAGCCTGGCCTGGCGGCCGAGTTGGCAATGGCTTCAGCCCGAATCCTGGATGCCTGGCCGGGCGTGGCGGCCCTACCCCGCGGCCAGATCCATGCCGATCTGTTCCCGGACAACGTGTTTTTCCTCGGCCAGCGGCTTTCCGGCCTGATCGACTTCTATTTCGCCTGCACCGATTTTCTGGCCTATGACATCGCCATCTGCCTGAATGCCTGGTGTTTCGAGGCCGATTTCGCCTTCAACGCCACCCGCGCCCGTGCGCTGCTGGCGGGTTATGCTTCTATCCGGCCGCTGACGCCTGAGGAGCGGGCCGCACTGCCTGTGCTGGCCCAAGGGGCGGCGCTGCGCTTTCTGCTGACACGGCTGTTCGACTGGCTGAACACGCCGGCGGGGGCGCTGGTGACGCGGAAGAGTCCGCTGGATTATCTGAGGCGCCTGCGCTTCCACCTCGCGACCCGAGATTTTCATGACTACGGCATTTGACCCGAGCGCCAGCAGTGCCACCGAGCCGGTGATGATCTGGACCGATGGCGGCTGCAAACCCAACCCCGGCCCTGGCGGCTGGGGCGCGGTTTTGGTGTTCCGCGGCCGCGAGCGCGAACTTTCCGGCGCTGAGCCTGCCACCACCAACAACCGGATGGAGCTGACTGCGGCCGCGTGTGCGCTGGAGGCGCTGACCCGCCCGTGCCGGGTGGTTCTGCACACGGACAGCGAATATGTGCGTAACGGCATCACGCGCTGGAGCACCGGCTGGGTGCGGAAGAACTGGCGCACCGCCGGGGGCGACCCCGTGAAGAACATGGATTTATGGCGCCGGCTGCTGGACGCGGCCAAGCCGCATCAGGTGGAATGGCTGTGGGTGCGCGGCCATTCCGGCAATCCGATGAACGAGCGTGTGGACGTGCTGGCGACGGAGGCGCGGCGGCGGCTGGGGTAAGTGTTTGCAACAGCCTTTACCTGAATGAACAAAAGTTTTTTGGTTCTTTTTTTCAAAAAAGAACTGCTTTCTTCCTTGCTTCTTGACACACATAGGTTCTGCGGAGGTGTGCGGCACGGGGCGAGATCGACGATGAACGCGGGCTTG
>PKZM01000004.1 GCA_003133065.1 Acetobacteraceae bacterium
TCGCCCATCATCTGCTCGAGATCGCGATAGCTCACCCCATAACGGCAATACCACCGCACTGCCCAAAGCACGACTTCACCCTCGAAGTGCCGTCCCTTGAAGTCCGACATGCCCCGCTCCCCTGCCTCGCGCTGGCATACCCCGACAGACTATGGCAGGATTTGCAACAGAGTGCCGCGCGACAATCAAGGTGAGAAAGTCCGTCAATCAGGATGAGAAACTCGGTGCGCTGGCGGCGTAGGGAGGGCGGAGCCCGACCGAAGGCGCCAGCGCACCGAGTTTCTGAGGCCTGCGGCCCGCACAGAGGGGGGCCGCATCGTCTGGTGATCGCAATCGGCCGAGAGTGTTGGGTTCTTCCGTTGAAGGACCCCTCATTGCCCGGCCGCCACGTCACTGACCACCAGATGAGGCTTTACATGACATTCAGACAGACAGACGGCCCAGCGACTGCGGCCGCAAAGGCATCGATCAGCTCGGCCACGGCCTATCGGTTCGAGCAAAACCACGAAATGCCATCGGCGGAGAGGCAACCGCGTGGCCGCCGGCGGCCTGATCCGCTTGCTGCCTTCTTCGACGCCGAAGTGGTGCCGATGCTCACCGCCGCCCCCGATCTGCGCGCGGTCGGCATTTTCGAGGAGATGCAGCGCCGCCATCCCGAGCTGCCGCCGGGCGCGCGGCGCACGCTGGAACGCCGAATCCGGTCCTGGCGGGCGCTGCACGGTGCAGACCAGGAGGTGATCTTTCGCCAAATCCATGAGCCCGGCCGCATGGGGCTGTCCGATTTCACCCATATGGACGCGTTGTGCATCACCATCGCCGGTGTGCCGCTTGCACACATGCTGTATCATTTTCGCCTGGTCTATTCCGGTTTTGCGCATGCGCACGTGATCCTGGGCGGCGAGAGTTATGTGGCTCTTGCTGAAGGCTTACAGAATGCCCTGGCTGCACTGGGCGGTGCGCCCCGCACCCATCGCAGCGACAGCCTGTCGGCCGCTTTTCGCAACCTCGAACCCGAAGCGCGCGCCGATCTCACCAGCCGCTACGAAAACCTGTGCGTGCATTATGGCATGGAGCCAACGCGCAACAACCGTGGTGTGGCGCACGAGAACGGCGCCATCGAAAGCTCGCACGGCCATTTGAAAAGTGCCGTTGACGACGCGTTGATGTTGCGCGGCACACGAGATTTTGCCGATCTGCCCGCCTATCGCCACTTTATCGACGAGATCGTCAGCCGCAAGAACGCCCAACAATGCAAACGCATCGCGGCCGAACGCCCGGCCTTGCTGCCACTGCCCGGCCTGCGCACATGCGATTACGAGGAGGCCATCGTCACCGTCACGTCCACAGGCGGTTTCACCTTGAAAAAAGTGTTTTACACTGTGCCATCGCGGCTGATCGGGCACCGGCTGCGCGCGCGCATCCATGATGACCGCATCGATCTGTTCATGGGTGCCACAAAATTGCTGACGCTGGAGCGCGGGCGCGCCGAGTCTTCCGGCAAGCACGGCCATGTTGTCGATTACCACCACGTGATCCATGCGCTGCGCCGCAAGCCAATGGCGCTGCTCAACCTGGCCTATCGCGCGCAACTCTTTCCGCGCGATGCCTATCGCCAGACATTCGATGTGCTGCTGGAAAAATTTTCCGAGAAAGCCGCCTGCAAGCTGATGGTAGGCCTGCTGGCACTGGCACATGACCGCGGTTGCGAGGCCGATCTTGCGGCAAGCCTTGAGGCGGATCTCGCCGCCGGCCGCGTGCCGGATCTTGCAATCCTGCGCGCGCAGTTCGCACCCGATCCGGCAAGCCTGCCGGACATCGTCGTGCCACTGGCCCCGCTGCTTGCCTACGATGCTTTGCTGGACGCCGGTTTTCTACAAACCTCAGGCTTTGGCGAAGGAGAAGCAGCATGACCCAAACTATCGATGCAGCGCGGCTTTGCCTGCTGCTCAATGATCTGCGCCTGCCCGCTATCAAGCAAGGCTGGGCGATGATGGCCGAGCGCGCTGATCGGGAGGCCTGGCCGGCCGCCCGGTTCCTCGCCAGCCTCGCCGAACACGAGATCGCCGAGCGCGATCGTCGCCGTATCGAGAGGCATCTTCTGGAAGCCCGCCTACTGCCGGGCAAGACGCTGGACAGTTTCGATTTTACCGCGGTGCCGGCGCTCTCTCGCGCGCATGTAGCCGCGATCTGCGCCGGCGACAGTTGGATCGAAGCCGGGGCAAATCTGATTCTGCTCGGCGGGCCTGGCGGCGGCAAAACGCACCTTGCGTCTGCGATCGGTCTCGCTTTGGTGGAAAATGGCTGGCGCGTGCTGTTCGCACGCACATCTGATCTGGTGCAAAAACTCCAGCTCGCCCGCCGGGAACTGGCGCTGGAGGCTGCAATCACCCGGCTCGATCGCTATCATCTTCTGATTCTCGATGACCTGGCCTACGTCACCAAGGATCAGGCGGAAACATCCGTGTTGTTCGAACTGATCAGCGCGCGCTACGAACGCCGTTCCATGCTGATCACCGCCAATATGGGTTTTGGCGAATGGGGCCGCATCTTCCCCGACCCCGCGATGACGCTCGCTGCCGTCGATCGCATCGTCCACCACGCCACCATCTTCGAAATCAACGTCGACAGCTACCGCCGGCGCGCGGCCCTGGACCGCAAGCAGAAAGGCGCCGGCCGGCCGCCGACCCGCGCGACAATCAAAACCATCGCGGCCGATGTGTCGCCGCCCGACAATCAAACCCAAACATAAGCCTTGCCAGCGACAATCAGCGAGAACATAAAGGCACCGTTGCGATCACGTTTTCTCACCCTGATCGTCGCGCTCTCTCACCCAGATTGTCGCGCAATACGCCAGATACTGGCCTTGTTTAGCCGTGAAGCTGGGCGTGGCCACGGCGTGACCCGGCTCGCAGATATGATTCATCAGGTTGCCCTCAACCCCAGGGGGCCTTTGATGAACATACGGTATCGCGTCGAGCTACGCCAAGATGAACGCGACCAGCAAGCCGTAGGACGGATAAGCGTAGCGCCATCCGTCACTTTGATTATCGAGCATCGAAGATTGCAGCCTTGGCCCACGCTGGCATGTGAGGGCTTTGATGCCTGACCTGGCCTTGATCGAGCGTGGCGAGCAGCCGATGGCGGACACTGGTGTTATCGAGAATGAAGATGCGGTCGGCAAACCGGATTGCACTGGGCAGATTGACCAGGCTTTTGGCATATCGACGCAGGATGATTGGTGCTGGGATGTCATGCCCGCCGCGGGCGACGCGCTCGCGCACGCGGGCCAGCGAAGTGAGTGCGTCGGCGAGGCCCACATAGACCAGGGTGATTTTGTATCCGGCCGCCTGTGCGTCGGCCATCATGCGCAGTTCGCTGTGGCCGGTCAGCGTGGTTTCCATGGCAAAGTTTTGCGCCGTCTGGATCAGCGCGCGGCGTTGTAGGGCCGCGATCCGGCCGGCCTTGAGCATAGTGGCGGTATCGTCGCGGTGATCGGGCTTGATCTGGCGGGCGATGGTGTCCGGGTTCACCAGCGTCATTCGGTTGGCCACGTGGAAGCGGTCTACGAGGGTGGATTTGCCGGCGCCGTTGGGGCCGGCGAACAGCCAAAGCTGCGGGCGCTCCGTCACAGGGGCCGGATTATGGTATCCGGACTATCGAGGTTGATCCGCACCAGGTGGCGTGTGCCGTCCGGATTATGCCGGATCAGCAGACCCTCGGGCGTGTCGTCCTCGCGCGTGTAGCCGGCGACGCCGGCGTTCAGCACCTCGCGCAACGCCCAGCCCTCATCCTGGTCCAGCATGGCCGGGATGGCGTGCCATAGTCTGTCAAGCTCGTCACCCTGCTCCATGCTGTCCATAGCTGTTACCTTTAGCTGCTGGGTCCATACACCATTTGCCTTGTCTGGTGTTTCAATGCCATGGCGTCGATGACCCAGTGTTTGTCCTTGCGCCGGGTTTTATCCGGCCGCCGAGGGCTTTGCGCAATGCGTCGTCCTGCATGTCCCACCCGGTGATGCGTGAGCTGCGCGCACGACAAAGGGTGGTTTCCGTATGGACCAATGCACGCGTGCTGTCCGCGAACAGGCGCGCGACCATCACCGCACAGCAATCTCGCCGGAGGCCGCGCAAAAAGCACCAGCGGTGCATTGGTCCATAAGCACCCAAAGGACGGCATCACGATGGAACCGCGGCGGCACCGCGACGGCACGCGAACGGCGACATGCATGGGCCTCGCCCGGTCGCGCTGGAAAAGGCTGCCCGGCAACGCTATCTAGCCATGGTGACTAGAACGTGAAGCCGGCATGGCCCTGAGCATCAAATCCGCGGAAGCCGACGAATTGGCGCGCAGCCTGGCGCGGCTGACCGGTGAAAGCATGACCGAGGCGGTCACTGCCGCCCTGCGCGAGAGGTTGGCCCGCGAGCGCGCCCGGCGCGCAACCGAGG
>PKZM01000129.1 GCA_003133065.1 Acetobacteraceae bacterium
CGCAGGCGGAGGCGCCGGTGGTGTGGCGCGAGCGAGCCACGGTTGCCGCCGACGCGCCCCCGGTGCCGCGTGAGCCCGAGCTGCCCAGCAGAAGCCGCGCGCCGGACCCCGAGCCCGCGGCCAAGACGCCGCCGAAGATCTTGGCGCGCGCCCGCGTGGCGGTGCCTGAACGCGGCCGCGCGCCGGCGCCACGGCAGGAAAGCCTGCCGTTGCAGGAGGCGGGCTGGCGCTTTCCCCCGAACAGCCTTTTGAACGCGCCGCCGCCGCGCGGGGCCGTGGGGCCGGATGAGGAGGCGCTGCAGAACAATGCNNCCCGGCCCGGTGGTGACGCTGTACGAGCTGGAGCCGGCGCCGGGGATTCGCAGCGCGCGGGTGATCGGGCTGGCCGATGACGTGGCCCGCAGCCTGTGCGTAACGGCAGTCCGCATCGCCACCGTGCCAGGCCGCAACGTGATCGGCATCGAGGTGCCGAACGCGAAGCGGGAGACAGTGTTTTTGAGCGAATTGCTGGAGAGCGAAGCCTGGACGCGGCATCAGGGCCGGCTGCCAATCGCGCTGGGCAAGGATATCGCCGGCACGCCCGTGGTGAGCGATCTGGCGCGCATGCCGCATCTGCTGATTGCGGGCACCACCGGATCGGGCAAGTCGGTGGGCATTAACGCGATGATCCTGTCGCTGCTGTTCCGGCTTTCGCCCGAGCAGTGCCGGCTGATCCTGATCGACCCGAAGATGCTGGAGCTTTCGGTTTACGAGGGGATTCCGCATCTGATGGCGCCGGTGGTGACGGAGCCGGCCAAGGCGGTGACGGCGCTGAAATGGACGGTGCGCGAGATGGAGCGTCGCTACCGCGCGATGAGCCAGTTGGGCGTGCGCAATGTCGGCGGCTACAATGAGCGTGTTGAGGAGGCGCGGGCCCGCGGCGAGGTGATCAGCCGGCGGGTGCAAACGGGGTTTGATTCGGAGACGGGCAAGCCGACCTTCGAGGAGCAGCCGCTCACTCTGGAGGCTCTGCCGTTTATTGTTGTGGTGATCGACGAAATGGCGGACCTGATGATGGTCGCCGGCAAGGATATCGAAGCCGCGGTGCAGCGCCTGGCGCAGATGGCGCGTGCGGCGGGGATTCATGTGATCATGGCCACGCAGCGGCCTTCGGTGGATGTGATCACCGGCACGATCAAGGCGAATTTCCCCACGCGCATCAGCTTTCAGGTGATCAGCAAGTTCGACAGCCGGACCATCTTGGGCGAGCAGGGGTCCGAGCAGCTGCTGGGGCATGGCGACATGTTGTACATGGTGGGTGGCGGGCGGATTACGCGCGTGCATGGGCCATTGGTGACGGATCGGGAGGTGGAGGATGCGGTGGCCTTCCTGCGGCAGCAGGGTGCGCCGGATTACCTCGACGAGGTGACGGAGGGGATGGAGGAGGGTTCGTCCGGCGAGGCGATGCTGAGCGGGATTGCGGCGGCGGGCGAGGGTGAACAGGGGCTGTTCGACCAGGCGGTGGCGGTGGTGGCGCGCGAGGGCAAGGCGAGCACGAGCTTTATCCAGCGGCATCTGAACATCGGCTATAACCGCGCGGCGAAGCTGATCGAGCAGATGGAGAAAGAAGGGATCGTGAGCCCGGCAAACCATGTGGGGAAGCGGGAGGTTCTGGTAAGGCGGACGCATGAGGATGAGTAAGGAAGGATGTTCTTTTTTAAAAAAAAGAACATTCTTCCTTTCTATTCTTGCCACGTTTCCTTGGCGCGCCTAGGTGGCGGCGGCCTGGCGGGCGAGGGCGCGGGCGCGGCGTTCGTCCTTGCGGCTGTTGCCGCCGGGGGCTTTGGCCGGCCTGGTCTTTTTCAGGAGCAGGGTGCGGTAGTCGTCCATGTCGCCGTCGTAGGGGGCNNGCATCGCAGGCGTCGATGTCTAGGTGGTTGGTGGGCTCGTCGAGGATCAGAAGCTGGGGGGCGTCGCGGGTGGCGAGCGCCAGCAGGAGGCGGGCGCGTTCGCCGCCGGAGAGGCTGCCCGTGGGGGTCAGCGCGCGGTCACGGTCCAGGCCGAAGCGGGCGAGCTGGCTGCGCTGGAGTGTGGCGGGGGCGTCCGGCAAAGCGCGGGCGATGTGGTCGAGGGCGGATTCCGCGGGCGTTAGTTCGGCTTCCTGGTGCTGGGCGAAATAGCCCACGCGCAGCTTGCCGGGGCGGCGGAACTGGCCGGACATCGGCGGCAGGCGGCCGGCGAGGAGCTTGGCGAAGGTGGATTTGCCGTTGCCGTTGGCGCCCAGCAGGGCGATGCGGTCACCCATTTCGATATTCATGCTCAGGCCGCGCAACACCGGCGTTTCACCGTAGCCCACAGAAACGCCATCGAGCGAGAGGATGGGCGGGGGTAGGGGTTTTGGCTCGGGGAAGGCGAAGCGGGTGGCGGCTTCCTCGATCACGCTGTCGATCACCGGGAGTTTTTCCAGGGCGCGGATGCGGCTTTGCGCCTGGCGGGCCTTGCTGGCGCTGGCGCGGAAGCGATCCACGAAAGCCTGCATGTGGGCGCGCTGGGCTTCGATCTTCACCGCGGCCTTGGCCTGCTGCATGGCCTGCTCCGTGCGGATGCGCACGAATTCGCTGTAGCCCCCGGGGGTCATGCTCAGGCGGCGCTGATCGAGATGGACGATAGCCTGCACGCAGCGGTTCAGCAGACCCTGGTCGTGGCTGACCACGAGGGCCGCGCCGGTGAATTTGGCGAGCCAGCTTTCCAGCCACAGGGTCGCTTCCAGGTCCAGATGGTTGGTGGGCTCGTCCAGCAACAGAAGGTCGGGGTTGGAGAAGAGAACGGTGGCCAGCGCCACGCGCATGCGCCAGCCGCCGGAGAATTCATCCAGCGGTCGCGCCTGGGCCTCGGCATCGAAGCCGAGGCCCGCCAGGATGGTGGCGGCCCGCGCGGGGGCGGTGTCGGCATCGATGGCGTTGAGGCGCTCCCAGATGGCCGCGACGCGTTCGGGGGGGATATGGCCGCGTTCGGCTTCGGCAGCCTCGGCGAGAAGACGCAGACGCTCCTGGTCGCCTTCCAGCACTGTATCCAGCAGGGAGGCGGGGCCCGAGGGGGCGGTTTGCTTCACCTGGGCCATGCGGGCGCGGGAGGAGAGGCGGATGTCCCCGCCATCCACCGCCAGGTCGCCGGAGATGGCTTTCAGCAGGGTGGATTTGCCCGCGCCGTTGCGGCCCACCAGGCCGATGCGCCGGCCAGCGTCAACGGTGAGGTCCGCACCTTCCAGAAGGGTGCGGCCGCCCATGCGCAGGGTGACGCTGGAGACGATCAAGAGGCTCATGGGCGGGGACTACAGTGCGGTGCAGCATTGGTCCAGGTCGAAGGGGGAAGAGTGTTCTTTTTTGAAAAAAAGAACCAAAAAACTTTTGCTCCTTTGCGTAAGCTGCCGGCGACTCCGCGACAGCGCGTCAAAAGTCTTTTGCTTCTTTTTCTCAGAAAAGAAGACCTGTCTTTTCTTGTGTTACAGATGCTCTCCTCGGTGCCACTCCTCGCTTGCAGATGACGCGAATAGGCCGCAGAACACCCGGCCCCTAGTAGCGAGCCGCCGAGATTGCCGACTCCGTTTTCCGCTGACGATCTTGGCCGTGTGTTCGAAGCCAAAACCCTCACAAGGGGACGCAGCCTGGTGCTGATCGGTGCGGTGGAGGTGTCGTTGGATGGCGACACCATCACCGGGCAGGTGGATGACAAGGGCGTGCGGCGCACGGCGCGGATGACCCCGGTGCTGCAAGGGCGGCGCACGGTGCTGGAAAGCCGCTGCACCTGCCGGCTGGTGAACTGCCCGCATCTGGCGGCAACCGCCTTTGCCGCGCTGGACAGGTTTCCGGCGCTGCGGCGGGTGGATCAGGCCAGTTTTCTGGAGAATTTGGGTGCCGCACCGGCAGTGGAGAAGCAGCGGCTACTGGTGAACCTGGAGCCGGGGATGCCGCCGGATGCCTGTTTTGTCTCGTTGTCGCTGGTGGGGGAGCGCACGGCGCGGATCGAGCCCACCACGCCGGCGCGACTGATTGCCGAGGGCACGGCCGGCGATGCGGCCATTGGGCTCGCGCATCTGCTTGGGGGCGGGGACAAGTCCCGTAGCGGTGTGCCGGCCTCATCGGTGGCGCCGCTGGTGGCGGTGCTGCTGCGGGTGGAGAATGCGCGCTGGTCGGCGACTGGCAAGAAGCTGATCGCGGGCGAGGAACGCAGCTTCGATGCGAGTGCGCCGCCGCGGCTGCCGGCACGCTCGGCCGTGCTGCTGGGCGATACCGGGCCGTGGTATGTGGATGCGGCGACGGGGGCGGTGGGGCGCGTGAAGCTGCGGCAGCCGCGGCCGCCAGCGGCACCGCCGGTGACCATACGGCCACGGATCGGGCGGGGGCGCGGCGCATCCACGCTGATCGCGACCGAGAGTGAGCGGGCGATCGTGGAGCGGCCGGTCACGCCCGTGATGCGGCTGCAGCGGCTACGCGCACCGGATGATTTCGGGCGGCTGCAGTTGCTGGACGCGCTGATCCTGGATTTCGACTATGGCGGCACGCTGAGCGATGGCGATGACGAGCGCCAGTTCGTGCGGGTGATGGGGCCGGGCGGCGCCAGTTTCGTGCGGCGAAATGTGGAGGCCGAGGCGAGCGCGCTGGAGACGCTGCGCCAGGACGGGTTCATCCAGATGCGGGTGACCGATGGCAAGTCGGCGCGGGGGCGACGCGTGTTCGTGTTTCGGGGGCAGGATGCTGGGGAGAAGTGGCACCGCTTCGTGCTGGAGCGGGTGCCCGCTCTTGAGTCGCTTGGCTTCCGCAGCCTGATCGACAAGGATTTCGGCCCGCGCATGGTCGAGAAAGTCGGCCAGTGGGATCTGCGGATCACCGATGTGGCGGTGAGTGCGGCCAACCCCGGCAATTTCTCCCTGGATTTCGGCATCGAGGTGGATGGGGTGCGTATCCCGCTGCTGCCGGTGCTGAGCAATCTGCTCGCGCGCGGCGGGATGGAGGCGGCGCAGATCGTGGGTGATGATCTGATCACCACGTTGGACGATGGGCGGGTGGTGAAGCTGCCGGCGGAGCGGATCCGGCGGATGCTGGCGATCATGGGCGACCTGATCGAGGCGGCGGATTCGCGCGAGGATACCATCGTACTGCCCGATGCCGAGGCGGCTACCGTGCTGGAACTGGAGCAGCTTCTGCTGACGCGCTGGCAAGATGCCGGCAAGATCGAGGCCTATGTGGCCCGGTTCCGCGGCGAGCCGGAAATCCCCGAAACGGTGGTGCCGCCCGAATTCCACGGCAGCCTGCGGCCGTATCAGCAGCAAGGCGTGGACTGGCTGCAGCATTTGATGGCAAGCCGCCTGGGCGCGTTCCTGGCCGANNGACATGGGCCTGGGCAAGACGGCGCAGACGATCGCCCATATTACCGTGGAACACGCCTCCGGCCGGATGAAGACCCCGGTGCTGATCGTTGTGCCGACCAGCCTGATCGCGAACTGGACATCCGAACTGGCCAAGTTCGCGCCGGGGCTGAACGTGGCGGTGCTGCACGGCATGGATAGGCATCGCAAGCGCGAGCAGATGGAGGATTTCGATGTTGTGGTCACCACCTATACGGTGCTGACGCGCGACATCCTGGAGATGAAGACGCATGACTGGCACATCGTGGTGCTGGACGAGGCGCAGGCGATCAAGACGCCGGATGCGAAAGCCACGCGCGCGGTGTGCCAGCTTGATGCGCGGCAGCGGATCTGCCTCTCCGGCACGCCGATCGAGAATAATCTGGAGGAATTGTGGTCGCAATTCGCGTTTCTGATGCCCGGGCTGCTGGGAGACCGGCGTGGCTTCACCAAACGGTTCCGCACGCCGATCGAGAAGAACGCCGATCAGCTCAGGCGTATTCAATTGGCGCGGCGGATCAAGCCGTTCATCATGCGGCGCAAGAAGAGCGAGGTGGCGACCGAATTGCCGCCCAAGCATACAATTCTGCGCCGGATTACCTTGGCGCCGGATCAGCGTGAATTGTACGAGACGATCCGGGCCACGATGTATGAGAAGGTACGCGAACAGGTGGCCGAGCGCAGCCTGGCGCAGAGCCGGATCGTGGTGCTGGATGCGCTGCTGAAATTGCGCCAGGCGTGCTGCGATCCGCGGCTGGTGAAATTGCGCTCGGCGCGGGAGATCGAGACGTCCAGCAAGCTGGATGATCTGCTCGAGATGATTTCGGAGATGATCCCGGAGGGGCGGCGCATTCTGCTGTTCAGCCAGTTCACCTCTATGCTCGATCTGATCAAGCCGCGGCTGCGGGAGGCGGGGATCGCGTTCGTGGAATTGCGAGGGGATACCAGCGATCGGGCCGAGCCGGTGCGCAGCTTCGAGGCGGGCGAGGTGCCGCTGTTCCTGATCAGCCTGAAGGCCGGCGGGCGCGGGTTGAATCTGGTGTCGGCCGATACGGTGATTCATTATGATCCGTGGTGGAACCCGGCGGTGGAGGATCAGGCATCGGACCGGGCGCACCGCATCGGGCAGACGAAATCGGTATTCGTGTACAAGATGATTGCGGCCGACACGGTGGAGGAGCGCATTCTGGAGTTGCAGCAGCGCAAGGCGGAGCTGGCGGCGATAGCGTTCAGCGAGGGCGAGGAGGAGGGCGGCGATGTCGCGAGCCTGGACGCCAGCGACATCGACTTCCTGTTTGGCGAGAGCTCGGAGCGCGAACGGGAGGCGGCTTAAATAGGTAAAAGTTCTTTGCTTCTCTCTTTCAAGAAAGGAGGTTCTTTCTTTGTGTGTTATGCGGGCGCTGACACTGCTTGCATGCGGGCTACGAATTCATCTTTTCAAGAGAGAAGAGTCTTCTTTTTCTGAAGAAAAAGAAGCAAAAAGACTTTTATCACTTGGTACCGATTCCGGCGGCGCTTGGGATCATTGTTGACGAAGAGTTAGGGCTTTCCCGCCATCCTGTCCCCATGGATCGTTTGGCACGGTTGCATCAGGGTGCCGCGGAACTGGCTCGCGGGAATCTGGCCGAGGCGGAAATCACCTATCGCGGGCTGCTGGCGGAAACGCCAACCGATGCGGAAGTACTCAGCAATCTCGGGGCGGTGTATAATACCGCGCAGTGCCATGAGGCAGCCGAGGCGGCGTGCCGGGCAGCGCTCGCGGCGCTGCCAGGTTATTGGGCGGCGCTGGCCAATCTGGGCACCGCCCTGCACCGGCAGCAGCGTTTTGAGGAGGCCACTACCACCTACCTCGCCGCTGTGCGTGCCAACCCACGCAACGCCAGCGCCTGGACCAATCTGGGCGTGGCGCTCACCGAGCAGGGCCGGCCCGCCGAGGCGCTGCCGATGCATGATGCCGCCGTGGCTCTGGCGCCGGATGATGCAGAACTCCGCACCAACCGGGCCATGGCGCTGCTGAGCGCCGGCGATTACCCGCGCGGCTTTGCCGAATTCGAATGGCGATGGCGTACCCCAGCCATGGCGGCGCACCGGCTGGATGGCCCATTGTGGAATGGCGAGCCGGCCGACCCCGGCGCGCGCACGATCCTGCTGCATGAAGAGGGGGGCTTTGGCGATACGTTGCAATTCGTGCGCTTCGTGCCCGCAGTGGTGGCGCGCGGGTTCCACGTGGTGCTGCGGGTTCAGCCGGAACTGACCGGCCTGGTACGCCGCAGCCTGCCGGATGGGGTTGAGGTGATCTCGGGCGAGGATAGGCTGCCCGATTACGATGTTCATAGCCCCTTGCTCAGCTTGCCGCGCTGCTTTCGCACGAATCTGGCAAGTGTGCCGTCGCAGGTGCCCTACCTGCGCCCGTGTGCCGACAGGGTTTTGCGATGGCGCGCGCGGCTGCGGTCCGCGCTCGCCCCAACCTGCCTGCGCGTGGGGCTGGTGTGGGCCGGCGCGCCACGGCTGGGCATGGCACAAATGCGCGCCATGAACCACCGGCGCTCAATTGCCGTGGCGCGCCTGGGCAAGCTGGCAGGGTTGCCGGGCATCGGGTTCGTGAGTTTGCAGCATGGGCGGGACGATGGCGACGACAGCCTGCCGCAGGGGCTGACGATCTTTGATCCGATGGGTGAGGTTGCCGGTTTTGACGACACCGCGGCGATCATAGCTAATCTGGATCTGGTGGTGGCGGTGGATACGGCCGTTGCCCATCTGGCGGGAGCGCTAGCCAAACCGGTCTGGCTGCTCTCCCGCTACGATGCGTGCTGGCGATGGGTGGCCGGCCGGCCGGATAGCCCCTGGTATCCCAGCTTGCAGGTGTGCCGGCAGCCGCATGCGGGCGAATGGGATGCGGTGCTCGCCGGCGTGGCGCAGGGGCTTGCGGTTCTGGGCGCACGCGGCCGGGCGGGTTTACCCTAACTCAACCATTTGGCGTGAAAGTTGGTGTCCGCATCAGGGTAGCGGAGGCAGGTGGCATGACAGGTATATCGGGCGTAGCCAGCTATATTCATCCGCATACGCCGGCCGGCAAGCCGGCACCGGCGCAGCAAAGCCCGGACGAGGAAGGCAATTATGGGCCTGGCGCACGGGATTTGCGCCAGGTGCCCGCCAGCACACAGGCGGTCAGCGGCTCGATCAACCTGCTGGCCTAGGGCCTCATGTCAGAAGCACGGGCCGGGATGGTAAGCGCAGCCATGCGGATGCCCGCGATCTACCACGATGCACCCAGACAGCGGTACGGCGAGCGCCAGCAGCAACACGGTCATCAGCGGACGAACCATCGATACTCTCCATCAGTGCCATATTGCCGGGTGCAACGGCCTCATCATCGTAACGTGACCTGCAACCGTGGGTTCCGGCCAATAGCGCCGGCCTGGCCGGGGGGGTGGGGCGGAATTTTGCACTGGAACGCCGCGCGCGCTGGTGCCAAGCTGAAAACACGGCGCGGCTGCGCCATTTTCGGGGGTAGTCCGATGAACCCTGCCACGCAGATTATGCTCAGCGGCGCTCTGACGTTCGGGGTGCCTCTCGCTCTGGCGGTGCGAGATCTGGTGACGCTGCGGCGCAACCCGCCAGGCGGCGGCTGGAGCCCGGAACCGCCCGAGCCGGCGCGCCCCGCTCCCTCGGGCGGCGGCATGCCTACTGATCGGGCCTTGCCCGCCTGCCTGATCGAGGCGGCCATGGGCGATCCGGCCCGGGCACGGCGACGGGTGCTGGAGCACGTTTAGGCCGGGAGTGGGCCAGTCAGAGAAAGGTCTTCTTTTCTGAAGAAAAGAAGCAAAAGACTTTTATGTGTTGGTGCGAGGCTCGCCGGCAGCGTACGCCAAGGATCAAAAGTTTTTTGGTTCTTTTTTTCAAAAAAGAACAGCTTCTTCCTTCTAGAAGCCGAACATATGGTCCAGCGAGAATCCGCCCCGGTCGTCCATCAGGCCATGATAGCCGAACAACCGGCACGTTGTATCGCGCACCAGAACGTAGCCATGGGCGCCGGCACGGGCCTGGACATCCTCGCCGAAAATTTCGTGCGGGCGGATGAGTGTGGATCCGGAACAGGCGATGGCGATCCGCTGCGTCGCGATCATCTGACCGGACACGTCGATCAATTGAAGGTCGGTGCTCGAGTGCGGGTGCCATGAGGCGGAGGCTGGGTAGATCAGCACGGCAAAGCTTTTGCGGTGTGCATCGCCGAGCTTGAGGAATAGGCGCGTGGTCAGACCCGGGGGCGGGCCGGCATAGGATTGCGGCTCGTCCTTGTAGGTCATGGCCGTGTTGAAGATGTGAGCGCCAAAACTGGTGTCGGCCACATGACCGCTGCGCTTGTGTTCGTAGCGGAACAGGCCGTGCAGCCAGCCATCCGCCTGGCCGCCCTGCCGGAAATCATACACCAGCTCGGCATGGCCCGCGGCGTGGCCCAGTTCCTCCAGATCCACCGCCAGATCGTGATCGCGCGGGAGGTTGCCGAGGAAACGCTGGGCGGCAAGCCGGCCGTCCTGCGCAAATACATCCAGCCGGACGGGCAGGCTGTTCTGCCATTCGGCCATCGGATTTGGCTGCACGATGCTGCGGAAATCGTCACGGGGCAGGATCGGGAATGGCAGCAGGTAGCCGCGCCCGAGCAGGTTGGACAGGGTGGGGATGCCCGGATCGGGGCGCAGATCGGCGCGTTCCACGTTCACATGGGCCATGTGGGTGTGCTGACCCCGCCTGACCTCGTAGCGGGGGCGGACAACATGGCGGCCGGTGCGCAGCTCGATCTGGGCAGGCCAGTGGACGCCGGGCAGCAGATCGGCCACGTCCACCGCCAGGCTGGCGAAGGGGGCAACCTCCCGCGCGAGGGGCACGTGGTGCTCCTGGCCCATGCGGTTGAGCGTGATCGCGCCGGCCGGGATGGGCGCGGCGTGGCTGTTCTGCACCCAGAGCAGCACCTGATCGCCCGCCGCCGGAGCGGGCAGGCCGGCGTAGCGGTCGGAGGGCCAGGCATTGGCGTCATGTGTGACGGACAGCGCAGTGTCGGCGCCGGCGCCGACCTGCGTGCTGACGAGGTCGAGCGCGTATTTGACCACATCGTGCCCGGCGATGCCGATGGCGTGGAGGAATAATTGGCCGGTAAATTCCGGCAGGCCGAAGCGCGCGCGGATCACCCGGCTGTCGATGGCGAAGCCGCCGGGGCCGGAGGGCAGGGGCTGCTCCCAGGTGGCGAGGATATCGCCATCCGCGCCGAACAGCCGCAGCCAGAATTTCACCGCGGTCGCCCCATATCCGGCCCAGTAATTGGCGCTGACCAGGCGGGTGGAGAGGCCGCCCTGGTCGCGGAAGAAGGCATGGTTTGTCGCGAAGTTGAGGCGATCGAGATAGTGGTGGGCGGTGAGCATCTGTGGCGGCAGTTTGGTGCCGTCCAGCGAGAGGATGCGCAGGTGCGGGGGCGCCATGGGGGCGATGCGGTGCTCGGTGCGGGCGGTGTCGAAGCCGGCGATCAGCAGGGTTGTCGCGCGGCTATGGGGTAGCTCCGTTATGGGCCGGGCCGGGATGCCGGCCAGGCGCTGCGAGAGGGCGGCGACATCCTGCACGTAGAGTTCGGCGGGCGCCGGCATTTCCGGATGCAAGGCATAGAGGGCGGCGGCGGTTCCATCCGGATCGAAAACGGCCAGGGTGCCGGCTGCGCGCAGGTCTGCTGCGAGGGCGGCGATGGCTTCGGCCGCAAGGGGATGGACAAGCGCCTTGTAGAGAACGTTGCCGCCGCGCCGTGCGTCAAAAGTCTGGATATCGAGCATGGGGGCGGGTTTTCTGTTTTCGACGGCGTCTTGTCAAAGATGCAGCGTCAAAGCCCGAGCCTGCGGCGCAGCTCGGCGCCTGCTTCGGCCGTATCGTCGAGCGGTTTGACAGGCCAGGCGTCCAGGCGGCCGGTGAAGCGACGGATGCGGCCGGATTGCAGCAGGGTTTCGGTGAATTCGGTGATGCGGCGGGAGCGGCCGGGCAGATCGGCCAGGAGTACGGGGGCTTTGGTGGCAACGGCTTCGGAAACCATGGAGATGCTGTCGATGGTAACGATCACGATATCGGCCAGCGCGAGCATACCATAATAGGGGTTTTCGCCGGTCATATCCCAGATCCAGGCGCCGAGGGGCCGGAGCATGGTTTCCAGCGTGGCGCGAACCGTGGGTGCGGTGCGGCGGGAGGGGGTGATGGCGAGGCCGGCGTGATCCAGGCGCATGAGATCGGCCAGGTGGGTGGCCAGATGGATACCCTCTGCGTCTTCGAGGCGGAAGCGGCCATTGCTGCCACCGACCAGCACGGCCACGAGGGGGCGGGGCAGGTGGGCGAAGATCGGTGCCCAGGCGGCGGCGGCGGCGTTGAGGCGGGCAGGGGTGGCGCGGTGCAACGCGGTGCGGGTTGTGATGACGTTGGGGCCGGCGAGGCCATCGTGCCGGTTGGCCACCACGAGATCGAATTTATCCAGTCTCATGCGGGGGTTTTGTACCTGCACCACGCGCGCGCCGTGGCCGCGGCAGGCGGCGCCCACGGCACCGGCGGTGCCGCCGGCGGTTAAGAGCAGCGGACCAGGCGGCTGGCGCAGCCCCACGGCGTGAAGGGGGGCCGGCCAGATGGCGGCCGGCAGCCAGGACCAGGGTTTTCTTGGATGCAGTTCCAGGATATGCGGCGCCAGCCCAGCCGCCTCGGCCAGCCCGAGCGCCTGGGCCTGCAGCCCCGCATAGGGTTCACTCACGATCCAGGATTCGGGCAGCATATATGTTTATGCCACGTCTCTCCCGGTTCCCGACACGCCATAATCAAAAGTTTTTTGCTTCTTTTTTTCAAAAAAGAAGGGTTTTCTTTTCTTCTTTTTTGAAAAAAAGAAGCAAAAAACTTTTACTCGTTTGGGCCGTGTGTCCCCGGCTGGCGGTTTTCCTTGACTTACAGGTTGGTAGTGGGCATTTTTGTGCGGCGCGGCAATAACGCGACCGTTCGCTTTACCTAAGCCTGGCCGGTTTCCGTTTCTGACTATACGCGCCGGCTTGCGGTCCTGCC
>PKZM01000163.1 GCA_003133065.1 Acetobacteraceae bacterium
CCGGAGTCCGCGCGTAAAACCTCGTAGCCGGCGGCTTCCAGGGTGGGGCGCAGGAAGCGGTGGATCTGCGGTTCGTCATCCACCAGCAGGATGAGCATGGGGCCGGTTACCGGTGCCGGGGCTAGTGGCGGGTTAAGCCCGCTCATGGTGCCATGCGCAGGCGGATGCGGATTTCCGTGCCGGCCGGCCGGCCGGAAGCTGCGCCGGGGCGGGGNNTCCTCCCGCCGCGCGCGGTAAAAACTGTCGAAGATATTGGGCAGATCCTCAGCGGCTATTCCTGCACCCTCGTCGCACACGGCGATGCAGATGTCGCGCCCGGCCGTGCTGCCGGTGACCGACACGCCGCCCTCGGCCGGACCGTATTTCACCGCGTTCTCCAGCAGGTTCACCAGAACCTGTTCCAGCAGGGCAGGATCCGCGCTCATCATCGGCAGCGCCGCGGGCACGTCCAACCGCAGGCCGTGCAGGCCCGGCACGCGCGCGGCGGCGCCAAGGGCCGCTTCCTCCACGGACACGCGTTCCAGCCGGGGGGCGATCTCGCCTGTCTCCAGCCGGGTCATTTCCGTGATGTTGGAGAGGAATCGGGTCATGCGCACGGTATCCTGCTCGATACTTGCCAGCAGGTCCCGCCGTGCTGCTTCATCCAGCGTGGTCCAGGATGTGCGCAGCGAACCGGCGGCGCCGCGGATGCCGGTGAGCGGCGTGCGCAGATCGTGGCTGAGGCTGTTCAGCAGGGCGGTGCGCAGCTTCTGCGTTTCGGCCTGCGCCACGGTGCGGGCCGCAGCTGCTGTCAGTTGAACGCGCTCCAGTGCGGCGGCCGCCTGGTCCGACAGCGCCTGCAGCGCCTGCAGGATGGTGGGGTCCAGCCCGCTGCCCGCGCCTTGGGCCGGCCGCACGCCCAGCACGCCGAATTTCTCGCGCGCCGTGCGCAGCGGCATAAAGCGCCAGGCGGCACTGGGCAGGGTGCCGGTGCCGCGCCCGGTCTGTTCCCGCCGCGCATAGCTCCAGCGGGCGGCTGCCCAACTGCCCTCATCCATCGTATCCAGGGTCGGCGGCTCTGCCGCACGGATGTTCAGATCCTCCCCATCGGCGATCATGACGACGGCGGGCGAGACGATTTCGGCGGCGAGACGCGCGACTTCGGCCAGCAGATCCGGCGCCGTCACCGGCTCGCCCAGCTTGCGGCTGAAGGCGGAAATGCGCCGCAGGTTTTCGATCCGCCCCTGTGCCGCCTCCGCTTCCAGCCGCACCCGGCTGGCGAGCCAGCCTGTGGCGCCGGCAACGCCTGCGAACACCAGCAGCGCGATCACATCGCGCGGTTGCGCCACCGTCAGCCGCCCGATGGGCGGGATGAACCAGAAATTCCAGGACAGGAAGCTGGCTGTGGCCGTGTAGAGCGCGATCGGCAGGCCCCATAGGGTGGCGGCACCGACGACGGTGGCCAGGAACAGCATGCCCAGCGCCTCATGCTCGAGCCACGTATGGAAAAGCTCGCCGGCGCCGATGACGGCGGCCACCATGGAGGTGCTGGCGATCCACGGCAGCACCCCCTTCGGCCAGGGGCTAACCCGCCGCCGTGAGGCCGCCCGGCCTGAGACGGGCACCACATGCAGCGCGAAATCCGGCCCCTGGCGCACCAGCGTGCCGGCCAGCGTTCGCCCCAGCAGCCGGCGCAGCCAGGTGGGCTTGCCGCGGCCGATCACCAGATGCGTCACGTTGCGGGCGCGCGCCACCTCCAGCGTGATGGCGACGAGCTTGCCGGCGGCGCGTATCTCCACCTCCGCCCCCAATTCGGCCGCCATTTCCAGGGCGGGGCGGGTTGCCTCCACGCCATCGCGCCGTTCCAGGTGCAGCACCAGCCAGGGCGCGCGCAGGGCATCGGCGAGGCGTTTGGCGGCGCGGACGACGGCTTCGGCGCCGGAATCGGCGCTGACCAGGGCCAGCACCCGGTCGCCGGCGGGCCAGGGGCCGGCCACGGCATGCGCGCGCATGTAGTCGCGCACGTCCTGATCCACGCGCTGGGCGGCCTGGCGCAGGCCGATTTCGCGCAGGGCGGCGAGGTTGCCTTCGCGGAAGAAGCTTTCCAGGGCGCGGGCGGCGACATCGGGGCGGTAGATCTGGCCGTCCTTCAGCCGCGCGCGCAGTTCGGCGGGGGTGAGATCGATGAACTCGATATCGCCGGCCATTTCCAGCACGCGGTCCGGCAGGGTTTCCGTCACGCGCACGCCGGTGATGCGGGCGATGTCGTCGTTGAGGCTTTCCAGGTGCTGCACGTTCAGCGTGGCCCAGACATCGATGCCGGCTTCCAGCAGTTCGGCCACATCCTCCCAGCGTTTGTGATGGCGGCTGCCCGGCGCGTTGGTATGGGCGAGTTCATCCACCAGCAGCAATTCGGGGTGGCGGGCCAGGGCGGCATCCACATCGAATTCGTCCAGCACCTGGCCGCGATAGGCGATGCTGCGGCGGGGGAGCACGGGCAGTTCGCCGATCTGGCGTTCGGTGCCGGCGCGGCCATGGGTTTCCACGATGCCGATCAGCACATCCCGGCCTTCGGCCCGCAGGCGCTGGGCGGAGGCGAGCATTTCCCAGGTTTTGCCCACGCCGGGGGCGGCGCCGAGGAACACCTTTAACCGCCCGCGGCTTTCACGGGCGGCGGCGGCGAGGAGGGCATCGGGGTCGGGGCGGGTGTCGTCGGGGTGCATGGGACGCCTAAGGAAGATGTTCTTTTTTGAAAAAAAGAACCAAAAAACTTTTATCTGTTGCGTACTCTGGCGGCGAGTCCGCGACAGCCATTCAAAAGTCTTTTGCTTCTTTTCTTCAGAAAAGAAGACCTTTCTTTCTTACGACATCCGTCGACCTGCCTGCATGCACCGCCTGCGCGACCGCTGCGGCAGCCGGGCGACCGTCGTTTAGCGGACGTTCCCGGTGAGCGCTCAAATGCCGGCAGCTTGTGCACGGCGCACATCAGTCGGTGTTAATCGGGTGTCTCGCCGCCGACCTCATCGGGTGCGCGATCATGGGGGCCCAAAGCGGCTCGCGTCTCTTTGAGCGCCAGGTACTCCGCTTCAAGCTCCGCTATCACGGTCCGGTCGTCGGACGGATCGCCCATGGTCGGTCCCTCTCGCAGTCGCTCGAGNNAGGCTCGGCAGGTGTCGAGAACCGACTTTGGCCAAGCCCTGTCGTCAGCTCTCCGGCTGCTCCGCGCCAATTGTGGTTATTCGGCGCGCAAGCGCCACGGCCCGGAAGCGGACGTTGCCGCGAGCTACCCAAATGGCCGAGATCGGTGGCAAGCGGAACTTGGCTAGCTATCAGACACCACGCGAGCTACCGCGGTTCCAAACGCTCTAAGAAATTGCACTGAGCCCTCGACGTCTGAGTCATAGATCGGCCATAAATCTATTCCCCCCAGCGCCGGGTTAACATCAGCCTCGTGTGCGATCCGGTTCCTGAGGTCGACAGCGGCCTTCAGGGATGCCTTATCTTCGGCACTCGGTCGTCCCCGAATTGCTGCAACTGGTTCCCAGATGGATCCAACTAGCGGTCGTAAGCAGTCAGCAAGTTTTTCCGGAGCAACAAATGATTTGAAGGAGTTCTCAACACGAATGCTTTCGTTCACGAGCGTCGCGCGCTCAGCTTCGCTCAACAATACCGTGTTGAAGGGAACCCTCAACGTGGCCACCGGCCGCAGAGATGTCAGACGATAAACTACCTCGAGTCGATATAGATCATGAATGAGCAGGTCAAAGGAGCTAACTGCCAGCACAACCGCCGCCCTAAGCATGTCACTGCAATCGAGCGCGGAGGGTGATGACCGACCGATATAAGAGTGGAGATGCCGCAAAGCATCTGAACGATCACACCCCTTCTCAAAGGTGCGCAGTGCGAATGCAACGTGTGACTTCATTTCAGGATTGCTGAAATCTTTTCTGCTGCAATACGATAGATTGTTGCAAAACTGAGAACACTCTCTAACTGATTTTGCGCGACGGAACCGGAGTTCTTTATATCATCCTTTGTTAAGGAAAATACAGGCTTGGAAATTTGCTGCGATATCGCAATCAGACTATTAAAATCTGGCACCTCAACCAAAAACTCGTTGGGTGGTGATTGGGCATCAACATAAGTCTTCTGAGCCAACAGTAGTCCAGAATTTGCCAAAGATGGCAGAAGAATATCTGTTTTTACTGTAAGCAAGGCATCAAACCACTTCTGATATGCTCGTGTGGGTGCAGCCTCCTTACCGTCGCGAGCACGTGTACGATAGTTTTGCACAATCGATCCAACGTACTTTGGTGTCTTCGAAGGCCAAGGGTAAGCCGAGTTTATCAAAATTTCTTGTTCGCTAGCTCGTGTTGACCACGCGTACCATTTGGGAAGAACGCGGGCGAGCGATCTTAGCGCCATCGCCGAGAAGAAGTCCGGTGCCATGGGAATGATGAAGGCATCGCTCGTTGTGAAAAGGTTTTGATTAAGAGCACCCAAGCTGGGGCTCATGTCCACGAGTACAAAGTCAGCGTCCACCGATGCGGCCGTCAAATCGATAAGCCATCGCAACGATCCAGGAATATTCTGCAATGCTGATAACGAAGCCGATAATTCGTGCGCGATGGAAAGCTGACTTTCGTATTCTGCCAGACCAACATGTCCGGGTAGGATGTAAAGCCTCTCAACCGCCGGGACTTTCTGAAGCTGCACCGGACGGAGCGGCACGGGGCGCGCTTCGAATGCGGGCGCTAGGCCATCACGAATGTTGAGAACGTCATTTTTTGACTCGAAAGGATACTCCTCAGAATGATCATAGTCTAACAATAGACCAGTTAGGTTACACTGCGGATCACAATCAACGAGAACCACTGTTTTGCCTAGTGAGGCCAGCATCCACCCTATGTGGAACACGGACGTTGTCTTCGAAACGCCGCCTTTGTGGTTGAAGAACGCGATCTGTTGATGGGCCATCTAATCCTCATTTGCGCCCCTCGCGGGTCCAGCAATGGTCTGCCACTATGGAGGTTTAGCATAATTTTCGTAATCCCGCTACACGCGATCAACAGCCGCCGCATAGGCCTGCGACCGTCGGCGGCCAGGCCGGCTTTGACGTTTAGCTGTCAATAGGTAGCGAGCGTAGGGTGGGACGCGCTTTGGCGTCCCACCCATTGGGTGGCGCTTGGGCTGAGGTTCGCCTTTCCAGAACGATTTCGTTACTATATCATATTGGTTGGACGGGACGAGGCGCCAGATGCCCGAGTATCGCCGCTTGCGAA
>PKZM01000088.1:0-4396 GCA_003133065.1 Acetobacteraceae bacterium
TTGGAAACGATGTCGCTGCGCACCGAGCGGGCGGGGGAGAACGCGAAGGTTCTGGCGGGCTTCCTGCGCGATCATCCGGCGGTGGCGGAGGTGAATTACGTGGGGTTTGTGGAACCGGGCAGCCGGGCGCATGCGGTGTTCACGCGGCAATGCCTCGGTGCGGGATCCACGTTCACGTTCAAGATCCGCGGGGGTGAGGCGGCGGCGTTCCGCATGCTGGATCGGCTGCGTGTGGTGCGCATGGCGGTGAGCCTGGGCGGCACGGAGACGCTGATCTGCCATTCGGCCACGACGACGCATTTCAATGTGCCGGTGGAACGTCGGCTGGCGGTGGGGATCGATGATTCGTCGCTGCGCATTTCCGTGGGCGTGGAGCATATCGACGACCTGGTTGCCGATCTCCGGCAAGCGCTGGACGCAGTGTGATGCCAATAAGGAAAAGGTCTTTGCTTCTTTCTTTCAAGAAAGAAGACTCTTCGTTACCTGAAGAAAAAGAAGCAAAAAGACTTTTATTCGTGGGGTACGCATGAACGACCGGTTCGCCATTGGGGGCAAGCTGTCAAAGCCCCGGGAACATGCGCAACTGCTTGTGGTGGGCGCGGGGGCGGCGGGTGTCGCCGCCGCTATCGAGGGCGCGCAAGCTGGGCTGAGCGTGGTGCTGGTGGATGAGAATCCGGTCTCCGCCGGGCTGATGGGCTTGGATGTGCCGCTGTTCTATGGGCAGCGCATGACGGCCGCGGTGCAGGAAGAAGGGCGCATGGTGGAGCGCCTGGTGGCGAGCAGCCCGGCGCTGGAAGCGGCCTATGATGCCGGCGTGGATGTGCGGCTGGGCGTGACGGTGTGGGGCGCCTTCGTGAACGGGCCGGCCGTGCGGGCGCTGCCGGGGCGTGTGGCGGGGCTTGCGGATGCCGACACATCGTGGTTGTGCGGCTTCGATGCGCTGATTTTGGCAACCGGCGCGCGCGATCTGGTGCTGGGGTTTGCGGGTGTGGATACGCCTGGGGTGATGGGCGTGCGGGCGCTGGATGCGCTGCTCTCGCGCTACGATGCGTTCAGCGGGCGGCGGATCGTGTTTCTCGGGTCTGGCAACCTGGCCGCCACGGCGGCGCTGCGGGCGATCGAGCGTGGCATTGAGGTGGCGGCGCTGGTGGAGGTTCTGCCGGAACCGCAGGCCGCGCCGGCGCTGATGGATGCGCTGGCCGCGCATGGGGTGCGCGTATTGACCTCGCATGTGATCCTGCGCGCCGAGGCGGCGGGGGGCGATGTGGCCGCGGCCATTGTGGCGCCCCTACAGGATACGGGCGCGGCGGAACGGCTGGCGTGCGATACGATCTGTCTGGCCATCGGCGTCTCGCCGGCGATCGAACTGGCGGATGTGGCGGGCTGCAAGCTGGTGGCGCGCGGCGCGGATGGTGGGCCGGTGGCGCGGGCGGTGGGGCCGGCGGGCACCTCCATTGCGGGCGTGTTCATGGCCGGCGACTGCGCGGGGGTGATCGATCCGGCCGCGGATATGTCGGTGGCCGAGGCGAGCGGGCGTGATGCGGCGCATGCGGCCATGGCGTGGCTCGCTGGTGAATCGGCGGCGGAAACGCCTGCCTCGGCTGGCGCTGCGGCCGGTGATGCTTACGTGTACCGGATGGCGTGGATGCGGGCATTGGTGGAGAGCGGCGGGATGAGTGCGCCGGTGTGTCTGTGTGAGGAAGTGAGCCGCGCGGATCTGCTGGGCGTCCAGCCGCCGCGGTATCTGGGATGCGAATCCAGGCAGATGGCGTCGCGCAGCGCGGAGACGCTGTTGCAGGATGGGCCGCTGAACCCGGATCAGATCAAGCGCCTCACCCGCGCGGGCATGGGGCCGTGCCAGGGCAGGCGCTGCCGGGATCAGGTGGCGCTGCTGCTGGCGATGGCCTCCAATGGGTCGCCGCAGGATGTGCCGCTGGCGAGCCACCGCGCCCCGGTGCGGCCGTTGCCGCTGCGGGTGCTGGCGGCGGACGATGAGAGTGTGGAGATGCGCGATTTGTGGGATGTGTGGTTCGGCATCCCCACGCAATGGATCCCCTACGACGATATCGGCACCGAACGCGAGGCGGAAATTCTTTCGGCCCATGGTGGTGGGAACATGCATCTATGAGCGCGCGCGGATCATCCGTGGTTGTGGTGGGCGGCGGGGTGACCGGGCTTTCGGCCGCCTGGTGGCTGGCACGGGCCGGGCATGATGTGACAGTGATCGACAAGTTCGTGGTCGGGTGGGAAGCGAGCGGCCGGAATGGCGGGGGGGCGACGCACTATCAAAGCCCGCTCTTCCATGAGGAACAACGCCTGTGGCCGATGATGGATGAGCTGCTGGGTTATCCGACGGAGTATCGCCGGGAGCGGATCATCATCAACCTGACGGAGGAGCAGCAGGCGCGGTATCGCCGGATGGCGGCGGTGACGCGAGCGCAGGGATATGAGTCGACCGAGCTGGGGGCGAAGGAGTTGCGCGAGCTGGTGCCGATCGCGAGCGAACACGCGATCGGGGCGCAGCATTTTCATTTTGGCGGACATGCCAATCCGCAGCGCACCGTGCAGGCCTATGCGTGGGCGCTGCAGGATCTGGGCGGGCGGATTGTGCAGCATGCGCCGGTGACGGGGTTCGCCACACAGGGCGGCGCGGTGCGGGAGGTGCATACCGCGCGAGGCAGTTTTGGCTGCGATGCGGTGGTGATCGCGGCGGGACCGCAGACCGGCGCGCTGGTGGCGCAACTGGGCGTGGATCTGCCGCTGGCGCCGGCGCGGGCCGAGATGATCGTGACGGAGCCGCTGCCGCTGATGAAGATCGGCGGCGTGGACGGCAACGGGCTGTATGGGCGCCAGACATTGCGCGGCAATCTGGCCTATGGCGGCGGGCCGCATGAGTGGCTGGATGAGACCGATACGGCGCAGATGGCGCGGCCGGCGACGCCGCTGCTGCGCAATCTGGCTGCAAGGCTGGCGGAGATGTTCCCCAAGGCGGCGCAGGCACGGGTGATCCGCAGCTGGGCGGGCATTGTGGAGAACACGCCGGATGGGCGGCCGGTGATCGATCGGTTGGCCGATCCGGGCAATGTGGTGGTGGCGACGATGTCGGGCGTGGGCTTCGGGCTTTCGCCGGCGAGCGGGCATGCGATCAGCGATCTGGTGCTCGATGGGCGTTGCAGCTTCACGGATATTTCCAAGCTGGGGCTGGCGCGGTTTGCGGGCCTGCCCCGCGATTGGCGTGCGGCCTGCGGCTGGGTGGCGATGGCGGAGGCGGCATGAGTTCGCATTTCTCGATTTTCTCAGTGTTGCGCGAGGCGGTTTCGGGGCAGACCGGATGGAGCCGGCAATGGCGCGATCCGGAACCCAAAGCCGAATACGATGCGCTCATCATCGGCGGCGGCGGGCACGGGCTGGCGGCGGCGTATTATCTGGCGCGGCGATATGGGATGACGAATATCGCGGTGATCGAGAAGAACCTGGTGGGATCGGGCAATGTGGGGCGCAACACCACCATTGTGCGCTCCAACTACATGCTGAAGGGCAATATCCCGTTCTATGAAACCGCGCTGAAATTGTGGGAGGGGTTGGAGCAGGACATCAATTACAATGCCATGGTCAGCCAGCGCGGTGTGCTGAACCTGGTGCATTCCGATGGGCAGCGCGATGCGGCGATACGCCGCGGCAATGCGATGCGGCTGCACGGGGTGGATGCGGAATATCTGGATCGCGAGGCGGTGCGGGCGAAGGCGCCGTTTCTGGATTTCGATAACGCGCGGTTTCCCATCATGGGCGGGCTGTTGCAGCCGCGCGGGGGCACGGTGCGGCATGATGCGGTGGCGTGGGGGTATGCGCGGGCTGCCGATAAATTGGGCGTGGATATCATCCAGCATTGCGAGGTGCTGGGCTTTCGGATTCAGGATGGGCGCGTGGTGGGCGTGGAGACGTCACGCGGGTTTATCGGGGCGAAGAAGATCGGCATTTCGGTCGCCGGCAATTCATCGCGCGTGGCGGCGATGGCGGGCATGCGGTTGCCGATCGAGAGCCATGTGCTGACGGCGTTCGTCTCCGAAGGGCTGAAGCCGCTGGTGGATTGCGTGGTGACGTTCGGGGCCGGGCATTTTTACATCAGCCAGTCCGACAAAGGCGGGTTGGTGTTCGGCGCGAGCATCGACGGGTATAATTCCTACGCGCAGCGGGGCAATCTGCCGTGCATCGAGGAGACCTGCGAGGATGCGATGGCGATGATGCCGGCGCTGGGGCGGCTGCGGATGCTGCGGTCCTGGGGCGGGATCATGGACATGACGATGGATGGCAGCCCGATCATCGATCGCACGCCGATCCAGGGGTTGTATCTGAATGCAGGGTGGTGCATCGGCGGCTTCAAGGCGACGCCGGCGGC
>PKZM01000088.1:4429-10213 GCA_003133065.1 Acetobacteraceae bacterium
GCTCCGCGGCGGGTCTTTCTTGAAAGAAAGAAGCAAAGAACTTTTACCTATGGCGCCGGGACTCAATAATCAATGCGTATGACATGTCCGGTTTGCGGAGAAAGGGGGAGCGAGGAGTTCGCATGTGGGGGGGATGCGTCGCGCGTGCGGCCGGAGCCGGGGGCGAGTGCCGAGGCGTGGGTGGAGTATGTGTATATGCGCGCTAATCCGGCAGGCCCGCACAGCGAGGTTTGGTATCACCATGGGTGCCGCACCTGGCTGACGGTGACGCGCGATACGCGCACGAACACGGTGCTGGTCTGATGCACGGGATTATTCGCCAGCAGGCGTTCCGCCGGCCGCAAGGCGGCCTGGTGGACCGGTCACGGCCGATCAGCTTCAGCTTCGATGGGCGCACGCTATATGGGGTGGAGGGCGATACGCTTGCCTCCGCTTTGCTGGCCAATGGCGTGCGGCTGGTGGGGCGCGGCTTCAAGTATCACCGGCCGCGCGGGATTTTGTCGGCGGGCCCGGAGGAGCCGAACGCACTGGTGGAGGTGCGGACCGGCGCGCGGCGGGAGCCGAATACGCGGGCGACGGTGGCCGAGATTTTCGAGGGGCTGGAGGCGAGCAGCCAGAACCGGTTTCCCTCGCTGAAATTCGATCTGATGGCGGTGAACAGCCTGGCGGCGCCGGTATTTGCTGCTGGGTTCTACTACAAGACCTTCATGTGGCCGGCGGCCTTCTGGGAACGCCTCTATGAGCCGATGATCCGCCGTGCGGCGGGGCTGGGGCGTGCCTCGGGCGTGGCCGATCCGGATTCGTATGAAAAGCAGAGCGTGTTTGCCGATCTGCTGGTGGTGGGCGCGGGGCCGGCGGGGCTTGCGGCGGCGCTGGCAGCGGGGCGGGCGGGGGCAAGGGTGGTCCTGGCGGAGCAGGATTTCGCGCTTGGCGGGCGGTTGCTGGCGGACCGGTACAGCATCGGCGGGCGGGATGCGTCGGCCTGGCTGCAGCAGGTGGTGGATGACCTGGCTTCATTGCCGAATGTGCGGGTGCTGAGGCGCACCACGGTGATGGGCGTGTTCGATGGCGGCACCTATGCGGCGGTGGAGCGGGTGAGCGACCATGTGGCGGCGCCGGCGCCGGGATGCCCGCGGCAGGTGCTGTGGCGGATCGTGGCGCCGCGCGCTGTGCTGGCCACGGGCGCGATCGAGCGGCCGCTGGTGTTCGGCGGCAATGATACGCCGGGCGTGATGCTGGCAGGCGCGGTGCGGGCCTATGTGAACCGGTTTGCGGTGCTGCCCGGAAGCAAGGCCGTGGTGTTCGCTAATAATGATGATGGCGCTAGCACGGTTGCCGATCTGGTGGAGGCGGGCGTGGCCGTGGCCGCTTATGTGGATAGCCGCGCGCGGGTGCCGGATGCGGTGCGGACGCGGGTGGAGGCGGCCGGGGTAAAGCTGCTGGCGGGATCCTGGGTGAAGCAGGCCAAAGGCGGCCAGGCGCTATCGAAAGTGGTGCTGGGCGGGCAGGCACAGNNTGGCCTCGCATCATGGCGGCAAGCCGGTCTGGCGAGAGGATATCGCGGCGTTCGTGCCGGGGCCGATGCCGCCGGGCATGGTGGCGGCTGGGTCGGCCGCGGGGCATTTGCTGCTGTCGCAAGCGCTGGCGGGCGGTGCGGAGGCGGGTGCCGGGGCCGCGCGGGAAGCAGGGCTGGAGGCGGCGGCGGTAGATGTGCCGGCCTCGGGGGCTGAGTCGGCGGGGATCGAGGCGCTGTGGCAGGTGCCGGATAGCCAGGGCAAGGCGTTCGTGGATTTCCAGAACGATGTGACGGCGCCGGATGTGGCGCTGGCGGCGCGCGAGGGTTTCACCGCGGTTGAGCACCTGAAGCGCTACACCACGCTGGGCATGGCGACGGACCAAGGCAAGACATCCAATGTGGTGGGCCTGGCGCTGATGGCGGCGCAAACCGGCCGCAGCATTGCACAGACTGGCACCACGGTGTTCCGGCCGCCCTATACGCCGGTGGCGGTGGGGGTGTTCGCAGGGCATCATCGCGGCCGGGATTTCAAGCCGACGCGGCTGACGCCGGCTCACGCTTGGGCGAAAGCCCAGGGCGCGGTGTTCGTGGAAGCCGGCGAGTGGATGCGGGCGGCGTATTTCCCGCAGAGCGGCGAGGCGGATTGGCAGACGAGCACCAATAGGGAAGTGCTGACCGTGCGCTCGGCCTGCGGGTTCTGCGATGTGACGACACTGGGCAAGATCGATGTGCAGGGGCCGGACGCCGGAAAATTCCTGGATTTTGTATATGCCAATGCGATGGCCGGGCTGGCGGTGGGGCGTGCGCGCTATGGGCTGATGCTGCGCGAGGATGGCCTGGTGTTCGATGACGGAACGGTGGCGCGGCTTTCGCCCACGCATTTTGTGATCACCACCACCACGGCCAATGCGGGGCGCGTGCTGCGGCATATGGAGTTTTGCCGCCAGGTGCTGCGGCCGGATTTGTGCGTGTGCATCGAGCCGGTGACGGACCAGTGGGCGCAGTTTGCGGTGGCAGGGCCGCACGCGCGGCGTGTGGTGGCCAGTGTGGTTGATCCGGGCACGGATATTGGCAACGCGGCGTTCCCGTTCATGGCGGCGGCGGAGATGCCGATGCTGGGCGGGGTGGCGGGGCGGCTGTTCCGGATCTCGTTCTCGGGCGAGATGGCCTATGAGGTGGCGGTGCCGGCGCGGCATGGGGAGGCCTTGGCACAGGCGCTGCACGCGGCGGGGGCGGTGCCCTATGGGCTGGAGGCGCTGAATGTGATGCGCATTGAAAAAGGCCATCCCACGGGCGCGGAACTGGATGGGCGGACCTCCGCTGCCGATCTGGGCATGGGCAAGATGCTGTCCACGAAAAAGGAATTTATCGGCCGCGCGATGGCGCAGCGGCCGGCGCTTCTGGATCCGCAGCGGCCGCAATTGGTGGGGATCAAGCCGGTGGCGGGGGGCGTGGCGTTGCAGGCCGGCGCGCATATGGTGCCGCTGGATGGGCCGGCGGATGCGGCGCATGATCAGGGGCATGTGAGTTCGGTGGCGTATTCGGCGACGCTGGGGCATTGGATCGGGCTGGCGTTTGTGGCCGGTGGCAGCAGGAGGATCGGCGAGCGTATGCGCGCGGTGAATCCGCTGCAGGGACGGGAGGCGGAGGTGGAGATCGTATCGAAGGTGTTCGTGGATCCGGAGGGGAGCCGGCTGCATGGCTGACGCGGGTGTGACGCTGCGGCGCGCGGAGGCGCGGCCAATGGCGGGCGTGGCGGCGTTTGCCGGCGCCGGCGATGTGCAGGGCGCGTTGGCGCAGGCGTTTGGCGTGGCGGCGCCGGCGCGCCCTGGCCGCGTGGAGGGGCAGGGTGTGGCGATTTCCTGCGTGGGGGCCGGGCATTGGCTGGTGGCCGGGGGCGAGGCTGGTTTGCCGGCGCGGCTGCGCACGCTGCTGGATGGCCAGGCCGCTGTGACTGACCAGAGCGATATGTGGGATGTGACGTGCCTGCATGGGTCTTCCGTGCGGGAAGCTTTGGCACGATGCGTGCAGGTGGATCTTCACCCCAGCCGGTTTGGTGCCGGTGATGTGGCGCTAACGCGCGCGGGGCATCTGGATGTGATCCTATGGTGCATGGCGGATGGCGCGGTGGGCGAACGGTTTGAGATTGCCGTGTGGCGATCCTATGCCGGCAGCCTGCATCATGCATTACATGCGGCGGCGGGCGCGTTCGGCGTGCATGTGGCGGATTGACAAGGAAGAGTGTTATTTTTTGAAAAAAAGAACCAAAAAACTTTTACCTATCGCACACGCTGCCGGCGACTCCGGGACAGCACTGACACAAGTTTTTTGCTTCTTTTTTTCAAAAAAGAAGATCTTCCTTCCTGTGTGTTTTAGGAGCGTTGAGATGAGGGCTGTGGCACTCGCGGTGGCGGCTGCGTTGATGGTTCAGCCCGCGATGGCGGGCGCTGTGCAGCCTGGGATTGTGCCGCCGGCGAAGGTGGGGCTGGATGCGGGGCGGCTGGACCGGTTTGACGCGCTGGTGGACACCAACCTGGCCGCCAAGACATTGGCCGGCGCCGTGGTTGTGGTGGCACGGCACGGGCACGTGGCCTTTGTGAAAACCTATGGCGATGCCGATGTGGCGAGCGGCCGCAAGATGGCGCCGGATACGATTTTCCGCATTTATTCGATGAGCAAGCCGATCGTGGCCGTGGGCGCCATGATGTTGTACGAGCAGGGCAAGTTCGATTTGCGGGATCCCATTTCCAAATGGATTCCCGAATTCGCGCATATGCAGGTGGCCGTGCCGAAGACGGACGCTTCCGGCCATAAGACCATCGAGATGGTGCCGGCCTCACGCCCGATCACGGTGCTGGATTTGATGCGCCATACGTCTGGTCTTGGGTATTTCTTCACGCCCGGGCCGGACGGAAAGCCATATTACCTGCGTTACGGCATCAGCAGCACGGATACCGATCTGGATCTGGCGGCATGGACGAAGAAGCTGGCGGGTGTGCCGCTGATCAATCAGCCGGGTGCGGAGTTCTATTACAGTTACAGCATCGATGTGCTGGGGCGGCTGGTGGAGATATGGTCTGGCAAGCCATTGGATGTGTATCTGCACGATGCGATTTTCTCCAAGCTCGGCATGAAGGATACCGGATTCTACGTGCCGGCGGATAAGCAGGGGCGGCTGGCCACGCTGTATACGCCCAGCACGCCGGGTGTGATGGATGCGGAGGGGATCAACGGGCTGGGTGGCCCGATTGTGCGTGTGCCGAGCGGCAAGACTCACCAGAACCTGTTCAGCAGCCAGCAGGATGCGTTTATGGCCAAACCCGCGTTGCTCTCCGGCGGTGGCGGGCTTGTTTCCACGGCGCTGGATTATATCCGTTTCGTGATGATGCTGAGCAATGGCGGCGTTCTGGATGGCGTGCGCCTGTTGAGCCCGAAGACGGTGGAACTGATCGGGTCGGACGTGCTGGGTGATATCCCGCGCGGCCCAGGTGGGCCTTGGAACGGCGACGGATTTGGCCTGACCGTGGAGGTAAGCAAAGGCATCGGCGAAACTGCCACGCTGAGCAGCGCGGGCGAATTCGATTGGGCGGGTGTGGCGGGCACGCAATTTTTTGTGGATCCTAAGGAGCAGCTTGTTGCCGTGATGATGATGCAGGTTATTCCAGGGGCGCCGTATTGGGGGCGGATGCTGAGGCAGGTGGCGACGCAGGCGGTTGTTGGGCCGTAGGAAGGAAGGTCTTCTTTTCTGAAGAAAAGAAGCAAAAGACTTTTGACTGTGCTGTCGCGGACTCGCCGGCAGCACACGCCATAAGGCAAAAGTTTTTGGTTCTTTTTTCAAAAAAGAACATCTTTCTTTCCTTCTTGCCTCCGGCGCGCCTCTTGCTAGGCTCCCCCCGGGCAGCGGGAAGGTTAGGCATGGCGAAAGACGAGGACCGGCGGCTGGGCATGGACCGGCCGATCGCGCGGCGCGATTTTCTCAACGGCGTCGCGGTGACTGGGCTGGGTCTGGCCACAGGGGCCGGCGTGGCGCAGGCGGCGGCACAGCAAGCGGCGCCGCAGGATCTGCCGGGATACGATCCGCCGCTGCTGACGGGCATGCGTGGCAGCCATCCCGGGTCCTTCGAGGTGGCGCACAGCCTGCGGGATGGCAAATTCTGGGCAAGCGCGCCGGTGCCGCAGCCGGGTGAGGCATCCTACGATCTGGTGATCGTGGGCGGCGGCATCAGCGGTCTGGCGGCGGCGTATTTTTATGGTACGCGGAAGCCGCA
>PKZM01000088.1:10230-38010 GCA_003133065.1 Acetobacteraceae bacterium
CAACTGGAGGAGAAATACACCCGCAAGGGGTTTTATGAATCGCTTGGTTTGGGGCGCGGGGTTTTCTTCAACCGTGAGGTGTTTGGCGCGGACAAGCTTGTCGCGGGCGTGGGCAAGAGGCCCTGGCGTGAGATTCTGGCGGCCGCACCGCTGACCGCGCGGGCGCAGGCGGACATTGCGCGCATCTATGAGGAGGCGATCGACTATCTGCCCGGCCTGACCTCGGCGCAGAAGAAAGATAGACTCTCTCGTGTGAGCTATCGCGATTTCCTGCTCAAGATCGCGGGCGTCGATCCCGCTGCGATCCCGTATTTCCAGGCGATGAGCCAGGATGAATGGGGCGTGGGCGTGGATGCGGTATCCGCCCTGGATGTATGGACGTTCGATTTTCCAGGATTTCAGGGCCTGAAGCTTGCGCCAGGTTCGGCGCCGCGCATGGGCAATACAGCTGATGGGTATGCCGATGGCGGGTCCTACACGTTCCATTTTCCCGATGGCAATGCGACCATCGCGCGGTTGCTGGTGCGCAAGCTTATTCCGGCTGCCGTGCCGGGCCGTGGCGTGGAGGATGCAGCAACGGCGGGTGTGGACTACGCGCAACTGGATAAACCGGGGCAGAATGTTCGTGTGCGCCTGAGCAGCATTGCGGTTGGTGTGCGCAATATTGGCGGGCCGGAGGCTTCGCGTGGCGTGGAGATCGCGTACTCACGCCGTGGAGAGCTATTCCGCGTGCATGCGAAGGATTGCGTTCTCGCCGGCTACAACATGATGATCCCGTATCTCTGCCCTGATATGAGCCGCGCCCAGAAAGATGCGTTGCATTATCTGGTGAAAATTCCGCTAGTGTATACCACTGTGGCGATTCGCAACTGGCGTGCCTTCAAGGCGCTGGGCGTGAGTGAGATTTATGCCCCGGGCTGTTATCACGCGACGATGCGTCTCAATCCCGTGGTGGATATCGGCAGCTACACATCGGTGCGCTCGCCGGACGATCCGATTCTGGTGCGCATGGTGCGCGTGCCGTGCACGCCGGGGCTGGATGAGCGCACGCAGCATCGGCTGGGCCATGCCGATCTTCTGGCGACATCGCTGGAGACGTTCGAGCGCAATATCCGTGATCAACTCGGGCGAACGCTGGGGCCGGGCGGGTTCGACCCCGCGCGGGACATCACGGCGATTACGGTTAATCGCTGGCCGCACGGCTATGCCTATGAATACAACCCGCTTTTTGATCCGCAATGGAAGCCGGGCCAGGCGCCGCATGAGATTGGCCGCGCGCGTTTTGGCCGTATCGCGATTGCCAACTCCGATTCCGGTGCCGCCGCCTACACCGATTCCGCCATCGACCAAGCCTGGCGCGCGGTAAATGATTTGATGCAGGCTTAATAGATAAAAGTTTTTTGCTTCTTTTTTTCAAAAAAGAAGATTCTTTCTCTTGCCGCTCCGCGGTGGGCTTCTTTCTTGAAAGAAAGAAGCAAAGAACTTTTAGCTATGGGGGCACGACTGTGGAAACTGATCTGTTAATAGGCGGTAGGTTCGTAGAAGGCGAAGGGCCGGAGGAGCCGGTGACGGACCCGCGGACTGGCGAGGTGTTTGCCAGGATCAAGCAGGCCTCGGCGCAGCAGGTGGAAGAAGCGGTGGCGGCCGCGCGGCGCGCTTTTGGGCTCTGGTCACGCACCACGCCGGGCGAACGCAGTGGGTATCTGCTGAAGATTGCCGACGCGATCGACAAGAATGCCGAGTCCCTGGCGCGGATCGAGGCGCGCAACACCGGCAAGCCGTTCCACGCGGCACTGGGCGACGAGTTGCCCTCCATCGCGGATTGCTTTCGCTTTTTCGCCGCGGCTATACGCACCATGCCGGGGCTGGTGGCGGGCGAATATCTTGCCGGCCACACCAGCATGTTGCGGCGGGATGCAGTGGGCGTGATCGGATCGATCGCGCCGTGGAACTATCCGTTGCTGATGGCGGCGTGGAAACTGGCGCCGGCACTTGCGGGCGGTAATACCGTGGTGATCAAGCCATCCGAAAACACGCCGCTGTCGCTTCTGGCTTTCGCGCATCATCTGGCCGCGATTCTGCCGGAAGGCGTGGTGAATGTGGTGCTGGGCACCGGGCCGACTACGGGGCAGCAGATCATCGATCATCTGGGGATCGATATGGTGTCGTTGACCGGCGATGTTGGCACCGGGCGGAAGGTTATCGCGGCGGCCGCGGCGACGCTGAAGCGCACGCACCTGGAGCTGGGCGGCAAGGCGCCGGTGCTGGTGTTCGATGATGCGGATCTGGATGCGGTGGTGGCGGGATTACGCGGGTTCAGTTTCTACAATGCGGGCCAGGATTGCACGGCGGCGTGCCGGGTGTATGCCGGGCCGAAGATTTACGAGAAGCTGGTGGCGGATCTGGCCGGCGCCGCGGCATCTCTGCGTTGGGGGTTCGAGGATGACTTGCAGAACGAAATTCCGCCGCTGATTTCGGCGCGTCAGCAGGCGCGGGTGGCCGGATTTGTCGAAAGGGCTGCGGGGAAAAAGCATGTGGAGATTGCCACAGGCGGTGCCGTGGGTGCCGGCACTGGGTTTTATTTCCAGCCCACGGTGGTAGCGGGGGCGCTGCAGGAAGATGAGATCGTGCAGCGCGAGGTGTTCGGGCCTGTTGTGTCCGTCACGCGGTTTGCGGATGTGGAGCAGGCGGTGAGTTGGGCGAATGCTTCGGATTACGGGCTGGCTTCATCGGTATGGTCGCGCGATGTGGGACGCGCGATGGAGACGGCATCACGGTTGCGGTATGGCTGCACATGGGTGAATTGCCATTTCATGCTGGTGAATGAAATGCCGCATGGGGGGCTGAAATTCTCTGGCTATGGCAAGGATTTGAGCATGCTGTCGCTGGAGGATTATACCGTGGCGCGGCATGTGATGGTGAAGTTGGGTTGAGGAAGGAAGGTAAGGTCTTCTTTTCTGAAGAAAAGAAGCAAAAGACTTTTGTTTGTTGGTCGCGAGGCTCGCCGGCGGCAGGCGTAGAGGGATAAGAGTTTTTTGGTTTTTTTTCAAAAAAAGAACAGAATTTCTTACGCATCCGGCGTTCGCAGCACCCATGCGCCCCGGCGCCGCAGGATGAACTGGTAATACAGCGCCGACGCCGCGATGATGCAGACGGTAGCAATTAAACTCGGCTGGCCGGTTTTCGGATCAAGGAGATTGGTGTAGATCACATAAGCTAGCGCCAGCAGCCCCAGCAGCGGCGGCCAGGGATAGAACGGCATCCGATAGAACGCGTGCGCGGTGCTGCCGGTGCGGCGGCCGGCAATGACCGCCACGCAGAGCGCGCCATACACCACCACGATGGTGGTGCCTGTCATCACCAGCAACAGGTTCAAATCCACGAAGCAAAGCACGCAGGCGAGCGCGCCGGTGACCAGTGTTGCAACCCAGGGCGAGCCGAAGCGCATATGCACGCGGGTGAGCGCCCGGTTCACAGGATCGGCCCATACGCGATCCCGCCCGCTGCTGAACAGCATGCGCGATACCAGAACCACCACCGCGATATCCGCGTTGATGATCGACAGGGCAACGGACAGGTTGATCGCAACGCTGAGGCCGGGCCCGCCGCGGGCGCGGACGAATTCGCCGAACATAGTGTCGGAGGCGAACATCGTGGCCAGATCCGGCGCGCCGTGCAGGGCTGCGGCCAGGGGCAGTGCCTCGGAAATCACGGCGATGGCCAGCGCCCAGAGCACGGCGCGGGCGATATGGCGCGGCGCATCATGCACTTCCTCGCCCAGATACACGGCATTTCCGTAGCCGTAGAAGGCAAAGATCGCAACCGAGGTGGCAAGCCCGATCACGGTTATATTGGCCGGCACCAGGTGGCCGGCATCCAGAAACACGGGGTGCGCCACCAGACTGACCCAGGATCGCGCGGGATAGAGAAAACCCAGCGCCGTCACGACCAGCAGGGCCAGCAGTTCCAGCGCCAGAAACGCGCCGGTGATCAGCGCGTTGGTGCGGATGTTCAGAATGGCGCAGAGCGTGGTGAAGGCCACGCACAGCAATGCCGCGGGAACGATCGAGAGTCCCGGCAGGATGGCGCTTATATAGTTGCCCAAACCCAGTGCCACCACGGCGATGTTGAGCAGCAGCACCACCAGGTTGACACCCAGGATCACGAAGCCGGAAAGCGGGCCGAGCGTTCGGCCCACAATGGCATATTCCCCGCCTGTCAGCGGAAACGCCGATGCCAACTCCGCATATACATACGCCGTCAGCAGGCTGACCAGCGCGGCCACCGCGAAACTGATCAGTGCCCCGCTGCCCGCCTGCTCCACAATCCCCGGCACGATGATGAAGATGGACGAGGCCGGTGTGACCGAAGACAGTGTGATCAACAAACAGCCGATCATCTTCATATTGCGGCTGAACGAAGGAGCTACCTGCACGAAACGACTTTCTCCCAAAACAAGGCCCCACAGACAAAAGTTTTTTGTTTCTCTTCTTAAAAAAGAAGAGTCTTCTTTTTTGAAAAAAAGAAGCAAAAAACTTTTGGCACTTAGAGGTAGAATGAATGCTCCGCGGGGGTGACGTCGGCAAACAGGTCGGCGGCTTCGGCACGCTTGATGTCTGCAAAAAGCTTGCCGAAACGCGGCGGTAGGTAGATGCCAAGTACATCTGCCGCCTCCACGGCGCGCAGGGCGGCGAAAATGTCGGTCGGCAGGCCGGGATCGGCGGCCGCATCGGCGTTGGCCGTGGCGGGGGGCGTGGGCTCCAGGCGCTGCGTGATGCCGTGGTGGATGGCGGCAAGTATGGCGGCCATTACCAGATGTGGGCTGGCATCGGCGGCCGCGAGCCGATGCTCGATCCGGCGGGCGGCTGGCGCGCTACGGGGGATGCGGAAGGCCACCGATCGGTTATCCTCGCCCCAGGCGCTGCTCATCGCCACGAAACTGCCCGGGCGGTAGCGGCGATACGCGGAAAAGCTCGGCGCGAATACCGCCATGCTTTGCGCGTGCAGGCGCTGCATGCCGGCCACCGCCTGGGCCAAAAGCGTCTCCCCGCCGGCAGCGCCGAAGCGGTTGCGGCCCCCCTCGTCCACTAGGCTGACATGCACATGCAGCCCGCTACCAGATAGTGCCGCGAACGGCTTGGCCATGAAACTGGCACGCAGCCCCATGCTGGCGGCGACGCCCTCCGTGGCGCGCCGCTGCAGCACCGCCTGGTCGGCCGCCAGCAATGGATCGGGGCCATGCAGCAGGTTCAGTTCGAACTGGCCGGGACCGTATTCGCAAACCAGCCCGTCGCCGGGCAGGCCTTGGGCGAGCAGGGTGGCGTGCAGCGTATGCAGAAACGCGGCGTGATCCTCCAGGTGTTGCATGCTCAGATGCCCCGCACCCGTGCCAGGCACGTCGCCGCGTACGCCGGGCAGCGGCACGACGCGGCCGGCCGCGTCGGCGCCCACGAGATAGAACTCAAGCTCGATAGATACGACCGGATGCAGCCCATCGGCACGGCAGCGTTCCACCACGGCGCGCAGGATCTCGCGGGGATCGTACCATAACGGCGCGCCATCGCGACCACGCATGCTGAGCAGCGCCTGCGCTACCGGCTCGCGCGCCCAGGGCACGCGGTGCAGCAAGCCGGGCACGGGCAGGCCGGCCGCGTCCGGGTCGCCATCCGCGGTGCCTATGCCCAAGGGGCCTTGGGCCATGCCGCGATGGTCCAGCACCAGCGCGCTGGCGGAGAAGGCCACGCCCGTTGAGGCAGCGCGCGCCCAGCCATCAGCGGTCAGGCGCTTGCCGCGCGGGATGCCGTTGATGTCGATGACGAAGGCATCAATGAAGCGGGTGCCAGGCGGCAAAGTGTGGTCAGGTGAGGGCTGCGTGGTGGTCATGCGGCACTCTGACGCGCCCTGGGCCTAAAATGAAGGCGTGCGCCGCCGACGCCCTGAAGATGCCGCACCGTGCGCGGCAGCCAACCCCGGGGGCAGCCGGGATCTGGCGGGGCCAACGGCCCGTTCTCTGCTTACCATTGTATGCGGAAGGCCGGTATGAAACTTGCTAATTTTCCGCAAGCGTCGCGCAGCCCTGTTGTTGCAAATCCGCTGCAAAGGCGAGCCAAATGCCAGGCTTTGCACCATAAGGCTAATGACGTACTTGCCTAACACCTTGTTTGCGCTGCAATCCTGTGGCGCGGGTTTCGGAGGGGTTTGAATGGGTCGTTTCGTGCGCCGGCGTGTATTGCTGGGTATGGTCTCGGTTGGCATTGCCGGCCCGGCATTGGCACAGACGGCTGCACCTGCGCCGAAAATCGAGGAGATCACCGTCACATCGCAGAAACGCAGCGAAAATGTGCGTAAGGTGCCACTGAGCGTGACGGTCCTCAGCGGCAAACAGATCCGCGATGCGCATATCCAGAACTTCGCCGATCTCACGCGCAACGTGCCGAATCTATCCTTCTCCAGCCAGGCGGGCGAAGGCTTGTCCAACCTGGAGATGCGCGGCATTTCCAGCTCCGCCGGCACGGCCACGGTGGCGCTGTATCTGGACGACGTGTCGCTCACCACACGCAATCTGCCTACGGAAGGTGCGTCGGAGCCTCGTTTTCTGGACATTTCGCGCGTTGAAGTGCTGCGCGGCCCGCAGAGCACATTGTATGGCGCGAGCGCGCTGGGTGGCACGCTGCGCTACATCAGCAATCAGCCGAAGATGGACGTGTTCGAAGGCAACGTGTTTTCCGAGGTGTCCGGCACTTATCATGGCGGCGTAAATTTCGATGACCAGGGCGTGCTCAACATCCCGCTGGTCACCAATCAGTTGGTACTGCGCCTGGCTGGTGAAACCGGCGGTGACAGCGGCTACATCAACAACATCGATCCGGCGACCGGCGCGGTGATCAAGTCCGGCATCAACTCCACCAGTTTCAACGTGGTGCGCGGCACGCTGGTATGGACACCCACGGACTGGCTGACGCTGACGCCCAGCGTGTTCTTCCAGGATTTCAACCAGCATGATTCCGATGCCCAGTATCTGGCCATCCCCAATGACGAGACGCCCAAGCAGGTGGCCGAACCGGGCAACGACAAGCTGATCGTGCCGGCGTTTACCGCCAATGCCGATCTCGGGTTTGCCAATCTTATCGCCGTGACCGGCAATTACGAACGGCAGTTCGTGCGCACGCTGGATAGCTCGATCTACGACAACCTCTCCGTGTATCTTTGCAGCCCGCTGGATGTGGAGGTGACCTGCACCGACAATAACGGCAACCCGCTGCCAAATAATGCGCCGAACGGGTTGTTCAACGCGCTGAACAACCGGCCCAGCGAGACCTATTACAGCAACACGGTCCGCCAATGGTCGGAAGAGATCAGGCTGGTTTCAAAACCCTATGTGCCGGGCGAGAGCGCGCTGCCCTTTACCTGGATCGCCGGCCTGTACTATTCCGATGAACACACCACATCCACCGATACCGAGTTCGTCAATGGCGCCAACGCGCTGTTCGCCAAATACGGCGTCAGCCCAGCCGATCCCAGCGTTATCAGCTCGGGCTTCCCCGGTGATATCGTCAACAACGAGGTATATCAGGGCATCACCTCCTACGATACGGCGCAATATGCGGTGTTCGGCGAGGGCACATATTATCCGCTGCCCAATGTGCGCATTACCGCCGGCGCCCGCTACCAATACGCGCGCGATGGCGAAAGCACGTTCCAGAACTTCTATTACGACTATGGCGATCCCGGCCTGGTGACGGCCGTGAGCCACTATTACACGTTCCTGCCGAAGTTCGCCGTCAGCTGGGATATCACACCCGAGAACACGGTTTATGCCAACGCATCCAAAGGCTTCCGGCTGGGCAGCGAAAATCGCCGGATTAGTTATGATGCGTCAGAAGCCGGCGATTCCGGCACGCCGAGCTACGATCTGGCGCAGCTTGGGCTGCACAGCAACTCGCCCACCAGTTTTGGCCCCGACAAACTGTGGAATTTTGAACTCGGCGACAAGGGCCGCATGCTGGGTGGGCTGCTGAACTTCAGCGTGGATGTGTTTTACATTCTTTGGAGCGACATTCAGACCGAGGTTCCGCTCGTGACCTCGGGCGACGAATTCCAGACCAATGCCGGCTCCGCCACCAGCTTCGGCACGGAATTCGAATTGCGCGGCCGGGTGACCGATTATCTCACACTGGGGCTTTCCGGCAGCGTGGTGAACGCCACGCTGGATCATGGCGTGATCGTCAACGGCCATTTGATCGCCAGCACCTTCCCTGGCGAGAAGATCCCCGGTGTTCCCGACTTCAACCTGACGCAGGATACCAAGTATACATTCAGGCTAAACGATGACATGAACGGCTTCGTCACGGTGGCGCCGGATTGGGTGGGCGAGAGCCATGGCGACGTGATCGACACCAACCCCGATTACAAGCGCCCCTCATACATCACGCTGGATGCCTCTGCCGGGCTGGATTTCGGCCGGTGGGAGATTACCATCTTCGGCAAGAATCTCACCAATAACAACAAGATCATCCAGCGGCCGGATATCCAGGGTTCCGCCTCGCCGGAATACGAGTTCGATTACCTGGGCGTGCCCACACGCAACGTCCAGGGCTTCACGCTGCGGCCCCTGACGGTTGGCATGAACGCTGCCCTGAAGTTCTAGGCACGGCGGGCCTGGCTATTCGGTTCGCATACGATAGTAAAATAGTAGAGGGACTCCCGTATGCAACCGATCCGCCTGAACAGGCCACCAGCGGTGCGGAGCAGGCAGGTCAGGTTGTAAGGGGACATGTCAACCTTAACCCTTGCGCGTGCAATGGCTTGCACGTCAGCGAGATAACGCCCATTTTGCCCTTCATGGCTTTAGCCTCTCCATCGCGGAAGAATACTGTGGCGGCGTATGAGTGATTTCACTGATAGCGAACTTAAGTCCGCTGATCCGCACGCGGGGGCAGTAGCACCGCGGCAAGGCCGGCGCCTTTCCGATAAAATCCTTGTGGCCTTCCACCACGCGTGCGACGCGCAGGACCTGGTGGTGGCCGAACAGTTGCTCAAGACGGTGGAGGCCATGCTGACCCGCCGCGGGGTATCCTCGGAGCAGAATCGCCGCAAATCGCTGGAGAGCCTGGTCGCCGCACATGAGCGGCTATGGCACCTGCGCCACCGGGAGGAGTAAGCCGCAGGCGGGCAGGCCGGGCCGTCAGCTGCGCCCGCCGCTGGGTTGCAGTGCCAAGGCGCCGGCACCCCGCAGGATGGTCTCGGCCGCCTCGGAAAGGCGCCCGTCGGCGGCATGCAGCACCATGCCGGGCAGCATGCGGCATGGGCCGCGCCCCAGCCGTGTGGCTTGCAGGATCACCAGCCGCGCCGGCTCCCCCGCGCACTTCCATAATGGGAACAGGCAAATCTGCGGGCAATCCGCCTCGCGCAAGGCGTGCATGGCTTCACCCATCTGTGATGCCGGCAGGATCAGGCTGAGCGTTCCGCGAGGGCGCAGGCTGCGCGCGAGTGCCTGCGCCCAGATGGCCAGCAGGCCTGCTGAGGCCACTTTGGCGCGGCGCCGCTGCGCATTGACGGAAGGGGTGCCGGCGGCCGCGTGCCAAGGCGGGTTGGCAAACGCATGATCGAAGCTGGATGCGCTGGGCCAGTGCGTTACATCCTCCGCCAAGGCCTGCAACCCCTCATGCCCGTTGGCCGCGAAATTGGCCGACGCCAGGCGTGCCAGTTCGGGGTCGATTTCCAGGCCGACGCCGCGCACGCCAGGCACGCGGGCCGTCAGCGCCAGAAGCCCCGCGCCCGCACCAGTGCCGGCCTCCAGCACATCGTCACCATCGCGGGCCGGCACCGCGGCCGCCAGCAATATCGGCTCCAGACCTGTGCGGTAGCCGTCCAGCATCTGGCTGTACGCCACACGCCCCCCCAGCAGCGTGCCTGAAGAGGAACCCGGCGGCTGGTGGTTCATAGCTCGCCGGCTTCGGCCAGCACGCGCCGGGCGCGGCTGGCTTGGTCGCCGGCCACCATCAGGCGGCGGGGAATGGCGCCAATGCTGCCATCCACGGCGCTCGCCTGGGAATCAAGCACAATCGTGTCGATCCCCGCATCGCGCAGCAGGCAGGTGAGAAAACTCAGCCGCACAGGGTCGTTGGTCAACAGAAGCACTTCCATGCGTGCCAGGGTCGGGCGGAACGGGTGCGTCTGTCCAGATGCCGCGCAAGCCTGGTCTGGGTGTGACGGTGCCTCGCCTTGACCCTGATTCATGCCCGCCGATATGGTGACCTTGCGCCGCTCGCGCGCAGCCATGGGCGCACCATATCAGGTATCCGCGTCAGGCTGTCCACGGCGTGGCTGAAGCCGGCGTTTCCAGGCCGTGCTGTCCGGGTACCCTTGGGCGTGGCGCACTGGTTCCGCGGGTTTATGATCGGGAGAGTTTTTTGGGCCTAGCTGTCAGCGTGCCGATTGCCGGGTCAGCGCCGCCCGTGCCGCGTGGTCACGCCTCCGCCTCGGTTGTTCCAGGCGTGGATGAAGCGGTGGAAGATGCGCTCACGGCCCTGGCGGATCTGGTGCGAGATGATCTGGCGGCGTGCAATCGCGTGATCGTGCAGAATATGCAGAGCCAGGTGGAGCTGATCCCGCAATTGGCGGCGCATCTCGTTGCCGCCGGCGGCAAGCGGCTGCGGCCGATCCTGACCTTGGCCTGCGCCCGGCTGTGCGGCTATCCCGGGCCTGAGGGGGGCGCCCGCCATGTCGATCTGGCTGCCTGTGTGGAATTTATCCACACCGCCACCCTGCTGCACGATGATGTGGTGGATGAAAGCCGCCTGCGCCGCGGCCTGGCCACGGCCAACGCCATTTTCGGCAACAAGGCCAGCGTGCTGGTGGGGGATTTCCTGTTCTCCCGCTCGTTTCAGTTGATGACGTCCGATGGCAGCCTGAAGGTATTGCGAATCCTCTCCAGCGCCGCCGCGACGATCGCGGAGGGCGAGGTGCTGCAACTGGTGACGCAGAACGATCTTTCCACGCGGGACGAACGCTATCTGGACGTGATCCAGGGCAAGACCGCGGCGCTGTTTGCCGCCGCCTGCCAGATCGGCGCCGTCGTCGCCGGCCGCGGCGCGGCGGAGGAGCGGGCGCTGGCCGATTTTGGCCTGTATATCGGCACGGCGTTCCAACTGGTCGACGATGCGCTGGATTATGCCGCCGACCAGGCCAAGCTGGGCAAGACGGTGGGCGACGATTTCCGCGAGGGGAAAATCACCGGCCCCGTTCTGGCCGCCTACAAGGCCGGTTCCGAGATTGACCGCGCCTTCTGGCGCCGCACGATCGAGCAGAGCGAGCAAACCGAGGAGGATCTGGATCACGCCCTTGTGCTGATGGAACAGACCGGCGCCATCGATGCCACACTGGCCCGCGCGGTGGGGTTTGCGGAGCGGGCGAAAGCGGCGCTTGCGGTGTTTCCGGATGGGTCGGTGAAGCGGTGTTTGTCTGGGGTGGCGGATTATACGGTGCGACGGGCGCGGTAAGGAAAAAGAAAGGTCTTCTTTTTTGAAAAAAAGAAGCAAAAAACTTTTGACTGGCTGTCGCGGACTCTCCGGCAGCGTGCGACAACGAACAAAAGTTTTTTGGTTCTTTTTTTCAAAAAAGAACACTTTCTTCCTGCGTTAAGTCACCCCGCCCTTGCCTGCTCCACATCCGCGCCGTGCGCCTTGGACCACGCCACCGGATTCTCCAGGAAGCGACGCACCTCGGCCAGATGCTGCTCGGGGAAATACGGCCGGTCCCGGCACGCTTCCAGCACATCCCACCACGTACACAAATGATGGAGCTGGATGTCCATCTCGGCCAGCTTTTCGAGGCTGCCGGGGAACACGCCATAGTAGAACACGACGAACGCATGGTTCACGATGGCGCCGGCATCGCGCAGCGCCTGGGTGAAGCGGATCTTGGACCGGCCATCGGTGGTCAAATCCTCCACCAGCAAAGTGCGGCGGCCCTCAGGCACGTCGCCCTCGATCAGCGCGTTCTTGCCGAACCCCTTGGCCTGCTTGCGCACATACGCCATCGGCGTCTGCAGCCGGTCTGCCATCCAGGCCGCAAAGGGAATCCCGGCCGTCTCGCCGCCGGCCACTACCTCGATCTGCTCGTAGCCGATATGGCGGTTGAGCTTTTCCACACCCAGCTCGCAAATCCGCGCGCGCGCGCGCGGAAAATAGATGATCTTCCGGCAGTCGATATACACCGGGGACTTCCAGCCGGACGTGAGCGTGTATGGCTCATCGGGACGGAAATTCAGAGCGCCGATTTCCAGCAAGATGCTGGCTGTGGTCAGCGCCGCATCCCTGTCCCAATCCGTGGCCGCGGTTAAAGCCGAAGCTGGCGCCATTATCCGTCCTTCGTTATCGAACCCGAAACCCTTCTGCCGCGTGGTTTGGTCCCGGGCAAGCCGCGCCGGGCGCGGCCAGGTTGCACGCCCGCTGCAATGGCCTTAACTTGGCTAGTAATTGAGAGTGATTCTCAACTGGAGACATGACGTGGCGGAAATCGGCCGGAGATGCGAACGCGCGGTGGTGACGGCGTACAGCGAGCTGCGCAAAACCGGCTTGGATGACCTGCAAGCGTTCCAAAGCTGCACAACCCTCTATCGCATCCACCACCCCGAAGCCAAACTCAGCGAAGCGCGCGCGCTGGTCTCCGAATGGATCGACCACCACATCCACCGCGGCGACACCGGCGCCACCGCGGGGTGCGATTGCGCGGGCGAGGGGTGAGCGGGCGGGAGTTTAGGCGAGGCCAGGGGCTCTGCCCCCCCTTGACCCAGGCTGGGGACGAGTCCTGAGCGGGGTCCAGGGGCAGAGCCCCTGGACTTGCCAAGCCCGCCGCGCGCTTACCCTCGCTCGTCCAGCGCCACGTAGTCGCGCTGCGGGTGGCCAGTGTAGAGCTGGCGCGGGCGGCCAATGCGTTGCAGGGGGTCTTCCATCATTTCTTTCCACTGGCTGATCCAGCCCACGGTGCGGGCCACGGCGAACAGCACGGTGAACATGCTGGTGGGGATGCCCATGGCCTTGAGGATGATGCCTGAGTAGAAATCGACGTTGGGGTAGAGTTTCTTGCTGATGAAATACTCGTCGTGCAGGGCGATGCGCTCCAGTTCCAGGGCGAGGTCCAGCAGCGGGTCGTCTTTGATGCCGAGTTCGTCCAGCACTTCGTGGCAGGTGCGTTCCATGATCTTGGCGCGCGGGTCGTAGTTTTTGTACACACGGTGGCCGAAGCCCATCAGGCGTACGTTGCTGTTCTTGTCCTTCACCTTGGCGATAAAGTCGGGGATGGCCTCCTTGCTGCCGATCTCGGCGAGCATTTTCAGCACCGCCTCGTTGGCGCCGCCATGGGCGGGGCCCCACAGGCTGGCGATCCCGGCGGCCACGCATGCGAAGGGGTTGGCGCCGGTGGATCCGGCCAGGCGTACCGTGCTGGTGGAGGCGTTCTGTTCGTGGTCCGCATGCAGGATCAGGATGCGGTCCATCGCGCGGGCCAACACCGGGTTCACGTGATACGGTTCGGCCGGAACGGCGTTCATCATATAGAGGAAGTTTTCGGCGTAGCCGAGATCGTTACGCGGGTACATGAAGGGCTGGCCCAGCGAGTATTTATAGGCCCAGGCCGCGATGGTGGGCACCTTGGCGATCAGGCGGAAGGCGCTAATGCGGCGGTGGACCGGGTTATTGACGTCCAGGCTGTCGTGATAGAAGGCGGAGAGCGCCCCAACCACGCCGCAGATCACCGCCATCGGATGCGCATCGCGGCGGAAGCCATTGTAGAATTGCCGCAGCTGCTCATGGACCATGGTGTGCAGCAGCACATCGCGCTCGAATGCGGCCAACTCCGCTTCGTTTGGCAGTTCGCCGTTCAGGAGAAGGTGGGCCACTTCCAGGAAGGTGGATTTTTCCGCCAGCTGATCGATCGGATAACCGCGATGCAGCAGGATACCCTCATCGCCGTCGATATAGGTAATCTTGCTTTCGCAGGCGGCCGTGCCGCCATAGCCGGGATCGTAGGTGAACACGCCAAGCTCGGGGTAGAGCTTGCGGATATCGAAGACCGAGGGCCCGATCGTGCCCGGCAGCAGCGGTAGCTTGATCGCGTGGTCGGAGCCATTGAGGGTAACGGTGACAGACCCGATCGCGGTGCCGCTCATGTGGGGGTGATCCTGTAACTGGGCGCAAGGCGCCGGGGGGCTGCAGTGCCCGGAACATAAGGTCGGAAGTGCCGCCCGCGCAACCTTCGCACCGCAGCATCGACGGCCGCGGAAGAAAGACCCTTCTTTCTTGAAAGAAAGAAGCAAAGAACTTTTATTCCCTTGTCCAAAACGGTCGGGCTTGGATGAACCTGTCCCAGGCGCGCTGGATGCGCGCGGCGGCGCGGGCGCTGCGGGCGGCGCACAAGCCCATCACCACGCCGGCGGCAAAAGCACGGTCGGCGCCGCCGCCGAGCTGGTCCATCAGCGCGGCCGCCACCGTGCGGTCGTTCAGCGTGCCCAGTTCCTCCTGCAGATCTTGCAGGCGCGGCAGGTATTTGCGCACCGGCTTGTCGGGGAAGAGTGGCGTGAAGAACTCGGTGGCGTAGCGCAGCCGCTTGGCCTGCTTGCGCAGCTCGTGCAGTGCGTTTGGGTCGTGTGACGAGAGGTCGGCCCCGTAGGTGAGCACGCTCTTCAGCCGCCGCTTGAGGGAGTCGGCCGCATAATCGCGAATTGGCAGGGCAAGGCGCCCGGCGCCGCCCGGCTGGGCGTCTTGCTGCCACGGGCAAAGCGTGGGCAGCAAGGCGAGGGTCATTTCCAGCTTTGCCCAGGTGCTGCTGGCGAACAGGCTCGCGAGGCCGGCATAGGCAGCTGCGCGTTTGCGGGCCGCGCCGGCGTTCAACTGCGCAATCCGGCGGTCCGTGGGGAACGCGCCGGCTACCTCCCGGCCTGTGCCCTCGATGAACACGTCCCAGTCGCGCGCCTGGCCCAGCTGGCCGGCGAGGGATTTCAACTGCAAGGCAAGATCGTCCAGCCAGGGGCAGGCGCCCGCCTGATCGACGGACGCGCGGCGGAACACGGAGAGGGCGGAGCGCAAGCGCCGCACGGCCACGCGCATCTGGTGCACCGGCTCGGGTGTGGCGGCCCCCGGCACCAGGCTGGCCCAGTATAAAATGACATCGGCAAGATGCGTCACCACGCAGGCCAGAGCTTCGGCCACGGTTGTGCCGGGCGGGATGGCCGGCGCGCCGCTGCGGCGCGGCGCCGGCACATGGCCACTTGCCACAGCCATCGCCTGCGCGGCCAGACCGGCGCGCGGCACCGTCAGGCGCACGACATCGGACAAGGCAGCGGCTAGCGTGGCCGCCGCGGTTGCTTGGCCGGTGACGATCACGCGGCAGGTGGCACGATCCTGCGCCACACCGCGCAGGTTGCCCTCCAGCACGGCCAGCCGGGCCGGCGCGCCGGCGAGGGTGAGCGGAACTTCCCGCAGGCGGCCGGTGAAGGCAGCAACCGGGATCAGGCCATCGGGGATATTCTGGTTCAGCGAATGGCCGGCCGCCGCGGCGGTGGGGCCTTGCGCGAGGGTGGGGGCCGGGGTCGCTGGCGGCCAGTCCGGCGCGCCGCCGGTGAGACCGGTATTGGGGCCGAGCGGTTCGATGCGCCACCCATCGCGCGTCTGCGCCAGTGCGAGGCCGCGCGCCGCCAGATCGCCGCCGGCGGTGTCGTGCCAGACCATGTTGGCGGCGGACGCGCGTGTCCGCCCGTGCCGGCAGGAAAGCAGCGCGGGCGCACGCAGCAGCCGTGCGATGTCCTGAGGCGCAATTTCGAGGTCTAGGCAGATATCGGGCGGGTGCGCAGCTTCGGCCACCTCGGTGCCAGTGCTCTCAGCCTCGTCTGTGAGGGGCGCATCGGTGTCGCTGAAAAATGCACTCAGTTCGCCATCTCCGGAAGGTCGCGCGGGCAGACGAAGCGCACCAGGCGGCTGCTGCCCTCCGTGGCGGCGCCGCCCGTTTGCGTGCCCAGTTCGCGCCAACGGCGGGCGATGGTGAACTCGGCGAAGGCGCCGGCGGGAAACCCATCGGCCAGCCGCTGCAGCATGTTACTGTTTGGTAACACAGCCTGCGCCTCCGCGAGCTGCGTTGCAAGCTCGTGCAGGCCGGGATTGTGGCCCACGAGCATGAGGCTGCGCACGGTGTCGGAGACGCCATTGATCACCTTGAGGATCTGCGGCGCGGTGGCGAGGTAGAGGCCGTCCATTGGCTCGATGATGGGCGTCTCGTCCCAGGGGGCGAGGGCGTCCAGGGTTTGCAGCGTGCGCCGCGCCGAGGAGACGAGCACCACGTCCGGTAGCAAGCCGAGCTCGCGCAGGGCCGTTCGCACCCCCGCCGCCGCGCGCCGCCCGCGGGCGTTCAGCGCGCGCGCATGGTCGGATTGGCCCGGATCGTCCCAGGAGGATTTGGCGTGCCGGAGGAGCAGAAGCTGGCGCATCGATGTAGGACCTTTGGGGGGAGGCTCGCACAGCGCGCGGATAGAGGCAAAGCGAAACGCTGTGGGGGCTGCCCCTGGGCGGGGGGAAATCCGGGGGCATCTCTACGGTCTGAGGTGGAGGGCGAGCTTGACCGGGACGTTGCGGATGATTCTGGGCGATCAGCTCTCGCCGTCCATCGCGTCGCTGGCGGACCTGGATCCAGCCGCGGATGTCGTTCTGGTGGCGGAGGTGATGGCCGAATGCACCTCTGTGCGGCACCACAAGAAGAAGATCGTGCTGGTGCTCTCCGCGATGCGTCATTTCGCGCGCGCTCTGGCAGCCCGTGGCGTGCGGGTGGCGTATGTGCGGCTGGAAGATCCGGAAAACACGCAGACTTTGCGTGGCGAGTTCCTGCGCGCGGTGGCGCGGTATGCGCCTGCGCGTGCGGTGGTGACCGAGCCGGGGGAGTGGCGTCTGGCGGAGGATATGCGCCACTGGCAGGCATTGGCCGGGATCGAGGTGGATATCCGCGATGATTCGCGCTTCCTCTGCCGGATCCAGGATTTTCTGGCCTGGGCGCGCGACCGCCGCAGTTTGCGCATGGAGTTTTTCTATCGGGATATGCGGCGGCGGACAGGGTTCTTGATGGATGGCGATGCGCCGGCGAGCGGGCGGTGGAATTTCGATGCGGAAAATCGCGGCAGCCTGCCCGCTGGTGTTCAGGCGCCCGCTGTGCCGGAATTTTCCCCCGACGACATGACAGGCGAGGTGATGGCGCTGGTCGAGTCGCGGTTTGCCGATCATGTCGGCAGCACGGAGGGATTTTCATGGCCGGTGACGGCCGCGCAGGCGCGCGCGGCGCTGGCGGATTTTGTCGCGCATCGTCTGGCGCTGTTCGGGGAGTGGCAAGACGCCATGAAGACCGGGGCGCCATTCCTGTTTCACGCGCTGGTTTCCACTTCGTTGAATATTGGTCTTCTGGATGCACGGCAGGTTTGCGCGGCGGCTGAGCGAGCCTATCGCGATGGTGCGGCGCCGCTGAACGCGGTGGAAGGTTTTATCAGGCAGATCATCGGCTGGCGCGAATATGTGCGCGGCATCTACTGGCTGCACATGCCGGATTACGCGCGCAAGAATGCGCTGGGTGCTACGCGGCGGATGCCTTGGTTCTACTGGACTGGGCAGACGCGGATGAATTGCCTGCATCAGGCGATTACCGGCACGCTTGCGCACGCCTATGCGCATCATATTCAGCGATTGATGATCACCGGCAATTTCGCGTTGCTGGCGGGGCTTCATCCGGATGATGTGGATGAATGGTACATGGTGGTTTATGCGGACGCGTATGAATGGGTGGAGATGCCCAATACGCGCGGCATGGCGTTATTCGCCGATGGCGGGATCATGGCATCTAAGCCCTATGCGGCATCGGGTGCCTACATCAACCGGATGAGCGATTACTGCAAAGGATGTGCGTATGACGTCAAGGATGCGGTTGGCGCCAATGCGTGCCCGTTCAATTTCCTCTACTGGGATTTTATGGCCCGCAATGAACATGTGCTGGCTGGGAATGTGCGGCTGGCCATGCCGTTGAAGACGCTCTCGCGCATGGACCCTGGCAAGCTCGCCGCGATCCGCGCCAACGCCGCACGCTTTCTGGAGTCGCCCGAGATGTCCCCGGTAGCGACTGCCAACGAATAAAAGGTCTTTGCTTCTTTCATTCAAGAAAGACCCGCAGCGGAGGGGAAAAAAAGCAAGGCCTTCTTTTTTGAAAAAAAGAAGCAAAAAACTTTTGTCTATTGGGCTTCGGTCATGCCGGCAAATGCGCGTCCAGGTCGATCCAGGAGAGATGGCCGCCTTTGCCGGCACCGGTGTCCAGGAACATGGCGGTGCCGCCGGCATCGCCATGGGTGACCCAGGGGCGGCCGTCGCGGCTGCGCTGGTCGTGGCCGCAATAGACCGTCATGCCGGCTGGGATGTGGTTCACCCAGCGCAGCAGGCGTTCGGGGTAGCCGTCCGGCTGCGTGCGGCCGGTTGTTTCGCCGAACAGGGCGCGGGACAGCAGGGGTGAGACGGGTCCGAGCGGGTCCGGCGGCGCGTTCATCAGCATGCCTGTGTGGAAGGCGGCATGGACGAAAAAGCGCTCGCCTTGTATCAGCCATAGCGGGGCGCGGGCGACTTCCTCCAGCGTGCGGGCGCGCAGGGGTGCATCCATGCCGGCCAGGGTCGCTTCCAGCTGGGGGCCACCGCGCACACGCTCGCCGCGCAGCGCGCGGCCCAGCTTTCTGTCGTGGTTACCAACCAGGAAGAGGCCGCGGCCCTCATCGATCAGCCGGAACATCAGGCGCAGGGTGCCCGCACTGTCCGGTCCGTTATCGACGAGATCACCGAGCTGGATCACGAAGCGGTCCGTGTCGGCTGCAAAGGCAAAAGCGCGGACATCGCCATGCACGTCGCCGACAATGCGCAACGGACGGCCGGGCGGGATGGTCATGAGGCCGGCTCGCGCACGCTGCCGCGATAGGCTTCCAGTGCCCGGTTGCGGCCGTCGACGAGATCCACGAGCGGCGCAGGGTAGGTTTTTCCCAGCGTCAGACCGGCGGCTGCGGCGTCCAGCGGCGGTGCGGTCCAGGGGGCGTGCAGGTATTGATTCGGCAGGCCGGCGATTTCGGGTACGAACCGGCGGACATAGGCGCCATCGGAATCGAATTTTTCGCCCTGTGTCACCGGGTTGAACACGCGGAAAAACGGCTGGCTGTCGATGCCGCAGCCCGTCACCCACTGCCAACTGGCGGCGTTGCTGGCCAGGTCGGCGTCAACCAGCGTGTCCCAGAACCAGGCTTCGCCCTCCTGCCAGGAGATCAGAAGGTGTTTGACCAGGAATGACGCCACGATCATGCGGACGCGGTTGTGCATCCAGCCGGTTTGCCACAATTGGCGCATGCCCGCATCCACGATCGGCACGCCCGTGCGCCCCTGCTGCCAGGCGCGCAGGGCGCGCGGGTCGTGGCGGAAAGGCAGCTTGGCGAAGGCTGGCCGCAACGGGGCCTTTGGCAAAGTTGGATAGTGCCACAGCAAATATGCCGAGAAATCACGCCAGATAAGTTCCCGCAGATAGCTTGTCTGGTCGGCGCCGGCCTGGGTACGGCGCACGGCATGCCATACGATGCGCGGCGAAATCTCGCCAAAGTGAAGATACGGCGAGAGCATGGAGGTGCCGTCCTCACCCGGCAGGTTGCGGCTGGTGCCGTACTGGGCGGCGGCCTTCGCGAGGAAAACATCCAGCCGCTGACGGGCCGCCGATTCGCCCGGCGACCAGGTGGCGCGGATGCCGGAGGACCAGTCCGGGCTGGTGGGGAGCAGGCGCCAGCTGTGTAGTGCGTCGGAGGCGATTTCGGAGGCAGCTTGGATCGTCCGCGGCGCCATCTGGGGGTGGGCGGGTTCGCCCAAGGCTTCCACCGCGCGGGCGAAGGGGGTGTACATGCCGTAGACCGTGCCGGTGCGCGTGCGGATGGTGTCCGGGTCGATCAGGGTAGAGGTGCGGTGCAGATGCAGCCTGCATCCCGACCCTTGCAGGGATTTCGCGATGCGGGCATCGGCGCGGCGCCAGAACGGTTCGTGCGCGATGCCGGCATGCACCGCAGCGGCGCCCGTTTCCGACGCCAGGGCGGGGATAACGGCTTCCACTCGGCCGCGGCGCAGAATGAGCGGGGCGCCGGCCGCTTTCAGGCTGGCGGCGAGGGACAGCAGGCTGTGATGCAGCCACCAGCGGGACGCGCCACCCATGGCCCAGACGCCGGCGGCCTCGTCATCCAGCACATAGACGGGAAGGATCCGGGCGCCGCAATCCATGGCCGCGATCAGGGCGGGGTTGTCGCTGAGGCGGAGATCCTGACGGAACCAGAGGATGGCGAGGGGGTGCGGCGGCGTGTGGACGGGCATCAGCTGGATTTGTGTGCTCGCACAGTCCGGGCAAGCGTGGTTGGCGCAGGGTTGCATGGCGCCGGTGCGCGCGGTTCCTCCGGCGCGGGGATGGTGAAGCAGAAGAGGCGAGCGCGGCCGAGCAGAAAAGCCCGGCCGCCGCCGGGAAAATGGCACGAGATGGCCGGGCTGCCGATCTCCAGGCCGCCGGTATAGGTGCCGAAGGAGGGCAGCATGATCTTGTCGTCATCGCACATGAAGCAGGGGCGGGTGATTTCGCCGGCGCGGGTGGCAACGCGCGCCTTGGGGTGGAAATGGCCGGAGATTTCGCCGGCGGCGCCGGGTTCGGCCTGATGCCGGAAGGTGAGCGGTCCTTCGCTGTAGAAGGGCAGGCATTCGCCCGCGATGCCAGCGGGGGGCGCCGGATCGTGGTTGCCGCGCACCCAGATCATGCTTGTGACGGTTGTTATCGCGCAGAGTGTAGCGGCATCCTCCGCCGAGAGGCGCGCGGCGGCCGTGGTATCATGAAAACTGTCGCCGACGGCCACGAGGGTTTTCGGGGCGTGGCGGCGGACGAGGGTGGCGAGCCGCGTGAGGGTGAGGTGGCTGTCCCAGGGTGGTACAAGCTGGCCGCGGTTGGCGCAGGCGGTGCCCTTCTCCAGGTGCAGATCTGCCACCGCCATGAGTTGCCTGGCCGGCCACAGGAGCACGCCCTGCGAGTCGAGCGTCAGGCGCTCATCGCAAAACCGGATGCTGCTCATGCCGTCGCAAGCCAAAAGACAGAAAAGAACGGGTCAACCACGAGGGCACGAAGCACGCGAAGATTACCCCGAAGAGCAATCCCTGATCTCTTCCTTCGTGCATAACTTCGTGTGATTCGTGTCTTCGTGGTTGAATCTTGCAACGGCGCCGGGATCGCGGCCGTGGGGAGGAGGCTCGCAAGAAACAGCCGAAGGAAGATCTTCTTTTTTGAAAAAAAGAAGCAAAAAACTTTTGTTTGTTTAGGCGAGGGCTTCGGCAAGGAGCGACTCCGTTTCGGCCAGCAGGGCGTCTTCGTCGGCTGGGGTGCGCACGCTTTCGCGGCCGATGTCCAGCAGCACGGGCACGGCGAGGGGGGAGACACGGTCGAGGCGCCGGACGCGCAGATGGCCATGCGCGCGGTCCAGCATCAGGGCCACGCGGCCGAGATCGGTNNAGGTCGCTGTTCACCGTCACCTGGCGGCGGTTCTTGTCCGCGCCGGGATGGTGCCGCTCGATCAGTCCGGCGATCACGGCGACATTTCGAAAAGTGCGGCGCAGCATGGAGCTTTCCGCCATCCAGGCTTCNNTCGGTGGCGACGAAGCCGAGCGGTGCCGTGCCCGCGCGCTCCATGCGCTTGGTCAGCAGCATGCCGAGCGTCTGGTGGGCGTTTCGGCCCTCGAACGCGTAGGCGACCATGTACCAGCGGCCCTGGCGGGGGAAAATTTCCACCAGCAGGTCGTCCGGGCCCGGCAGTTCTGAGCGGTCGAGCTGCAGGGATAGCCATTCGCGCACCGGTTCGGGATAGGCGCTCCAGGCATTCGGGTCGTGCAGCATGGCCCGCACCCGGGCGGCGAGGTTGGTGGTCAACGGCAGGCGGGCGCCGGCATAGGCGGGGACCATGGGGGTGCCGGTGCCGCCATCGGCGCAGTCCAGCGTGGTTTCGATGATGCGCACGAAGCGGAGCAGCCGGCCGGCGAACATGAAGGTGTCCCCCGGGCGAAGGGTGTTGGCGAAATATTCCTCGACCTCGCCGAGGGATTGGCCGCGCGGGCCGCCGAGGCGGACTTTGAGGAGCGGGGCTTCCACGATGGTGCCGACATTCATGCGGGCCTGGCGCGCGACACGGTCGCCGCGGATATGCACGCGGCCTTCGGAGTCGCGGAACAGCTTTCGGTAGCGCTCGTAGCTTGCTAGCGCGTAGCCGCCGTTTTCCACGAATCCGAGCACATCGTCGAAATCCTGGCGCGAGAGCGTGGCGTAGGGGGCGGCGCGGGTGATTTCGGCGAACATCGCGTCCGGGTGGAAGGGGCCGGCCGCCGCGGTGAGCAGCAGGTGCTGGGCGAGCACGTCCAGCCCGCCGGGGCGGGGCGGATCGCCATCCAGTTCGCTTGCGGCAACGCCGGCAATGGCCGCCTGACATTCCAGCACCTCGAAGCGGTTGGCGGGCACGAGGATCGCCCGGCTCGCTTCGTCCATGCGGTGGTTGGCGCGGCCGACGCGTTGCAGCAGGCGGCTGACGCCTTTGGGCGCGCCGACCTGGATCACCTGGTCCACGCCGCCCCAGTCGATCCCGAGATCCAGCGAGGAGGTGGCCACGACAGCGCGCAGCTCGCCGCGGGCCATGGCGGCTTCCACGCGCAGGCGCTGGGCGAGATCCAGGCTGCCGTGGTGCAGGCCGATCGGCAGTGTGGCGTCGTTGAGCTTCCAGAGCTCCTGGAACAGCAGCTCGCCCTGCGCGCGGGTGTTGACGAATACGATCGTCATGCCGGCCTCTTCGATCCGGGCGAGGACGGCGCTGGCGGCGGCGAGCCCCATGCGGCCGGACCAGGCGATGCGCTGTTCGGGCAGCATCATGCGCAGCGCCGGCGGTGCGCCTTGCCCGACTTCGATCAGCCGCGCAGGGCCGCCGGCGCCGACATAAGCAAGCAGGGAGGCCGGATGCGCGACCGTGGCGGAGAGGCCGACGCGGCGCGCGCCGGGGGCCAGTGTGGTGAGGCGTGCGAGGCCGAGGGCCAACTGATCGCCCCGCTTGGTGCCGGCCATGGCATGGATTTCGTCGATGACGATGGTGGAGAGGCCCGCGAAGAAGGCGGGCGCGGTTTCCTGGGAGAGCAGGACGGCGAGGCTCTCCGGAGTGGTGAGCAGGATGTCGGGTGGGGACTCCCGCTGCTGGCGGCGCTTCTCGGAGGAGGTGTCGCCGGTGCGGGTGTCGATGCGGATGGGCAGGCGGAGCTGTTCCACCGGGTGGGTCAGGTTGCGGGCGATATCGGCCGCCAGCGCCTTCAGCGGGCTGACATATAAGGTGTGCAGGCAGGTGGCCGGGCGTGGGGCGGCGAGGGCCACAAGGCTGGGCAGGAAGCCGGCCAGCGTTTTGCCGCCGCCGGTGGGGGCGATCAGGAGAACGCTTTCGCCTGCTTGGGCGGCATGCAGCATCTGGATCTGGTGCGGGCGTGGCGACCAGCCGCGTTGCGCGAACCAGGCGGCGAAGGCGGGCGGCAGGTCGCGTTCCGGCAATGTTCCGTCCATGCCCGACCATATGGCGTAAGCGGCGGAAGGTGAAGAAGGAAGGACGTGTTCTTTTTTGAAAAAAAGAACCAAAAAACTTTTGTTTGTTGAGGTTTGGGCGGTGTCCGGCGTGTCGGATCGCCGGCAAGGCGAAGGGACAAAAGTTTTTTGCTTCTTTTTTTCAAAAAAGAAGTGCTTGCCTTCCTTTCATGCCACACCCCGACACTTGGCTCTGTGTTCGCCCCCAGGGGCTCTACTGCGCGCCGGCCGATGTGTTCATCGATCCGGTGGTGCCCGTTCCGCGCGCGGTGATCACCCATGCTCATGCGGATCATGCGCGGCCGGGGCATGGCGCCGTGCTGGCAACGGCCGAGACCCTGGCGATCATGGAGACGCGCATGGGCAGCGGCCGCGCGGGGGCCACGCAGCAGGCGCTGGCGCCAGGGGAAGTGCTGACGCTGGGCGGCGTGAAGCTGTGGCTGCAGCCGGCGGGTCATGTGTTGGGAAGCGCGCAGGTGGCGATGGAATGGCAGGGCAGCCGTGCCGTGGTGAGCGGCGACTACAAGCGTGCCGCCGATCCGACCTGCGCGCCCTTCGTGCCCATCGCCTGCGACGTGTTCGTGACCGAGGCCACGTTTGCCTTGCCGATCTTCGTTCATCCGCCGGCGGAGATGGAGATACGCAAGCTTTTGGACAGCGTGGCCCTGTTTGCCGGCCGCACGCACGTGGTGGGGTGCTACGCGCTGGGCAAGGCGCAACGGCTGATCGCGCTGCTGCGGGCGGGGGGATGGGATCGGCCGATTTATCTGCATGGCGCGCTGATGCCGCTGTGCGAGACCTACGCGCGGCTTGGTGTGGCGTTGGGGGATTTGCGGCCAGCGACAGTGGCCGATTCCTCTGCCCTGGCGGGCGCGATCGTGCTGGCGCCGCCCGCGGCGATCGCGGATCGCTGGGCGCGGCGCCTGTCCGATCCGGTGACGGTTATGGCCTCGGGCTGGATGCGGGTGCGCCAGCGGGCGAAGGCGCGCGGGGTAGAATTGCCGCTGGTGATTTCCGATCACGCGGACTGGCCGGAGCTTCTGCAAACGATCGAGCAGGTGGCAGCCCCGGAGATCTGGGTGACCCACGGAGCCGAAGATGCGCTGATTCATGAAGTGGCAAAGCGCGGCATCCGCGGCCGTGCCTTGCGCCTGCTCGGCTATGGCGAGGATGTGCAGGAGGGATCAGCGGAGTTCCGCCAGCAGGACGCTGCCGAGAGCGGTTAAGTGTTTGTTGGTAGATTTATGTGAAATTGAGGGTGGTGAGGTGGGTATAGAGTGCCGATGGGGGGGAAATGGGGGTTGAAGTGACGACATGAGGGATGGGATGACAAATGCTGCGGTTGGCGTGGCGGCCGAGCAGAGCGCGTGTCAGGCGCTGGCGGCGGATGGCTGGTCCATTCTTGGCCGCCGGCTTCGGACGAAAGCCGGCGAGGTCGATGCGGTGGCCGAGAAGGACGGGGTGGTTGCCTTCGTTGAAGTAAAGGCTCGGCCAACTCTGGCGATGGCGGCCAGCGCACTCGGCGCAAAGCAGCAGGGCAGGTTGATGTCTGCCGCCGAAATCCTGCTGGGGGAACATCCGGAGTGGGGACGGGCCGGCGTGCGTTTCGACGTTTTGCTGGTTGACCGGCAGAGCCGGGTCCGTCGGGTGGTGGACGCCTTCCGCGTAAACTAGGGAAGTCGCGTTTTGGCGCTGCCGTAGGGTTGCTGCTACATCAGCCCGCAGGGTGCATTCTGGCATGCACCCACAGGCAGGATGAGAACGACCATGAGTCCAGGCGCGCTGAGGGTTGCGGTGCAGATGGACCCGCTGGAGCCCATCAACATCGATGGCGACAGCACCTTCGCGCTGATGCTGGAGGCACAAGCCCGTGGGCATGCGCTATGGCACTATGAAGTGCGCAACCTGGCGCTGCGCGAGGGCAAGCGCTCGGAACTGCGGCGCACGATGGAGCGGCTGACGGCGACGGCCCGGCCCGTGCAGGTTCAGCGGCAGCACGGCGCGCATTACCGTTTTGGACCCGCTGAGACGTTGGATCTGGGCACGATGGACGTGGTGCTGATGCGGCAGGATCCGCCTTTCGATATGGCGTATATCACCGCCACCCACATGCTGGAGCATATCCAGCCGGACACGCTGGTGGTGAACGATCCGGCCGCGGTTCGCAACGCGCCGGAAAAAATCCTGGTGACACAATTCCCCGATCTGATGCCGCCCACCTTGATCACCTGGGACCTCGATGCCATCCGCGGCTTCCGCGCGGAGCATCAGGACATCATCGTCAAACCGCTCTTCGGCAATGGCGGCGCAGGTGTGTTCCGCATCAAGCCTGACGACGAGAATCTGGGTGCCTTGCTGGAAATGCATTTCGCGCGGTCGCGCGAGCCGTTGATGATCCAGCGCTACGAGCCCGCGGTGCGCCAGGGCGACAAGCGAATCATTCTCATCGATGGCGAACCCGCGGGCGCGATCAACCGGGTGCCCGCCCAAGGGGAGGCGCGGTCGAACATGCATGTCGGCGGCCGCGCCGAGAAAAGCGTCCTGACCGCACGCGATACGGAGATCTGCCGGCGGATCGGGCCGCTGCTGCGGTCGCAGGGGCTGGTGTTCGTGGGCATCGATGTGATCGGGGATTGGCTGACGGAGATCAATGTCACCTCGCCGACGGGCTTGCAGGAAATTGGCAGGTTTGATGGGACAAATCTGGCGGCAGCGATTTGGGATAGGATTGAGGCGAAGAGGCAGNNAAAAAAGGAAGACCTTACTCCCTTTGCAGCAGCGTATCATTCAGAAAGCTGGAGAGCCCGCTTGCCTTGAACACCGTTCGTAGCGCGGACTCGTCATACTCGTGCTCCACCCACTCCAGAAACGGGATGCGGCCCTCGGCCTGGTGTTCATAAAGGTGAAAGAACGAATCCAATATCCCGGTGCGGGAGCGGCTGAAATGGCCAAACCGCCAGGAGAGTTGGGCTCGTGCCTGGGCGGCGGTGCCGCCTTCGAACAGGATGGCGAGACCGGCGGCGAGCCCGGCGCGGTCGGCGCCCGACTTGCAATGCATCAGGGCAGGGGTTTGCAGCCCTGCGTAGATATCGGCGAAGCGCAGGATGCGGTCCCTGTGCGGCGCGCCGCGGCTTTCGAAGGCCATGTCCACGTGCAGCAGGCGGAGGCGCGCGGCGGCCGCCCGCGACAGCGCATCGGACCCGCACTGGCGATGGCCGCGCAGGTTGATCAGTGTCTTGATGCCGTAACGGCGCTTGGCCGTGGCGAGCCGGCCGGGTGTGGGGTGGTTCGAGCGATATAGCCGACCCGGGATCACTTCGGCAAAATTGTCCCACAGCACGCGGAACACGGCGTGGTCCACGAACAGGGAATCGGACCACGCGCCGGCACGGCCGCGAAGGTTGGAAACGTCGCCGCTGAACATGGGGATGGGGTGTTGGTTTCCGGTTATCAATCCGCTGTTCTCGACTGGCGATTGACGGCTGGCAACTGATAACAATCGCAGTCCGCGCCTACCGGCTCACGCGGTTTCAGCCTTGCCGGTCTGCGATCATTTGCTTGATTTCCGAGATCGCCTGGGCGGGGTTGAGGCCTTTGGGGCAGGTCTGGGTGCAGTTCATGATGGTNNTGGCAGCGATAGAGCTTGAAGGGGTCTTCCAGCGCATCCAGCCGGTCGCCGGTGGCTTCGTCGCGGCTATCGGCAATCCAGCGATAGGCGGCGAGCAAGGTGGCGGGACCGAGATATTTGTCGCCATTCCACCAGTAGCTGGGGCAGGATGTGGTGCAGCAATAGCACAGGATGCATTCCCACATGCCATCCAGCTTGGCGCGCTCCTCGACGCTCTGACGCCGCTCGCCGTCCGGCGGGGCTGGGCTGTCGGCCTTCAGCCAGGGTTCCACGCTCTGCAATTGGGCGTAGGCGGTCGAGAGATCCGGCACCAGATCCTTGATCACCGGCATACGCGGCAGCGGGTAGATGGCAACCGCGCCCTTCACCTCGGCGGTGGGCTTGAGGCAGGCGAGCGTGTTGCCGCCATCGATGTTCATGGCACAACTGCCGCAGATGCCCTCGCGGCAGGAGCGGCGGAAGGTCAGGGTCGGGTCGACCTCGTT
>PKZM01000104.1 GCA_003133065.1 Acetobacteraceae bacterium
GGTATCGGCATGGCAAACTCCATGGTTTGCCACCTTGAATCAGATGCCAGCCGTTTCGGGAATCCCCGTGAGAGTCACATCTTCAGAGACTTGGTATTAGCATGCTGTATTGAACAAAGACTGCCGTTCCATCATACATCCTAGATGCATCGTAACGGTATGCAACATACCAGGCTAAAATTACAAACAACCAGGTTGCTAGAGAAGTCACGCCCTGGCCCCGTAGCGCCTTAATAACGATTCCGATAATCCAAAGAACGTCTATAAATGCACACACGAGAATTGCGGGTCCTGCAGTCAGGCCCCAAAACATTCCATCACCTGCGCCGCCGACTAGATGCTCTTTTCCAGCAGGCGCCCAGATCCAAGACGAAAAGTAGAGGACAACCACGATGCCCACGACATTTGGCAGTACCCAAGCAACATTCCTGGATGCGTAGCTCGCCATCCGGGCTAGCAATGCGACGGGCCAGGCGACGGCTGAGACGGCGGCGTAGGGGTGGGCCCGTTCGGGTTACCTGAATTCGCAGCGTTCCAGCCCTGGTCCCACCAATAGCCTTTATTCTGAAGATTGCCGCTAGAAAAAAGTTCCCAGAAGGCCGCACCTCTTTCATTGGTCCAGCTTAAGCTGTACCCTGCTCCATTCATGTACACACCGACTCCGTAGTTCGAAGCGTCTGTATATGCAGGGTAGAAATCACCATTACTCCTCTGAAAGTCATATGTCCCACCCTGGCCAACGTTACTGTTTATAGCAAAAGGGTCTAGACCGTTGTTCTGGCCAGCAGAATACACATTGTTGAAGTCCGTGCCTGGTGGGGCATAAAATGGAGTTCCACTCGGGCTGCAAAATAACTTTGATCCAGGCGGAATGCCAGGAACAGTACGCAAACCACCAGGGTCCGTGAAGCTAACAGGATCATTCTTCACGTATGCGTAGATTCTCCGCCCCGACGCATCTCCATCGGACCGGCAGCATTTTTCCCGAGGCGTTTCAGCCGCTTGCAGCACTCGGCCGCCGATACGCTTCCGGTCTCCTGAGCAAAAATCCCTGACGCGATGTTGGCCTGCGGACGGGGCGGCGGGCAAGCAGAATCAGCGGCTAAAGAGAGCCGGGACAACCCTGGGCGGCGTGCCAGATGCGCAGGATGGTCACCCTGTCGTCGGCAGCAATCCGGTAGACGATGATGTAGGGCGGCAGCGCCACCAGTTCGCGCGTGCCGGGCTGACGCCCAGGCCGGCCGCGGCGCGGGAAGGTGACCAGGCTGTCGCCGGCGACCAGCAGCTCGCGGCCGACGCGCTTGGCGGCGATCGGGTTGTCAGTGGCGATGTAGCGGACAATCCGGCCGATATCGGCCAGCGCGCGGGCACGCCAAACCACGGCCAAAGTTTTTAGCGCGCCTCTGGCGGCGGGGCATCGAACTCGCCATTGGCCAGACGCAGCAGCCAGGCCCGGACTTCCTCATGCGGCGCGGTGCGTGGATCGGCGTCGGATTCGGCGATGGCGGCAGCCAGGGCCTGCGCCTCGGCTGCGTCTTCGTCGTCCTCGATGATCGGTGCGGGATGGGCCATGCGGAGAGAATAACGCATCCGGGCCGCGGCGGGTAGCAAGTTGCTAGGCCGAGTTCCAGGATGTCTCAACGCTGCTCGTCGTATGCGGGCAGACAAGATCGGACGCGATGCGCCAAGCAGTTCGCCGGCGGCAGGATAGGCATTGTGGTCCCGCCATGTGGGCTTACGCGCAAGCTCGACACGTGGCGGCCTCATGATGGTGATCAGCCCCGGACGAACGGCTGCCGCCGGCACCGTTTTCGGTTCCACGGCACCGCCGCCGTGCCGCCAGTGTGCCGCCATTTGTGGGGTGCATATGGACCAATGCACCCTTGGTGCTTTTTGCGTGGCTCGTTTTCACATCACGGCAGCGTTACCGGTGCCGCCGGCACCACGGGTGCATTGGTCCATATGTTCACCCTTCGCGTGTGTTGGACGGCTGATCCGCCATTCTGGGCGAAGTTTTCCATAAACGACCATTTTGCGCAAGTCTTTGAAAAGGCAAGGTCTTGCGCTTAGCGCGCTGTATTGCACAAATCGTGCGGCGACGCCTGAACGACGTACGACGCTGCGTGCTTTGCCACTGCCCCATCTTGGTGGGCACGCGGCAACACGAAAAGGCAGTGCACCTGCCATCCCGAGAGCTTGCCGGCCCCGCTGATGTCAGCGACATCAACGTCTCGCCACGCAAGCGGCCTGCGGGCCGCGGTCAGAACCTCCCCCCGGGGGTGGGCAAACCCCACACGGCACCCAACTCGCGTGGGGCGGATCATCTGCCAGCGCGGACGATGCGACAACGAAGTGGGGATCCAAAGTGGGCGTATTACTACTTGCCGTGCTGTTGCTGGTGATCATGCCGGCCCTGCTCTATCTCATCGGCCGCAGCGTGACGCGAGTGACCGCGAAGACGCCAGGTTGGATCACCTTCCCCGCCGGCCCGACAGAACCGCGCGATAAGCCCGCCTATCAACCCCGGGTGGCTGTCAAGGAGTGACCGCCCAATATCCCGGTTGTGGATTGGGCCTGCCCGCCTGCCACGGCGGCCTCCTTCATCGCGTTCCGGGTCTCCAACCAACCGGCCTGCCAGCGGCAGCCGTTTTCGCAGCTGGGGTCGTAGGGATTGGCGCAAGCAGGTTCGCCGGCCCGGGCCGCCGCCACGCCTTCCAGGATGCAGAGATACGCAAGCACCGTCAGCGGTTGTTCTCCACCGAGGTTGTCGGGCGCGTTCAGCCTGGCTTGCTGCTGAACACGGTCGGATGGCGGCACGGCACCTCTCCCTCAATCCCAAACAGTGTTGCAGCCCAGGCTCTGCCGCGGCGGCATAAGGGCGCGCGAGGCGGCAGATGCGCTCTCCGCGTAAGAAACGATCGAAACCGCCCCTACCGCGGCTTTGATCGTTTCTTCCGGAGGCGGCGTCGGCTTGCCCATCGGGTTTGCCCCAAGTAATTTAGTTTGCCGGCACTCACGGGATGTTGCGACCCTCGGAATCTACTTACGCAAACAGGCCTCATCACGCCCAAGCAAGGCTCAACACCACGATTTTTCGGCAGGGCGTCCGACAATTCGCCATAACCAGGCTGGCGCTTGCCCTGCGACGCCGAACTGTGGCGCGGATAGGCCCCACCAGAAAGGCAGAGCATGGCTGCGAACAGAGACGAAGATCCGGTCTACGCCAGCAGAATGGCGCTTATCTTGCGGTGGCGCCGTATCGCGAACCTCTTCTGCGTGTTGCTGGTCGTCTACGCGGCAATCTGGCTCGCGCACGACGGCACGCCTTCCCGCCAGGCGCACGCGCCGCTGGTGTGGTCCTTCCTCGCCTTCATTGTCGCGGCTCAGGTCGCGATAAACCTGCTCACCATCCGGCTGCGCAAATAGGCCGCCCCGCGCCTGGGGCTATTGGCCTGCCGGATGGGTTGACACGGCACGCGGCTCACCGGAGCGTGGCCCGCGTTGAACCATAAGGAAACGCCATGATACGCCTATCCTCCGCCATGATCGCGGCCTCTCTCGCTATGGCCTTGCAGGCCGCCTCGGCCGCGGAGGTGACGCAGACAGTCACCACAAGAGCGTCACCGAAAAAAGTGTGGCATCTGATCGGCAAGTTCGAGGCGATCAAGGATTGGCTGCCAGGCGCGGTCAGCAGCCCGGCGACGACGGACAGCAAGGTGGGGTCGGTGCGGGTTATCACCCTGTCGGCGCCCGGAAACCCCACCGTGACGGAAAAGCTAACGGCGCACAAAGGGCATAGCTACAGCTATGTGATCACGAAGGTGGATCCGAAGGTGCTGCCGGTGACCGATTACAGCTCCACCATAACGGTCGCCAAGGCGGATGGCGGAGGTGCTACAGTAACATGGACAGGCAACTTCCAGCCNNTTGGACAACATCAAGACGCTGGCCGAGAAGTAGCGGTCCGGCTGGGGGTTCAGGCCCCCTTCGCCGCGATCGCCAGCAAATCGGCCACCACGCGCTCGAACATCTCAGTGGTGAGCCGGCGCGTGGAGGTGTTGTAGCGCGACACGTGATAGCTGTTCGCCAGGATCAGGCCGCCGGGCAGCACATGCTGCGCGCCATGGGCGAATTTATAGCGGCTGGCAGGGATCTTGCGGGTGCGCAACACCGCGGCATGGGCGAGCACCCCTAAGGCCAGCACCACGCGCAGGCGGGGCAACGCGGCTATCTCCGCTTCCAGGAACGGGTTGCAGGTGGCTACCTCCGACGGCCGCGGCAAATTGGCCGGCGGCACGCAGCGCACGGCATTGGCAATCCGGCAGCCCTGCAAACTCACGCCATCGTCCGGCGCCGCGCGATACGTGCCACGCGCCAGGCCGAACTTGATCAGGGTCTCGTACAGCAGGATGCCCGCATGGTCGCCGGTAAAGGGGCGCCCGGTGCGGTTGGCGCCGCGCACGCCAGGGGCCATGCCGGCAACAAGAAGCCAGGCATCGCGGGGGCCAAAACTCGGAACCGGCGCGTTGAACCAGGCGGGGTTCTCGGCACGGTTGGCCTGCCGGTAGGCGGCAAGCCGCGGGCATAAGGGACAGTCAGGGGCTGGAAGCATGCATGCGCACCTTGGGTGGAGGGCCAGGCCAGAAGGCGCACCCCCCCCTGCCCTAGCCTCTACAGGTGGTCGTGCGGCTCCAACAGCTCCCCCTTCGCCCCGGGTACCCTCAGCCGCGGCTCCATCTGGCGCCGCGTGAACTCAGGCGCGATTTCCGCGAGCTCAAGGAACTGGTCGGCCTGGCGGCGCAATTCGTCGGCAACCATCGGGGGGGTGGTGCGAATGGAGGAAACGACGGAGACGCGAACGCCGCGGCGCTGCACCGCTTCGATCAGGCGGCGGAAATCGCTGTCGCCGCTAAACAGGATGGCATGGTCCATCTTGTCGGCCAGTTCCAGCATGTCGATCGCCAGCTCGATGTCCATGTTGCCCTTCACACGGCGCCGCCCGGCGGCATCGGTGAACTCGCGCGCCGGCTTGGTGACCAGCGTGTAACCGTTATAGGCGAGCCAATCGGTCAGCGGCTTGAGCGGGGAGTATTCTTCCGTTTCGAGCACCGCCGAGTAATAATACGCCCGTACTACATGTGCCTTCCGGCGGAAAAATTCGAGCAGGTTGCGATAATCCACATCGAAGCCAAGATTGCGCGAGGCGGAATACAAATTGGCACCGTCGATGAACAGGCAAACGCGCTCGGTGGGCAGGAAATGCATCTGGAAGGCCTTTCAATGCGCCCGCACCCGGCCGATGAAACGCCGGAGGGAAAGTACTATCATATAGAGCTACGTTACTTTAACGCAAGGAACACTGGCCATTTCTGCTTTGATCGCGATCGGGGCCAACCTGCCCGACAGGTTTGGCCTCAAACCGCTGCAGATTTGCACACGGGCTGTGCAAAAAATCGGGGAGATCGCGGGCATGAGCGGGCTGGTACGATCGCGCTGGTATTCAAGCGCCGCACTCCCCGATTCGTCCCAACCCCGCTACATCAACGGTGTGGTTCGTGTAGAGACAGGGCTGCCGCCACCCGCGCTGCTGGAGGCACTGCAGGAAATCGAACAATCGATGGGGCGTGTGCGCAGCCTGCCTAACGCGCCGCGCACGCTCGACCTGGACGTGATCGACATGGATGGGATGATCCGCGCGGCAAATGATCCGATCCTGCCGCATCCGCGCGCGCATCTGCGCGCCTTCGTGCTGCTGCCGCTGCGGGATGTGGCGCCGGGCTGGGTGCACCCGGTGCTGTGCAAGACGGTTCATGGGCTGATAGAGGAGCTGACACCGCAGGATACGCTGGCGGTGTAAGAAAGAATGTTCTTTTTTGAAAAAAAGAACCAAAAAACTTTTGCATATTGGGCGCGACTCGCCGGCAACCGCGTGGCTTCTTTCCTACTGCCGCGGCCCCGCCTCCAGCAACGCCAGGTTCTGTTGCGCCAGATCGGCGGTCGGCGTGTCGGGCGCCAGGTCCGCCGCGTGCTCCCAATCGGAGCGGGCGCCGGCGAGATCGCCCAGGCGCTGGCGGATGATGCCGCGCTCCAGAAGCCCATCGGGGTTCTCCGGATCAAGGGCACAGGCCGCCGTGATGTCGGCCTTCGCGAGATCGAGCTTGTCCAGGCTGCGATAGGCGGTGGCCCGCAGGATCAAGGCGTCCGCGCGTTTGGGATCGAGTTCCAGCGCATGGGTCAGATCGTCGGCAGCCTGGGCGTCATGACCCAAAGCGAGCCCGGCAATGGCCTGGCCGATCAGCAATTCCGGATCGTCCGGCGAGAGGGAAAGTGCCGCGCTGGCCGACGCGTAGGCCTGCACAAGCTTGTTCGACATCGTCCAGGCCTGGCTGGCCTGGGCGAAGACGACGGCGCGGGAAGCCGCCGGCGCCGTACTTGTCGTGGCCAGGCGATCGAGCAGCGCGGCCCCGGACTCGGTGTTGCCGAGTTCCACCTGCGCCAAAGCGTGGCAGTGCTGCGCACCCTCGCTGCTGCCGGGGGCCGCGCCACCAACGACCATGCCGGTCGCCATGGCATCGGCCCCGCTCGGATCGGTCGCCAGCATATCGAGGCAGGCTTCGTAGCCCGCCCCCTCCGCGATTCTGGGGGGCACCGGCGGGATCGGCAGCGGCGGCATGGTGCTATCCACCGAAGCGGGCGCATCCTCCACGGAATCCTGGCTCGCGGCAGGTGTAACCTGCGCACAGCTTGGGCTTGGAAGCACCAGCAACGGCACGGCAGCCAAGGCCGCGACGCAGACGAAGGCCGCGCGTAGGGTCATGACGTTTATTTAGGGTGCGACGACGCACGCGAAAAGTTGGGAGAAGGGCGAGAATGCATCTTCTGGTATTTGGGCTCGGCTTCTGTGGCCGCGCCGCCGCACGTTGTGCGTGTGAAGCCGGAATGAACGTGACCGCGACCCGCCGCAATGCCGCGAGTGCCGGGCTCGATTGTGTGCAGATGGTAAGCTTCGATGAGGCTGGGCCGGCGATTGCCTCGGCCACCCATCTGCTCGTAACAGCGCCGCCGCGCGAGGACGGCGACCCGGTTCTGGCCCGCTATGGCGCGGCGATCCGCACCGCGCCGCACCTGACCTGGATCGGCTATCTTTCGACAACGGGGGTCTATGGCGATCGCGGCGGCGGCTGGGTTGAGGAGACCACGACGCCGGCGCCCTCCGCCGCGCGATCCGTGCGCCGGCTGCAGGCCGAGTTGGCCTGGCGTGACGCGGCGGCCGGGCGGCCTTTGGATCTATTCCGGCTGGCGGGCATCTATGGGCCGGGGCGGTCGGCCTTGGACGAGGTGCGCAGCTTGCGGGCGCGGCGGGTGATTCGGCCGGGCCATGCGTTCGGGCGCATCCATGTGGACGATATCGCCGCGGGGATCATGGCCGCGATCGCGTCGCCTTCCGCAGGCACGCGCGTGCTGAATTTTTCCGATGACGTGCCGGCCGAGAGCGCCTTGGTGATCGAGGAGGCGGCGCGATTGCTGGGGGTGGCGCCCCCCCCGGCGGTACCGTTCGACGCGGCGTACGCGGGGATGAGCGAGATGGCGCGCAGTTTCTGGGCCGAGAACCGCCGTGTCGGCAATGCCCGCACCAAGGCCGCGCTCGGCCTAACGTGGCGCTATCCGAGCTACAAGGAGGGCTTGCGCGCTGTACTGGAGAGCGAGGGGTTCACCCCATCACCAACCTAAGGTGACAAACGTTTCTTGGTTCTTTTTTTCAAAAAAGAACTTCTCTTTCGTGTAGCAGGGTGGTGACCACCTGCCGGAGCAGCTCAAGCTCTCCGGGCCTGGAGAATCGGTGGGTCGCGTCCTTGATGAGGGTGATCCCAACGTCGGCCGATTCGAGGCGGGCGGCGAGTTTGATGGCGGTTTCCCACGGGACGTCGTCGTCGCGCTGGCCTTGCAGCAGGCGGACGGGGCAGGTGATCGGGATGGGCGCGCCCATGAGAAGATGGTCGCGGCCATCCTCGACCAGGGCTTTGGTGAAAATCTGTTCGCCACCATAGGCGCTGGGAACGCGCAGCAGACCGTCGCGCAGCAGCGTGGTTTGCTCCTCGGGCATCAGAGACTGCCAGACCAGGGTCTCCGTAAAATCCGGGGCGGCGGCGATGCCGACCAGGCCCGTGACGCGATCTGGCCGTGCGAGCGCCACCAGCAGCGCGATCCAGCCGCCCATGGAGGAGCCGACGAGGAGGAGGGGGCCTTGCGTGAGGCTGTCGATCAGGAAGAGCGCGTCGCGGGTCCAGGTGCCGATGGTGCCGTAGATGAACTGGCCGCCGCTGGCCCCATGGCCGGAGTAATCCAGGCGCAGGCAGGCATGGCCGAGCCCGGCTGCGTGTTCGGCCAGCATGGTGGCTTTTTCGCCGGTCATGTCGCTCATGAAGCCGGGCAGGAATACGAGCGTGGGCGCGCGTCCGGGCGCATAGGCATACGCCAGTTCCACCCCATCACCTCGGTCCATCCGCATGGCTTTCTCCGGTTGGAGCATCATCCGACCACATGGGGTCACCCGTCGGATAACGATGCTCGTCAAAACAAACAGCTAGGGCATTTCCCGATCGGCTCACCTGACTCAAGACGATCGGAAAATGCTCTAGCCGCCCCAAAACGGCAGTTGTTCTTGATTTGTTTCACGTGAAACATTCCCATCGCCCAACGGTTTGGGATTAGTGCGTGGGATAGACTTTGGGGTAAGTGACCTGGTCGGGGGGGCCGACGGGGCTGGGGGCACCCACCTTGCCGCAGGAAGCGAGCGCGAGGAGGAGGGCAAGGAGCGCGGGCAGTTTCATGACAACACCTCCAGCCAACGGCGCGCGGCCTCGGCGACTCGGGCGGGCGCGGTGCCGCCCAGGCTGGTTCGCGACGCAACCGAGGCATCCACCGTCAATACACCGAAGATGTCGGCGGTGATCCCTGGTTCCACGTCCTGCATCTCCTTCAGGCTCAGCCCGGCCAGGTCCACGCCGCGGTGTTCGGCACAGGCCACAAGCCGGCCAGTCACATGATGCGCCGTGCGGAAGGGCAGGCCCAGCACCCGCACGAGCCAGTCGGCGAGGTCCGTCGCGGTGGAGAAGCCGCTGCCGGCCACCTCGCGCATGCGGGCCGAATTGGGGATCAGGTCCCGCACCATGCCGGCGGTGGCGGCCAGCGAAAGGCTGAGGGCCTCGGCGGCCTCGAAGACCGGCTCCTTATCTTCCTGCATATCCTTCGCGTAGGCGAGCGGCAGGCCTTTCATGACCGTGAGCAGGGCGACAAGAGCGCCCGTGACACGGCCGGTTTTCGCCCGGGCAAGTTCCGCGGCATCGGGGTTGCGCTTCTGCGGCATGATCGAGCTGCCGGTGGTGAAGGCGTCCGAGAGGCGCACAAAGCCGTAGGGGGCGCTGCACCAGATGATGATTTCCTCGGCGAAGCGGGAGAGATGCATGGCGCAAATCGCGCTGGCCGCGAGGAATTCCAGCGCGAAGTCGCGATCCGAAACCGAATCCAGCGAGTTGGCGGTAGCACCATCGAAGCCCAGCGCCTGGGCGGTCATGGTGCGGTCGATGGGGAAGCTGGTACCCGCCAGCGCGGCCGAGCCAAGGGGGCACTGGTTGAGGCGCGCGCGGCAATCAGCCAGGCGCGTGCGATCGCGCGCGAACATCTCGACATAGGCCAGCAAGTGGTGACCGAAGGTGACGGGCTGGGCGGTTTGCAGGTGGGTGAAGCCTGGCATCACGGTGGCCGCGTGTTCGGCAGCGCGGGTGGCGAAAGCCGTCATCGTATCGGTGATCTGGGCGGTGAGGCCGTCGATGGCGTCGCGCACCCACAGGCGGAAATCGGTCGCCACCTGATCGTTGCGGCTGCGCGCTGTGTGCAGGCGGCGGCCGGCATCGCCGATGCGCTCGGCCAGCCGGGCCTCGATATTCATGTGGATGTCTTCGAGCGCCACATCGAAGGGGAAAGTGCCGGCCTCGATCTCCGTCGCGATGGCGGTCAGGCCGGCGTCGATGGCGGACTGGTCGACTGCCGAGATGATCCCCACATGCGCGAGCATGGCGGCGTGAGCGCGGGAGCCGTTGATATCCTGGCGCCAGAGTTTCCGGTCGAAGCCGATGGAGGCGTTGATGCGCTGCATGATCTCGGCCGGCGCCTGGGCGAAGCGGCCACCCCATTGCGCATTGGCGCCTTGCGGCGGGGTGGCGGCCTGATTCTGCAACATAGGTTCGGAGGACATCGTATGGCTCTGCTGACTCGCCGCACGCTGATCGCGGCCAGTGCGACCGTAGTCGGCGCCCTGCCCTGGCGCAAACCGGCGGCGGCCCAGACGCCGGCGTTACCTCAGGTGGACATGATGCCGCTTTCCGCGATCGTTGCCGCCAAGCCGCCGGCTGTACTGCCGCCGGCGACGTTCGGCACGCTGGATGGCGGCCGCAAGACGCTGGCGGATTTTGCCGGCCGGCCGGTGGTGCTGAATTTCTGGGCCACCTGGTGCATCCCGTGCGTGGCGGAGCTGCCGGAACTGGACAGGCTGGCGCAGACCGGTGCGTTCACGGTGATCGCGGTCTCGGCGGATCGTGGCGGGGCCGCTTTGGTCAAGCCGTTTGCCGCGTCCCACCACATCACGCACCTGACGCTGCTCTTGGATCCGGCCACGGAGGCGGTGCATGCCCTGGGGATAGGGGGCTTTCCCACCACGTTGCTGATCGGCGCCGACGGCAAGCTGCGCGGGACGATGGAGGGGCCGGCTGCCTGGGGCAGTGCCGCGCCAGCCCTTACCGCCCTGCTTCAAGCCTGAACTCCGGCCCTGCCCCGGATCTGGCACAGGTCGGCATCGCGCATCTGAAAAGGCAAAAGTTTTTTGGTTCTTTTTTTCAAAAAAGAACCGCTTCCTCTCGGAGTGATGCAGGGCGCAGCCCCCTCGTATACGGATGTATGACAGACGCCTTGCAGTGCATACAGAGACCATCATAAAGCAACTTATGATGATGAAACTTCAACCGTCGTGAGTCGTCTGAAAATCGTAATGGAACGCCTCAACACCGTCCCTGCCGATGGATGCCCCCTCGTGAAACGGGCGACCGGGGTGCCTGCGCGGCCATGAAGAGCCAAACGGCCAGTCTCGCCGCGCATGACGTGCTGGGCATGGCTGAGCAGATCGCGATGCATGACTGGGCAGCGACTCCGATCGGCGCGCGTGAAACCTGGCCGCAGCCGCTGAATACGCTGGTTGATATCATTCTGGGATCGCAGCAGCCGATGTTCGTGGCCTGGGGCCGCGGCGAGACGATGATCTACAACGACGCCTACGTGCCGCTGCTGGGCCGCAAGCATCCCGATGCTCTGGGACGCAATTTTTTCGAGACCTGGGCAGAGGTGGAGGGCGAGCTGCGCCCGCTGGTGGATCGGGTGTGGTCGGGGCAGTCCGTTCATATGGACGATATCTCGCTGATCCTGGAGCGGCATGGGCGGCCGGAGGAGGCGCATTTCTCCTTCAGCTACACGCCGGTGCACGGCACGGATGGCCTGGTTGCTGGCCTGTTCTGCGCCTGCGCGGACACCACGGCCGGGGTGCTGGCTAACCGCCGGCGCGCGTTCCGCCTGCTGCTATCGGAAGNNTCTTTCGGCCCGGCGAACATTGCCAGGCACGTGCTGGGTCAAACCGTGGTGCATGAGGATGTGCGCACCGATCCGGCCAACAACCCTCAGTTCTGGGCATCTATCGACACGGTTTCTTTCGTGTCGGTGCCGCTGGTCCGCGACGGACGCTTCGCCGCCTCGCTTTTCGTCAATGACAGCAAGCCACGCAGATGGTCGCCCGACGACCTCGCCTTGATCGAATACGTGGCCATGCGGACGTGGGATGCCGTCGAGCGGGCCCGGGCGGAGGCGGCGCTGCGGCGGCTGAACGATACGCTGGAACAGCGTGTGGCCGAGCGCACGCTGGAGCGCGACCGGGTGTGGCGACATTCCCGCGACCTGCTGGTGGTGATCGGCCTGGACGGCGTGTTCCGCAACGTGAACCCAGCCTGGGCCACCATCCTGGGGCATGAGCCGGCTGACGTCATTGGCCGGTCGTTGCGGGATTTTGTGTGGCCCGAGGATGTGGTGAGCAGCGAGGCGGCGCTGCTGGTGGCGGGCACACGCCGGGACCTGACGAATTACGAAAACCGCTACCGCCATGCGGATGGCACGGCGCGCTGGATCGCCTGGCACACCTCAGTGGAAGGCGACGTGGTGTATGCCTATGGGCGCGATGTGACGGCCGAGAAGCAGCAATCGGCCGCGCTGCACCAGGCGGAGGAGGCGCTGCGGCAATCGCAGAAGATGGAGGCGGTGGGGCAACTCAGCAGCGGGCTGGCGCATGATTTCAACAATCTGCTGACGGGCATTACCGGCAGCCTGGACCTGCTGGGGGCGCGGCTGGAACGTGGGCGCATGACGGGGGTTTTGGAGCTGGTGTCGACGGCTCAGGCCTCCGCGCAGCGGGCGGCCGCACTGACCAACCGGTTGCTCGCCTTCTCGCGCCACCAGACGCTGGACCCCAGGCCGACCGATATGAACCGGCTGGTGGCCGGCATGGAAGATCTGATCCGCCGCACGGCCGGCCCGCAGATTACCGTGGTGGTGGTCGCCGATACGGGCCTTTGGTCTACGCTGGCGGACACCAACCAGCTTGAAAATGCGCTGCTCAATCTCTGCATCAACGCCCGCGACGCGATGCCGGAGGGTGGCACGCTCACCATCGAGACGGCCCGCATGTCGCTTGAGGCGCGCGAGGCCGGCGAGCGGGGTATCGCGCCGGGTGACTATGTGGTGCTGCGGGTGATCGATACGGGCGTGGGGATGTCGCAGGAGGTGATACGCCGGGCCTTCGACCCTTTTTTCACGACCAAGCCGGCGGGCATGGGTACCGGCCTGGGGCTTTCCATGATCTACGGCTTTGCCCGGCAATCCGGGGGCACGGCACGGATCGTCTCCACGCCGGGGCACGGTGCCAAGGTATGCCTGTATCTGCCGCGCCACGACGCGCCGAAGGAGATGCAAGCCGAGGTGCCGCGCGGCTCCGTCACGCCCCGAATCGCGGGGAGTGCCGATGCGGGCAAAACGGTGCTGGTGGTGGACGATGAACCCACGGTGCGCATGCTGGTGGTGGAGGTGCTGAGCGACATGGGTTACGCTGTGCTGGAGGCCGAGGACGGCCCTGCGGCGCTGCGCATTTTGCAATCTCCGCACCCGATTGCATTGCTGGTGACCGACCTTGGGCTGCCGGGCGGAATGACGGGCCGGCAGCTCGCCGATGCGGCGCGTGCCGCCAGGCCCCGGCTGAGCGTGTTATTCATCACCGGTTACGCCGACAGCGAGATCCTTGCCGGCGATCCGTTGACGCATATCCTGACGAAGCCCTTCCCCCTGGAAAAGCTTGCCGCCACCATCGAAACCATCATGGCCACACCGGTGGAGCAGACGGGTCCAAACGCATAAAAGTCTTTTGCGTCTTTTCTCCCGAAAAGTAGGACTTTCTTTTTTCCACTTGGCGATCAGCCATCCGCGCGACCGAACTGCTCCACCAGATCGGCGAGATGGCCGATTTCATCCAGGCGCAGACCGTCACCGCTGGCGGCACGGCCGCCGCGCGCCACGCGCCGCGGCAGCACGGCGCGTTCGAAGCCGAGTTTCTGCGCCTCCTTGAGACGGGCATCGGCTTGGGCCACCTGACGCACCTCACCGGAGAGGCCAACTTCCCCGAAATATACCGTGCCGGCGTCGGTGGGGCGGTTAGTGGCGGCGGACGCCAGGGCGGCGGCAACCGCGAGATCGGCGGCGGGTTCGGATATCCGCAAGCCGCCCGCGACGTTGAGGAACACGTCGGACCCGGAGAGCTTCAGGCCGCAGCGGGTTTCCAACACGGCAAGGAGCATGGACAGGCGCCCGCCATCCCAGCCGACAACCGAGCGGCGGGGCGAGCCGCCGGCGTTGGGGGCGAGCAGGGCCTGCACTTCGAGCAGGACGGGCCTTGTGCCTTCGAGGCCGGCAAAGACGGCGCTGCCGGCGATATGGCCGCGGCGTTCGGCAAGGAACAGGGCGGAGGGGTTGGCGACTTCGGCGAGGCCGCGATCGGTCATTTCGAACACGCCGATTTCGTCGGTGGCGCCAAAGCGGTTCTTGGTGCCGCGCAGGATGCGGAACTGGTNNTCCTTGGTGACGTGGCCGACCAGGATGAGGCAGAAGCCGCGCTGCTTGGCCAGCCGGATCAGTTCGAACCCCGCGGCGCGGACCTGGGTGACGGTGCCGGGGGCGCTTTCAACCGTATCGAGCCACATGGTCTGGATCGAATCGATCACGACCATGGCGAGGTCGCGTTCGGCTTCCAGCGCGCCGGCGATGTCGCGCACGCTGATTGTGGCGGCGAGTTCGAGGGGGGCAGCTTCGAGGTTGAGGCGGCGGGCGCGCAGGCGGATCTGGTCGATGGCTTCCTCGCCGGAGATGTAGAGCACGCGGCGCCCGGCGCGGCTGAGGGCGGCGGCGGCTTGCAACATGAGCGTGGATTTGCCGATCCCTGGGTCGCCGCCGACCAGCACGGCCGAGGCGGCGACGAGGCCGCCGCCGAGCACGCGATCAAGCTCGCCGATGCCCGTGAGCAGGCGCGGCGGGGGTTCGGCTTCCCCCGCGAGACCTACGAAGGTGACNNCACACAAACCGCGCCTGCTGCTTAGCCAAAGATCTCTCCCGCGAGCCAACAGATAAAAGTCTTTTGCTTCTTTTCTTCAGAAAAGAAGATTCTTTTTCTTTTGCCCGCCAAAAGGAAGAAAGAGTCTCCTTTCTTGAAAGAAAGAAGCAAAGAACTTTTAACTTTTTGGACCCGACTCGCGGCCGGCGGGGGGCAGAGCTTGGCAGAAGGCCAGGGCGTAGCCGTCGGGGTCGATGACCTCGAACTCGATGTGGCCGACCTTGATACCGTCTTCCTCGCGCCAGATGTCGGACATCGGGCGGTGCAGGCGGGCGCCGTAGGCCTGCACGCCGCTGTAGACGGCTTCCGCCTCCTGCGTCCAAATCACCAGAGTGAGGCCGCGGCCAAAAGGGTATTCAAGAGGCCCCAAGGCTTCACCCGCCTCGGCGATCTCGATCGAAACGCCATCGCGCTCCAACTCGGCACGGCGGCGCCCAGGCTCGTAACGCATCGTCGTGAAGCCGAGCACATCCGTGTAGAAGCGCAGAGAGCGGGCGAAACCGCTGCACACGAGGCGCGCGGCAACACTCATCGCGGAACGAGGGTCAATACCGCCTGAGGGGGGGCGGCGGCGGTGGAGACGAGGATGTGCATGGGGCGGCCAGCCAGCGTAAGCCCATAGGCCGCAAGCTGAACCCCGGGTCGGTGCTTGGGGTCGGCCTGAACGCCCAGCGGCGTCAGCGGCACATGGTTCTGCTGCGCCTCCTGCGTGAACAGCGAAACAAGCTGGGCAGGGTCCGCACGGTCCGCCACCGCCTCGCAGCCGCCATCATCGAGCGAGACGAGCGCGAGTTTGGTGGACTGGTAGCTGACATCGAATACCTGGCCAGGCCGGCCGGCAAGGAAAGCCTGGCGGGCGGCCACCGGCATCTGCGGCGCGCCTTGCGCTTGCAGGAAGGCGCGCAATCCGCCGATGTCTCCCGCGAAATGCAGGCATGTGGCGCCGAACAGACCGATCACCTGGTCGGCGCCCTCGTCGGGCGCATCGCCCTGCGCCCGGGCGGGGCCGGACATGGCCGCCGCCAGGACAAGTGCCAGAGCAAACCCGAACGCTTTGCGCATCAGCCAATCTCCTCGTGGCGCCCCTGGCCGCCGCTGCGGGCGGCGGACGCGCCCAACCGCTGCAGCAACGCAGCACCACCGCATTATTTTCGCAATTCCATCTGGATCGGGCCGTCGCGCCTGCCATGGGTGAACTGATCCACCAGCGCGTTGCCGCTCTCCAGCAGGTTCGCGGCAGGCCCTTGCCACACAACGCGGCCGCGGAACAGCATGGCCGCTTCATCGCCGATGCGCGCCGCACTGGCCATGTCGTGCGTGATGGCGATGGCGGTGCTGCCGAGCCGCTTGACACAATCGACGATCAGCCCGTCGATCACGGCGCCCATGATCGGGTCCAGCCCGGTGGTCGGCTCGTCGAAGAACAAAATGCCGGGATGGGCGGCGATAGCGCGGGCAAGCCCCACGCGCTTCTGCATCCCACCGGACAGCTCGGCAGGCGAGAGATCGCATACGCTGGCATCCAGGCCGACCTGGGCGAGCACATCGACCGCGCGCGCCCTGCCCTGGGCGCGGCTGGCACCTTCCGCCATCACGCCGAAGGCGACGTTTTCCCAGACGGGCAGACTGTCGAACAACGCGGCATTCTGGAACAGCATGCCGATGGCGGACCGCTTGGCAGCGCGGGCGCGGGGCGAAAGCCTGGCGAGGTCCTGGCCATCGATTTCGATGGTGCCGGAATCGGCCTCGATGATGCCGAGGATGCATTTCAGCAGAACCGACTTGCCCGAGCCCGAGCCGCCGATCACCACCATGGAGGTGGCGGTCATCACATCCAGATCCACGCCGTCCAGCACCACCTTGTCACCGAAGGCCTTGCACAGGCCGCGGATGCGGATTTTCGGCACGGCTTTGCCCGGCGCGGCATGCGTACCGTTGCTTGTGGAAGCGGCAAAGCTCATCGCGAGAAGTAGAGCTCGGTCAGCACATAGTCGAAGGCCAGGATCAGGATGCTGGCGGAGACCACGGCCGATGTTGTGGCTGAGCCCACACCCTGGGCGCCGCCGCGGCTGTTGTAGCCGTGATAGCAGCCCATGAGCGAGACGATCAGGCCGAAGGCCGCGGCCTTGGCCAGGCTGAGGGAGACATCCGAGACCTGCAGGAAATTCAGCGAGTTGAGCAGATAGATGTGGGCGTTGAAGCCCAGCTTGGCGGTGGCGACAATAAAACCGCCCATCACGCCGAGGATATCGGCCACCAGCACCAGAAGCGGCAAGGCAAGCAGCCCGGCCAGCAGGCGGGGGGCGACGAGGTATTTCATCGGGTCGGTGGAGAGGGTGCGCAGGGCGTCGATCTGGTCGGTGACGCGCATGGTGCCGAGCTCGGCGGCCATGGCGGCGCCGACGCGGCCGGCGACCATCAGGCCGGCGAGCACGGGGGCGAGTTCCCGCACCACTGAGATGAGCACGATATTGGCAATCGCACTGGTGGCGCCGTAGCGGGCGAACCCGGTGTAGGATTGCAGGGCGATGACCATGCCGGAGAAGATGGCCGTNNCCACCACGGGCAGGCTGAAATAGGCGAAATCGACAAAGCTGCGCCAGAACAGCCGGCCATAGAAGGGCGGCCGGACGATGTGGGAGATCCCCGATAGCGCGAAGAGTGCCAGATTGCCGGCGCCGCCGAGCAACGAGAGCACGGCCCGGCCGACCGCGCCCAGC
>PKZM01000215.1 GCA_003133065.1 Acetobacteraceae bacterium
AAAAAATGCGCCCGCGTGGTGGGCGACGTCATGGGCAAGTTCCACCCGCATGGCGACCTGGCCATCTACGACGCGCTGGTGCGCCTGGCGCAGGATTTCGCGGTGCGATACCCGCTGGTGGAGGGGCAGGGCAATTTCGGCAATGTGGACGGCGATAATGCCGCCGCCATGCGATACACCGAAGCGCGGATGACGGAGGTGGCGGCCGCCCTGCTGGCCGGGATCGGCGAGGATACGGTCGATTTCCGGCCCACCTACGACAATGAGGATCAGGAGCCGGTGGTGCTGCCCGCCGCCTTCCCCAATTTGCTCGCCAATGGCGCGGCCGGGATCGCCGTGGGCATGGCCACCAGCATCCCGCCCCACAACGCCGGGGAGTTGTGCGCCGCCGCGATCCACCTGCTCGCCCACCCCGATGCCACCACCGCGGACCTGCTGAAGCACGTGAAAGGCCCGGATTTCCCCACCGGCGGCATCCTGGCGGAAACGCCCGAGGCGCTGCTGGCCGCCTACGAAACCGGGCGCGGCGGGTTCCGGCTGCGGGCGCGGTGGGCCGTGGAACAGGGCAAGTTCGGCACCTGGAGCATCGTGGTGAGCGAAATCCCGTTCCAGGTGCAAAAATCCCGCCTGATCGAACATGTGGCAGCCCTGCTGGAGGAGAAGAAACTGCCGCTGCTGGGCGATATCCGCGACGAATCGGCGGAGACCATCCGCCTGGTGCTGGAACCCAAAACCCGCGGCGTGGAACCCGAAGTGCTGATGGAAACGATGTTCCGGTTCACCGCCCTGGAAAGCCGCTTCCCGCTGAACATGAACGTGCTGACCGCCGACCACACCCCGCAGGTGCTCGGCCTGAAACCCGTGCTGCAAGCCTGGCTCACCCACCGGCACGAGGTGCTGGAACGCCGCACCCGCTACCGGCTGAAGGCCATCGAACACCGGCTGGAAGTGCTGGCCGGGTTTCTCGCCGTGTTCCTCAACCTCGATGAGGTGATCCGGATCATCCGCGAGGAGGATGATGCCAAAGCCGGCCTGATCCGCGCCTTTACACTGACCGATGTGCAGGCCGAAGCGATCCTGAACATGCGCCTGCGCAGCCTGCGCCGGCTGGAGGAGATCGAAATCCGCAAGGAACACGAAAACCTCACCCGCGAGGGGCGCGAGCTGAACGCGCTGCTGGCCAGCGATGCTTTGAAGCGGAAGAAGATCACGGGCGAGATCGAGGCCACCCGCAAGGCATTCGGGGATGGACCGCTCGGCCGCCGCCGCACCGAAATCGGTGGGGTGCCGGCGCCCGTGGATATCGCCAATATCGTGACCATCGAGCGCGAACCGGTGACTGTCGTGCTGTCGGAAAAAGGCTGGATCCGCGCGCTGCGCGGCCACGTGGCGGACGCCGAGGGGCAGAAATTCAAGGAAGGCGACGCGCTGCGGCTGCTGCTGCCGGCGCAAACCACCGACCGGCTGATCCTGATGGCCACCAACGGCCGCTGCTACAGCTTACGCGCCGGCGACCTGCCGCGCGGCCGCGGCGACGGCCAGGCCATCCGCGTGATGCTGGACATGGCCGCCACCGACGACATCGGCCATGTGTTCGTGCTGCGGGAAGATGCCAGATACCTGCTGGCCAGCAGCGGCGGCCGCGGCTTTATCGCCCCGGCGGCGGACCTTGTGGCCGAACGCCGCGCCGGCAAGCAGGTGCTGAACCTGCGCCCCGGCGAGACCGCCAAAATCTGCGTGCCCGTGGAAGGCGACCACGTCGCGGTGGTGGGGGAGAACCGCAAACTGCTGGTGTTCCCCATCGAGCAGATCGCCGAACTTTCGCGCGGCCTGGGCGTGACGCTGCAGAAATACAAGGAAGGGGGCCTCGCGGACGCCAAGACCTTCAACCTGAAGGATGGCCTCACCTGGCGCTCCGGCGAACGCACCCGCACCGAAACCAATCTGCGCGATTGGCTGGGCGAACGCGGCCAAGCCGGCAAACTGCCCCCCAGTGGCTTCCCCCGCAGTGGAAAATTTGGCGGGTAGTTCTGCATCCGACACCCAATAGGTAAACGTTTTTTGGTTCTTTTTTTCAAAAAAGAACAAAAAGAAAGGATTCTTCTTTTTTGAAAAAAAGAAGCAAAAAACTTTTGCCTGTTGTGTGCGTGGCCCTTGGCGCGGTGGTGGCTGTATATGCCGGGTTGCTGGTCAGGAGCAGGTGGCAGGCGGATGAGTATCTGGATTTCGCGCTGCTGCGGGAGGGCGGCGCGGGGTTCATGCTGGACCGGCTGCTCCACTGGGGGCCGCGGCCATGGTCGGAATTGCTGCTGTGGGCGTATGGGACGGCAGTCAACCATGTTCGGCGGCCGCTGGCGGGAAGCGCGGAGGCGGTGCTGTGGGCCGGGTGGTTGCTGCTGACCGTTGGGCCGGCGTGGCGCGGGCAAGCGGGGGAAGCACGCTTGCGCAGGGTGGCGCTGGGCCTGGGCCTGGCCGCAGTGTTCCTGCTGGGCAGTGGTGTGGCGGAAGTGTTCTACTGGCCGGCCGGGTCGGTCGCTTACCTGCCGACGCTGGCCGCCGCCGCAGCATTGTTCTGGTGCCTGGCGGACGGGATCGAGGGAAGGCGGATTCCGGCTTGCGCCGCCCTGGTGCTGGCGGCCGGCAGCAGTGAAGTGGGTGTTTTCCTCACGCTCGCCTTCGCTGCCTGCGCGGTTGTGCGCGCCGGACGGCGCGGGATAGGGCATCTATGGTGGATAGCGCCGGGCGTGCTGCTGGCCGGCTGCCTGGTGGTGCTGCTGCTACGCGGACGCGTCGGCACGATAGAGATCGCAAGCACGGGGCCCTACGTGCATCATGCGGGCGCCAGCCTGCTGGCCGCATGCCGCATGTTCACGATGGAGATGCTGGGGCTTGGCGACGCATCGCCAGGTGGGCCTGGCCTCGCCAAGGGTCTGGGTGTGAAGGCGCTGGTGTTTCTGGCGGCCTGGCTCATGTGGCCGGCCACGCGCCGCGCGGCGGCGGGCAACCTGCTGCCGGCACTGGCGGCAGCGCTCATCCTGGCCGCCTTCGCGACCGTGGCGACCGCGCTCTACCAATTCGGCCTGCTGTGCTGCGAACGGCACGAGACGATGCGCGCGTGCTTCGTGCTGCTGGCCGCGGCCACGGCGGGGGTATGGTGCGCGCAGCGCTTGCCGCCGCGCGATCTGGGCGCCCTCGCCCCGCTGCCGATGCTGATCGCCGTGGGCGCGCTGTTTGCCGTGCGCGCACCCGCCCTGGTGGAAGCCTATCGTTTGATTCCCGCGGCCGAGACGGCCCGCGCGCAAACCTGGCGCTCCGGCCAGCAGGCCGGCACCGGCAGCATGACGATGGTGCTGCTGCCCGGCGGCCGCCTGCCACTCAATATCTTCGAGCCGCGCTACCTCGCNNCACGGAGGCTCCGTTTTTGGAGCCCAGACGGGGATTACCGGCGCAGCCGACTGTCTCCTATGCGCCAACGTCTGCCATCTGCGCGCTACGATTGAGTGCCCGAAACCCGACATATTCGCCAGCTGACTGGACGCGGCCGACGCGTTCACGCCTTCTTCCTCCGTCATCTTAAACGCTGTTATCCTGACTTTCGGGCTATCGCGTTGGCTCGTGAGTCTAAAAAGGACGGTGCATGGTCAACAGGCGCAGCCGGCCGCGTTTACCGTCGCGGCCGAAGCTATCGTCGACGTCGCTTGCCAGGTCCTGGCTCGGTCAATTCCGGACCATCGATCAGATCGCAGCGGCGCGGCTCATAGACGCGCTG
>PKZM01000119.1 GCA_003133065.1 Acetobacteraceae bacterium
CTTTTATATTTGTGCGCCGCCTCGACCGTGCGTTTCCGCTCCGAGGCGTGTTTCAAGCGGTAAGCCTGATTGGCAGGGGGTGAGCAATGACCGCGAAAGACCTTTTGGCTGTGGCGTGGGGTTCCGCGTGGCAGTTAAGGGTTTCGTCATCAGTGCCAGGCAGGATGTGCTCCGGACGAAGGAGCATCGCGATGGAGATCATGTGCATTCAAGGCACGGCGCCTGGGCGTGTCGTGGCTACGCTTTCGCACCAGATGCAGGTCCGTCAGGTGCCCATGAACGTGCAGCTTCACCCCGCCGGCGGCTGGCATATCCAGCAGGCGGACGGCAGTTTCGGCCCCCGCTGCCATGCCGTGCCTGCCGCCATTCTCCTCCAGGCAAGCGAGGCTTTTGCCCCCGAGCCGATGGAACTCGCTGCCGACTGAGCCCCGTATCGATCCCTCGCCACCCTAGCTTCCTGCATCGAAGCAGCCTTCTGACGCCGCGCTGCCGCCGCGTTGATTGCCCCGGGAACGCCCCCTCAAAGTTCGGAACGGTATCTTGCCGATCAGAACTCGAGCAGCGTTTCGCGCAGCGTGGAGCTTGCGTATTCGGTGCGCACAAGCCCACGGCGCTGCAGCGCGGGTACCAGGCCCTCGGTGATCTCGCCCAGATAGCGCCGGTTAATGCGCATCAACGGGGTGATGATCAGAAAGCCGTCGCCGCCGACCTCCTCCATGATCGCGCCCATTTCGTCGGCCACGCTCTCCGGCGTGCCGACCAAGCGCACGGAGGATGACGTGCCGCTCTCGCGCGCCAGTTGGCGCAAGGTCTTGCCGCTGCCCCATTGGCCAAATTTATCCAGCGCGCCCTGCTCGCCGTTGGTGGTCATGTAAGGCAGCTCGCTGTCCAGATCGTAGCCGGAGAGATCGATGTCGGTGAGGGAGCCGAACAAAGCCAGCGCCGCTTCGGTGAACTGATCGGAGGTGAACTCGCGCTCGTCACGGGCCAGCGCCTCCGCCATCGTGGGGCCGATGATCGGGGCGATCAGGAAAAGTACTTTGATGGTGTCGGGATCGCGCCCGGCGGCTTCGGCTTTCGCGCGGACATCGTCACGATAGGCCTTCATGCCGGCGGGGCCATCGGCGAAGGCCACGATGCAGTCGGCATGGGTGGCCGCAAAGCGGCGGCCCCGCGGGGAGCCGCCGGCCTGCAAAAAGGCCGGGCGGCCCTGGGGGCAGCGCACGGTGTTCAGCGGGCCCTCGCAGCGGAAATACTTGCCGTGGAAATTCACTTTCTTCACGCGGGTATGGTCCGCGTAGGTGTGCGTCGCGTGATCGCGCACAACGGCATCGGGCGCCCAGGATTCGAAAAGCTGCTTGACGAGATCGACATATTCATCGGCGATGTCATACCGCTCCTGCCGCGGCGGCAGGTGATCGAAGCCGAAATTGCGGGCGGACGCCTCGGCCGGGCTGGTGACGATGTTCCAGCCAAAGCGGCCATGCGAGATGTGATCCAGCGTGGAGGCGAGGCGGGCGAGCGCGAAGGGGTGGTATGAGAGCGTGGACAGCGTGGAGACGATGCCCAGATGTTTCGTCGCCGCCCCGATGAGTGCCGCCAGCGGCGCGGGATCGTTCTTCGGGGCCATCATGCCGTGGCGCAGATAGGCCTCCATGCTGCCGCCATGTACCTCCGATATGCTGAGCGAATCCTCGAGCATGATCAGATCGAAACAGGCGCGCTCGAGGGATTTCGCCATGTCCACGTAGAATTGGCCGTCCCAAGGCTCCTCCGTGCGGCAGAGCGGATCGTCCCAGCCGACCGTGCCGAACGGCGTGAACCATCCGAGATGAAAACGCCTTGCCGCCATGTCGCCCCAGCCTTGTGGTGCGCTAGGTCATGCAAGATATGGGCAAGGGAAGAAAGAATGTTCTTTTTTGAAAAAAAGAACCAAAAAACTTTTATCGCTTTGCGCGCGGCCGGCGAGGCGTGCGCCAAAAGTCAAAAGTTTTTTGCTTCTTTTTTTCAAAAAAGAAGGCCTTTCTTTCTTCGGGCATCGTGGGCTAGGTCAGGCAGGCAAGCCGCGCGGGGGCCGGGTTGAACAACGTCATGCGCATAGCCTTGGCCAGCATCGGGGTTGGGCTGGTGGTTCTGGTGCTGAAGGCCGCGGCCTGGCGGGTGACGGGGAGCGCCGCCTTCTATTCTGACGCGTTGGAGACGCTGGTGAATGTCGCCGCGTCCGGCGTGGCCTATATCGCGCTGCGCTTCGCGGCGCGGCCTGCCGACATGAACCACCCCTATGGGCACGACAAGGCGGAGTTTCTCTCCGCGGTGATCGAGGGCGTGCTGATCGTGGTGGCCGCGGTGAGCATCCTGCAGCATGCGTGGCTTGTCTGGTGGCATCCGCGGCTGCTGACGTCGCCGGGGCTCGGCGTGGCGTTGAGCCTGGTGGCCACGGCCGTGAATGGCGGCTGGGCCGTGGTGCTGTTCCGCGCGGCCCGCGCGGCACGCTCGCCGGCGTTGCGGGGTGATGCCAAGCACCTGATGGGCGATGTGGTGACGTCGCTGGGTGTGGTTCTGGGTGTGGCTCTGGTGCTGGCCACCGGCAAGTTGCGGCTGGATCCGGTGGTGGCGGCGGCGACGGCGGCCTATGTGCTGTGGTCGGGCGTGCATCTGATCGGCGAGTCGGTGGGCGGGCTGATGGACATGGCGCCTTCGGACGGCACGGTGGAACGGATCGAGCGTGTGCTGGTGGCCCAAGGGGGCGGCGCGATCGAGGCGCACGACATCCGCACGCGCCAGGCCGGGCGGATCACCTTTCTGCAATTCCATCTTGTGGTGCCAGGCAGCATGCGCGTGGACGAGGCCCACGAGATCTGCGATCGCATCGAGCACGCGCTGCAAACCGAAATGGAGCATCTGGTCATCAACATCCATGTCGAGCCTGAGCACAAAGCCAAGCATCTCGGTGCCATTGCCTTGTGATGCGGGTTGGGGGCGGCTGGCGGCTGGCGGCGGGCGCGGTTGGGCTTTTGGGGGTATCGGCGCCGTGTTCCGCCGCCGGCGTGGTTTCCCTCAACCTGTGTTCCGACCAATTGCTGGTGTTGCTGGCGCCCGAACGCGTGGCGGCACTGGAACCGCTGGCGCGCGATCCGGCCATTTCCTTCGTGGCGGCGCAAGCAGCGCGCTTGCCGTCGGTGCGGGCGGATGCGGAGGCGGTGGTGAGCCTTCATCCGGATCTGGTGCTCGCCGGGCGGTATGGGGCGCAAACGACGGTGGCGCTGCTGCGCGCGCATGGCCTGCGCGTGGTGCAGATTGAGGAGCCGCAGAGTTTCGCCGCCATTGGCGCGGAGGTGATGCGACTGGCGGCGCTGCTGGGCGTGCCGGCGCGGGGCCAGGCGCTGGTGGCCGGCATGTGGCGCCGGCTGGAAGCGGTGCAGCGGCGGCGCGGCACGGCGATGATCTGGGGGGCGAATGGCTGGACCGCCGGGCGAGGCAGCCTGGGCGATGCGGTGTTGCGGGCAGCCGGGTTTACCGATGCCGGCACCGGCGGCCAGATCGGGCTGGAGGCGCTGCTGACGCATCCCCCGGATTTGCTGGTGACGGAGACGGCGCCGGCCTTCCCTTCGATGGCCACGGATCTGGCGCGCCTGCCGGTACTGGCGGGGATGGCGCGGCGGCAGGTGCCGCCGGCGCTGATGATCTGCGGCGGCCCGTTCACGGCCGGCGCGGTGGAAATGGTGGCGCGATGAGGTGGCTGTGGGCCGCGCTGGGGGGGCTGCTGCTGGTGTCGCTGCTCGTGGGGGCAGCGGGGCTCGGGGTGCCGGATGGGTTGATCCTGTGGCAGATCCGGCTGCCGCGAACGCTGCTTGCGGCGCTGGTAGGGGCTGGGCTTGGCGTATCCGGCGCGGTGCTGCAGGGGGCGCTGCGGAATCCGCTGGCCGATCCGGGCCTGCTGGGCATCGGCGGCTGCGCGGCTTTCGGCGCGGTGGTGGCATTCTATTGGGGGATGGAGGCGGTGTTCGCACCGGCGTTGCCGATCGGCGCGCTGGCAGGCGCGGGGATGGGCTGCGCCGTGCTGATGGCGTTTTCGGGGCGTGCGCTGTCCGGGCCGTCGCTGATCCTGGCGGGGGTGGCGCTGTCGGCGCTGGCCTCGGCGCTGATTGCGTTGGCGCTGACGCTGGCGCCAAACCCGTTCGCGCTGGCGGAGATCACATTCTGGCTGATGGGGGGGCTGGAGGATCGCACGCTGCTGCATCTGGCGCTGGCCGCACCCGTGATCCTGGCCGGCTGCGCCGTACTGGTGCGGGTGGGGGGGCGGCTGGATGCGCTGAGCCTGGGCGAGGCGACGGCGGCGACGCTGGGGGTGCCGGTGGCGCAGACGCTGCGGCTGGTGGCGGTGGGGGTGGCGCTGGCGGTAGGTGGAGGTGCCGCGGTGGCGGGCGGCATCGGCTTTGTGGGGCTTGTCGTGCCGCATCTGTTACGGCCGGTGTTCGGGGAGCGGCCGGGCGGCTTGTTGTGGCCCTCCCTGGCGGGGGGGGCGGCGCTGCTGGTGGGGGCGGATGTGCTGGCGCGGGTTGGCCCGCTGGTGTTGCCGCTGCAGCAGGAGCCCCGGCTGGGCGTGTTGACGGCGCTGTTGGGCGCGCCGTTTCTCGTGGCGATCGCACGGCGTGTGGGGCCGTGATCGGGGTTGCGGATTTTTCGGCGTCGATGGGTGGGCGGCAGGTGCTGCATGGGGTGAGCCTGGCGGCCGGGCCGGGCGCGTTCGTGGCGATTTGCGGCCCGAATGGCGCGGGGAAAACCACGCTGCTGCGCGGCTTGGCGGGGCTTCTGCCGGGTGGCCGCACCGCGCCGCGGCGCGTGGCCTATGTGGAGCAGGGCGCGCGCTGCGCCTGGGGGATGACGGTGCGGCAGGTGGCCACGCTGGGGCGGCTGCCGCACGGCGACCGGAATGATGCGGCGGTGGAACGGGCGATGGAAGCGTGTGGCGTGGCAACGCTGGCAGACCGGCGGATCGATCGCATATCCGGTGGCCAGGCACGGCGGGCGATGCTGGCGCGGGCGTTGGCGACGGAGGCGGAGGTGCTGTTGCTGGACGAGCCCGTTGCCGATCTTGATCCGCGCGCGGCGCATGAGGTGATGGCTTTGCTGGCGGCGCAAGCGCGGCGTGGCGGCTGCGTGGTGGCGGTGGTGCACCAGGTGGAGCTGGCGGTGCGCTACGCGTCGCGCATGGTGGTGATGGCGGATGGCCGGATAGTGGCCGATGGTGTGCCCAGCGACGTGCTTGGAGCAGCCGCGGGCTGCTTCGGAATGATTGTTGGGCAAGGGGCGCGGCTGCTGCCACCGTCGGATCTAAACAGATAAAAGTTTTTTGCTTCTTTTTTTTCAAAAAAGAAGAATCTTCTTTTTCTGAAGAAAAAGAAGCAAAAGACTTTTACCTATTGGGAGTTTTTTATGCGGATAGATCGCGTGGTGACCAAGGGTGGGGATGGGGGGGAGACGTCGCTGGGGGATGGCGCGCGCGTTCGCAAGGATGATCCGCGGGTGGAAGCGTATGGCACCGTGGATGAGGCGAATGCGGCGATCGGCATCTTGCGGCTGCACGTGGGCGATGCCGCGATGGATGCCATTCTCGCCAGGATACAGAACGATCTTTTCGATGTGGGCGCGGATCTGTGTGTGCCGGGGGAGGCCGGGGCGCGCCTGCGCGTAACCGGTGCGATGGCGGACCGGCTGGAGGCGGAGGTGGCCGTGTTGAATGAATCTTTGCCGCCACTGGCGAGTTTTGTTCTGCCTGGCGGTACGCCGGGCGCGGCCCATGCGCATCTGGCGCGCACGATCCTGCGGCGCGCGGAACGTCGCGTGGTGACGCTCGCGCGCTGGCAGGCGGTGAACCCGGAAGTGGTGCGGGCGCTGAACCGGATGTCGGATCTGCTATTCGTGGTGGGGCGTGTGCTGAACGCCGGACGCGATGTCGTTTGGGTGCCTGGGGGCGGCGTTTAGAGCATTACCCGCTCTGGAGCAGTTTCCGATCGTTTTGGCTCAGGTGAGCGGGTCGGAAAATGCTCCAGCTCTTTGTTTTGACGAGCANNGCATCTTTATCCGACAGGTGACCCCGTGTGGTCGGATGATGCTCTAGGCAGCGCCGGCCTGAACGGTGGCCAGGGTGGCTTGGATGGAATTGGTGTCGGGCAGGTTGAGCAGGCGGCGCACCTCGCTCGCCGGGCTCGGATGGGCGTAGAGGAAGCCCTGGGCAAAGTTGCAGCCGAGTTGCGAGAGGCGCTCGGCGATCGCGGGGCTTTCGACGCCGTCGGCAACCATGTCGATATTCAGGCCCTGGCCGAGCGAGAGCATGGCGGTGACGCAGGCTTCCGTGCGCGGATCGTCCAACAGGGTCGTTACGAACCCCTTGCCGATCTTGATGCTGTCAAAATCCATGTCCCGCAGGTGGAAGAGATTCGAATAGCCGCAGCCGAAATTATCCAGCACCGCGCGGGCGCCATGGGTATGCAGCGCATCGATCAGTTCGCGCACCATGGCGCGGTCACGCACCAGCGCCGGTTCGGTAATTTCCACATCCAGGCGGCTGAGATCCATGCGGCGCTGCCAGTCACCAGGCTGTTCGCGGAAAAAACCGATCAGGTCGCGGAGCTGCCCGGCGGAGACGTTGATGGCCAGACGGCACCATTGCGGCCAGTCCTGGGTATCCAGCGCCACCTGGCGCAGCAACGCCATGCTGATCCGGCCGGTCAGGCCCAGTTCCTCGGCGAGCGGGATGAACTGATCCGGCGTGAGCATGGAGAGCTTGCTATGTTTCCAGCGCGCCAGAACCTCGAAGCGTGCAATCCCGCCCTCCGGCAGCCGCACGATGGATTGGTAGTAGGGGACGATATCGCCGGCATCGATGGCTGCCGAGAGTACATCGCGGAACTTATCGCGTAGGCGCAGCACGTCGGCATGGTCCTGACCGCAGATGCGCCAGCCGTTGCCGCCGGCTTTCTTGGTCTGCTGCAATGCAAAGCGTGCCGAGCCATACAGTGCATCCGCATTCTGGCCATGCTGCGGCGCGCTGGCGATGCCCAGGCTCACGGTCAGGTCCAGCAGTTCGCCCGCGGCCGGGTAGGGTTCGCTGAGCAATCTCTGCAGCGCGGCGGCAGTGTGTTTGATGTCCTGCAGATCCTCGGGGCGATCCAGAAGCAGGGCAAATTCGTCGGCGCCCAGCCGTGCCGCGCCGTCGCGATGGCCGGCCATTGTACGCAGCCGGTCGGCAACCACACGCAGAACTTCGTCACCCGTGCCATCGCCATGCACGCCGTTCAGGCGGCTGAACTTGTCCACGTCCACCAGAACCAGGGCGACACTGCCCGCGGCATTCAGCCGGGTGGCAAGGGTGTCGAGAAAGCCGATCCGGCTCTGCAGGCCTGTGAGCACATCCTGGCGGGCGGCGCGAAACAGCTCCACTTGCCGCGCTGCCAGTTGAGCGGCCTGGGCATCCGCCCCGTCCGGCGGTTCGGGTGCTGCGCGCCTGATCAGCCACACCGATGCCGGCGCGGCGCAGGATGCGAGAGCGAGCCCGACCAGCAAAGCCAGAGCCCAAGATGCGGCGTGGTTTGCCCAGGCTTGGCGGAGCAGCACGGCGGCGGCAACCATCCCGAAGGCGGCCACTGCCAAGGCCACGCGCTCCACGCCTGTCGCCGTCCGAATCACGTCAAACCCCCACAGGCCTGCTCACGAATGGTTCAAGATTACACCGAAAATTCAGACAAGGCTCATAAATTACTTGTTTAGTATTTTTTTTGAGGAACTGCAATACGGTTTTTTGGGTTGTGCGGTTTTCCGGTCCGGTGCGTGGGTAAGAAGCTGAGCCGGCACGGCAATGAACCAACCTCGGTCGCTAACACTATTGTGATGTCGGCGCGCGGATCGGGCCTGACATCACCGCCCATCGCAACCTAAAGTGGTATTTAATGCGCATTTGAGACATTTTTGAATTGAAGTCATGCTGGGGTATGATGGACGCTTCATTATACGCACCGCCTGCCTGCGAGGGCTTGTCATGTTGGACCGCCAGGACGGGGGATCCTTACGCCGCCCTGCGTGCGCTGCGAAGCAGCGCTGGCCGCGGCGTACACGCGATGCGCGGCGAGCTGGACGGTAGTGGCCAGAGAACCATCCCCACATGCACGGGACTCTGATGGAGATCACTGATCGCAAGCGCGGCGGGGAGCAGCTTGCCCTGAGCGAACACCGCTACCGCAGCCTGGTGGAGGCGGCCGCCATGATCGTCTGGGTGACGCCGGCCGACGGTTTGCAGGCTGCCGATATTCCAGGATGGCGCGAATTTACCGGCCAGACGCAGCAGGAGGTTCTCAAGCTCGGGTGGGCCGATGCCCTGCATCCGGATGATCGCGTACGAACGTTGTCGATTTGGCGGGAAGCGGTGAAAACCGGCGAAACATTCGAGATCATCCATCGGCTGCGACGCCACGATGGCATCTACCGTACCATGGCATGCCGTGCCGTGCCGGTGCGCAACGCCGCCGGCATCATCGTGGAATGGGTCGGCATGCATATGGACATCACCGACCGGGAAATCGCGCGCGATATGCATCATCGCGCGGAGTTGGCGAGTTTCACGACAGCGGTCCTTACCTGCACGCCGATCGCGACCATCGTGACCGACTGTGATGGGCTGATCACCGCCATCAACCCGGCGGCCGAGCGCCTGCTCGGCTGCGCACCGGCGGAACTGGTGGGGCGCGAGACGCCGCTGGTGCTGCTGGACGACCGCGAACTGGCCGCGCGGGCGGCGGCGCTGCGGGCCGAATTGCGCGAGAGCGTGACGCCGGGCCTGGCGGTTCTGACAACCAGGCCGAGGCGCGGGCTTGTGGAGGAGAGCGAATGGAGCCTGCGCCGGCGCGACGGAACGCGCCTGGATGTGCAGCTCACCGTGGCCGCGTTGACCGATTCATCCAACGCCATGCAGGGCCTGATCCTGACTGCGCTGGACATCACCGAGCGCAAGCGCGCGGCCGACCGGATGACCTATCTGGCAAATCATGATGCGCTGACTGGCCTTCCCACCCGCCGGCTGCTGGATACGCGGCTGGAGTTGGCGGTTGCCCGCGCCGAACGGGAGGACACCCGGCTTGCCGTGTTGGTGATCGACCTCGACAATCTCAAGCGGATCAACGACGAGCTGGGCCATCATCTTGGCGACAGCCTGATCGCGCATGCCGCCGGCGGGCTGATGGGAGCGCTGGCCGATGGCGAAATGGCGGCGCGTTCCGGCGGCGGCGAGTTCAGTGTGCTGCTCGAGGATATTCGCAACGCGCAGCATGCGGAGCAGCGGGCCGAACAATTGCTCGCCGCGATACGAACCCCGGTGGCGCTCGACCACCACACCATCGCGCCCACCGCGAGCATCGGTATCAGCGTGTTCCCCGAGGGTGGCGACACGCCGGAGGCATTGATGCGGCATGCCGACGGCGCCATGCATCACGCCAAGCGCCACGGACAGAATTGCATCCGGCTGTTCACCGGCGAGATGGCCGCCGCACTGTTTCGCCGGCGGCAGCTTCTGCGGGCTTTGCCGCATGCGCTGGCACGCGGCGAATTTCAGATCGTATACCACCCGCAATTGTCGCTGCGTACCGGCCTGGTGACCGGCGTGGAGGCACTGATCCGGTGGCGGAATGCGACGCTGGGGGATGTGTCTCCATCCGAGTTCATTCCGCTGGCCGAGGAAGCCGGGCTGATCGAGGAGATCGGGGACTGGGTGCTGCGCACCGCCTGCCGTGACGGGCGGCGGGTGCAGCGCGAGCTTGGGCGGCCCTTGATCATTGGCGTAAACGGCTCGCCGCGGCAATTCCAAGTGGAAACGTTTCCGCACTGTGTGGACCGGGCGCTGGAGGAATCCGGTCTGGCGCCGGAGCTGCTTGAACTGGAAATTACCGAAAACATTTTGCTCGGCACCTCGCCGAGCGTGACGGGCGTGCTGATGGCGGTGCGCGCGCGCGGTGTGAGGCTGGCAATCGACGATTTCGGCACGGGATATTGCAGCCTGTCCTACATCATGCGGTTCAAGGCGGATCGCCTGAAGATTGACCAATCCTTCATTCGTAACATTACCTACGACGCGGGCAGCCGTGCGGTGACCACCGCTATCATTGGCCTGGCCAGCAACCTGCAGATCGAGGTGATTGCCGAGGGGATCGAGACGGAGGCGCAGCACGCAGAATTGGCGGGGCTTTCGTGCCAGGCGGTGCAGGGATTTCTGTACTCCCAGCCTGTGCCCGTGGAGCGGCTGTTGGCGACGATCCGCATCATCGAACAGTCGGAGCTGCATCTGGCACAGGTTTGCGGTGACATCGGGGGGCAAGAGACGGGTAAGACAAGTCTGCTTTGCTGAACCCAAAAGACCTTTCTTACGCCACGGGGCTTACGCCACGGGCGGAAATATCCCCCGCGGCACCCGCACATGGATCCCCTGGCGTCCATCCACCACCTGCGTCACCGCGAAATCCGCCGCCACGCTCATCAGCGAATAGGCATCGTTCTTCGACAGTCCCTTGTGGTCGTGCAGCAGCGTCAGCATGCCCATCGAGGCATCGCGCATCGCCACGTTCAGGTCCTCGTTGAAGCCATGCACGATCCAGCATTCCGGCGTTTCCAGCAGCGGCGAGGCGAAGGTGAAGTCGCGCCGGACGATGATCTGGAACAGCACATCCAGCGACGATTCGATCGCGGTGCCGGAGAGTTCGCCGTCGCCCTGGCTGATATGCGGGTCGCCGATGGAGAACAGGCCGCCATCCACCTGAACGGGGTAATACATGGTGGCGCCGGCGCCGATACGCCAATTGTCGATATTGCCGCCATGCAGGCCGGGCGGGATGGTGCTGACGCGGCCGGCCGCATCGGGTGCCACGCCGGCAGTGCCCAGATGCGGCCGAACGGGGATGCGCACACCGTGCAGGGCTTTCTGGCGATCGCATTCCGGGCAGCGGGTGATGGTGCCGGGAACCAGGTATTTGCCGGGAAAATCATAGGCGTAGAGGGCGTGGGCCGTGTTGCCGGCGGGATCCAGCTCATAAATCGTCACGCGTTCGGTTTCACCGAACTCGCGGTAGAGATAGCCCCAATTGGCGGCCAGGTTACTGCCGTAGCGATTGCGGGTGGTCATGCTGAGGTAGCGTACCTCCAGGATGTCGCCCGGCTTGGCATCTTCCACGAAGATCGGGCCGGTCATGATGTGCACGCCGGGATTGCGGTCCTCGGGCGGAATGTCGGTGAAGATTTTTTCCACCCCGGCGTCCATCATCAGCTCGGGCGCATCGCCGGCGTGGTGGGTGATGGCTTCGGCCTGGATCAGATCGCCGCTCTTCACGCGCAGGGCCGGGGCGAGGGCCGCATCGAAATAGCCCCAATGGACGGTCTGGGGCGTGGCGCGCAGATGGTGCAGGGCACCGGGCGTGAGCGCCGCCCGCGACGCCTCGTGATGGAACAGCGACATAGGCGTGACCCCCGGATAGATGGACGACGGATTTCGCCACAAACGCTAAGGTCGGGGAAGAGCCGGTTCTTGACTGGCAGCGCACTGCCACTTGCCGAGACTAGAAAAAGAATGTTCTTTTTTGAAAAAAAGAACCAAAAAACTTTTGTTCGTTGGCGTACGCGGCCGGCGGGTGTGGGATGAGGAGGTTAGTTTGGATTTGCCGTTTCGTGAAATCATCGACCTCAGCCACGAGATGTTCGAAGGCATGCGCAATGGCGGCGGCTGGACGGTGGCTTTCCCCATCATGGACAATTTCGCCCGCACCCGGATGATGACAGGCGGGCGCGCCGCCTACGAAACCCACATGATGCTGTTCCCCGAGCATTGCGGCACGCATCTTGATGCCCCGCGGCATTTTCACGAGCCTGGCCGGTCGATCGACCAGATCCCGCTGGAGCGTCTCTGCGTGCCGGGCCACCTGCTGGATCTGACCCATCGCGGCCCCGGCGAGGCGATCACCATTGCCGATTTCGAGGCGGCCGAGGAGAAATCCGGCCGCCGTATAAGCGCGGGCACCGCCACAGTCTGCTGGACGGGATCGGATGTGGCGTGGGGCCAGCCCGATATGGGCCGCCGACGGCCGCACGTGCCCACCGAAACCGCCCAGTTTCTGGTCGATCGCGGCATGCAGCTGTTCGCCACAGACATGATAGGCATGGACAACCCTGATGAATGGTGGGACCCCACGCACCAGGTGTGGCTTTCGAACGACGTGTGCATGGTGCAGCAGCTCTGTGGCCTGGAACGCCTGGTGGGTAAGGACTTTCTGCTGGCAGCCTTTCCGATCAAGGTACTCGGCGCCACCGGCTGCCCCGTGCGTGCCGTTGCCCTCGTGGTCTGATGGCGCCGCTCTCCGGCAGCGCGCCCAAGGGGAATAAAAGTTTTTTGGTTCTTTTTTTCAAAAAAGAACATTTTTCTTTCTTCCTTGAAACCTGCTTAATAGCCGCATGAAATCGTGGACCTGCTCCACCAGCACCGCCACCGCCCCTGAACGCGAACGCGTGTGGCACGATGCCCTGCGTCAGATTTCGCTGCCGAGCACACGGCTTCTGGATCACGCCGGCTTCCATGGCGATGTTACCAGCATCGTCTCGCCGCTGGGC
>PKZM01000137.1 GCA_003133065.1 Acetobacteraceae bacterium
TTTGGTTCTTTTTTTTTAAAAAAAGAACATTTTTCTTTCTTCCTTGAAACCTGCTTAATAGCCGCATGAAATCGTGGACCTGCTCCACCAGCACCGCCACCGCCCCTGAACGCGAACGCGTGTGGCACGATGCCCTGCGTCAGATTTCGCTGCCGAGCACACGGCTTCTGGATCACGCCGGCTTCCATGGCGATGTTACCAGCATCGTCTCGCCGCTGGGCATCGAATTCTCCCGTATCTCCTCCTCGGCACAGACGATGTCGGGAAGGTGCGACAGGAGCGCGCCCTGCCTGTGGCTGGCCCTGCCGGTAACAGGCAGGTTCGTGATCGGCGAGGGGTCCGCCGAGCATGATCTGCGCCGCGGCGACATCCTCTACGGACCCGCCGGTTGCGATTCCACCCTGAAGCTGCCTGATCAGTTCGTGATGCTCTACATCCGCGTCCCGCAAACGATGCTGCACCCGCGGCTGCTGAATTTGCGGATCATGCAGGCTGGACTCCTGGCGGGCAACGCCGCCGTCAACCGCATTTTCTCCGGTCTGCTCCTCGCGGTAGCCGATAATCTCGATGCGCTGACTGACGACGATATCCATCCGATCGAGGTGGCGGTTTCGGAATTCGTCATCTCCAGCCTGGGCCAGATGACGGCGTCCAGCCGTTTCGATATCGCGGGGGCCAGCAATTTTCAGCGTATTTGCCAAACGATCGAGAACCAGCTCGGCGACGGAGACCTGTCGCTGCAACGCATCGCCGATCATCTTCATGTCTCCGGGCGTTATATCCAGAAGCTGTTCCAGCAGGCGGGCCTCAGCTTCAGCCTCTACGTGCACCAGCGGCGGCTGGCCAATTGCCGCGCGGATCTGGCCAACCCGGCGCTGCGGCATCTGTCGATCAGCGATATCTGCTTCCGCTGGGGTTTCAATGACGCGGCGCATTTCAGCCGGTCGTTCCGCGCGGAGTTCGGCACGACGCCCAGGGCGTTCAGGCAAGGAAACGGGTAAGGAAGAGTGTTCTTTTTTGAAAAAAAGAACCAAAAAACTTTTACCTGTTGCGTGCGCTGCCGGTGAGGCTTTGTCTACCCCACAGTTTAACCGAAATGGAAGGCGGAGACCGCTTTGCCCCAGATTTCTCCGCTGTAGGCCCGGCGGCCTTTCTCGCCTGTTCCAGCGCCGGCTGCCACCATCAGCGGCAACAAATGCTCCTCGCGCGGATGGCAGATGCGGGCGCCCGGCGCCTGGCTCCAGGCCGCGAGCGCGTCCTCACGCTTGTCCACGGGGCCCTCGCACAGCACGCCCAGCAGCCAGGAATCGAAGGCGCGGGAAGGGCCGGCCGCGCGCGGATCGCCCAGGCTGCCAAGATTGTGAAAGCTGAGGCCGCTGCCGACCACCAGCACGTTCTCCTCGCGCAGGCTGGCAAGCGCGCGCCCCATGGCAACATGCTGGGCGGGATCAAGGCCCGCCTTGAGGGATAACTGAAGGATCGGGATGTCGGCCGCCGGAAAACTTACCTTGAGCGGAATGAAGATGCCATGATCGTAGTTACGCGCCCCATCTTCGCTGCTGGCAATGCCCGCCTCAGCCAGCAGCGCACGCACGCGCTCACCCAAGGCCGGTGCGCCGGGGGCAGGATAGGTCAGTTTGTACGTATGTGGCGGAAATCCGTAATAGTCGAAGAGCAATCCAGGATGCGCCGCCGATAATACTGTCGGCAGGGGCATTTCCCAGTGGGCGGAAATCACCACCATCGCATCAGGTTTGGCCGGCAGTAGCGAGGGGATGCTGCGCAAATAGTTTGCCATCCCCACCCAGCGCTGCGGGTCGTCGGGCGGCGGGTCCATGAAAAAGCATGGGCCGCCGCCATGGGGGATGAAGATTGCCGGCTGTTTCATGATCTGCTCTCAGACAGGTTTTTCGCCCGTCACCTGCACGCGATAACCGGAGCGTCGGTTCGGGAAATAATCCCAGATCGCCGAATGCTGCAAGCAGCGGTTGTCCCAGAATGCAATCGAGTGGGGCCGCCAGGAAAAGCGGCATTGATATTCCGGCTTCTGGATGTGCTGATAGAGAAAGGCCAGGATCGCGGCGCTCTCATGCGGCGGCAGCCCCTCAATCTTCACGGTAAAGCCGCGATTCACATAGATGGCCCGTCTGCCCGTCATGGGATGCGTGCGGATCACCGGATGGGAGGATTTCGGCAGCGTCATGCCCGGCGGTGTGATACCACCAAAACCCACGACCGCGTCATGTACGGCCGTGAGGCCCTCCAGATACGCCTTCATGCGGTCCGACAAGCCATCATAGGCGGCATACATGCTGGAAAATACGGTATCCCCCCCGATCTCCGGCACGGTATGCAGATAGAGAATTGATCCCAAAGGCGGCTCGGGGTCGCAGCTCATGTCCGAATGCCAATCCTCGCCGGCGACGAAGGTGGAATTCTCGTCGGCATGGATGGTGGTGATCTCGGGGTGCCCTGGCACAGTCCAGGGCGCTGTGCTGGGGGCGATGTGGATGCCGCCGAAATAGCGGGCGAATGTCTTATGGTTTTCGAAGTCGATCGGCTGGTCGCGGAAGAAGATCACCATATGATCCGCCAAGGCCTGCTTCAGCTCGGCCACCTGAAGTGCCGACAAGGGCTTGGTCAGGTCGATTCCCGATACCTCCGCACCCACAACCGGCGTCAGTTTTTTGATCTGGATCGTGTCATAGCCCATGGCAGACATCCTTCGCGAACACGTCACTATGGCGGGGCGGGTGGCGGCGGGTCTTGAACGCTCACGCCCGGTTTCTTGGCCGCTTGCCCGTCATCAGCTCACCGGCCAGGCCGTGATGCTGGGCAGGCCGGACCTGCCGACATAGGCTTGCGCCGCCGCTTGCACCTCGGCAAACAGCTTTTCTTCGTCGATGGTCGTGCAGCGGTAATTGTCCACCACGCGCCTGCCGTCCACCCATACGCTATGCACGCCGGCGCCGCTCGCACACCACACGAGTTGTGATACCGCGTTCAGCAGCGGCCGCCATTCCGGGCGGTCGGTGTCGTGCAGCACCAGGTCGGCCCTCATGCCCACCGCCAGCGCGCCGATCTCGGCACGCATGCCCATGGCGCGGGCCGCATTCACGGTTGCCATCTCCAGCGTCTCATGCGCGGGGAACACCGCCCCGTCACGGCGCGCATCCTTGAACAGTCCGGCCATCAGTGTCATTGGCCGCATCAGATCCGCGGTATCGGCGCCATCGGTGCCCAGCCAGATATTCACCCCCGCCGCCGCCATTTCGGGGAACCGCCCGACCTGCGAGGTGCCATAAGCCCCCTTGATCGCGGCCACCGGGCAATGGATCACATGAGTGCCCGTCTCGGCGAGCGCGGCGACCTCGTCATCATCCACATGCACCATGTGGGTCAGGCTGACATTGCTCCCCAGCACGCCCAGCCGCGCCAGATGCACGGCCGGCCGATCGCCGGTGGCCGCCACATACCACGCCGCATCGCCGGGTGCGGGGCTCATATGGGCCGAAATGCCCGCCTTATGCGAATCCGCCAGGGCTTTGGCGCCAATCCACAGCGCATCGGTGTTGGTGTTGTGGCCGATCAGCAAGGGCCACGCCGCCACACGCTGCCCGTCCGCGCCGGGATAGGCCGCCAGTTCCGCCTCCAGTTCGCGCAACGCCGCATCGGTCAGCGCCGCCTGATTCTGCCCCGGCACGAACGCGCGGTCCAGAACCCACTTGCCGATGCGGGCGCGTATTCCGGTCTCCTCCACCGCGCGGAATACGGCCTCCATGGCGATCACGGTGCCGGCTTCGAGAAAACATGTCGTGCCCGTGCGCAACATGCTTACCGCCGCAAGCTTCGCCCCCAGGCCCTGCTCGGCGGCATCCTGCCCCTCATGCAATGGCACCGACCATTTCCAAACGGCGTCATCAAACCCCAGATTCTCCGGCATGAAGCCTTTGAACAAGGTCTCTGTCACATGCACATGGCCGTTGATGAAACCGGGTGTCATCACGAAGCGGCGGCCATCCACCACCTCCCGCGCCTCGACCAGGCGGGCAACCTCCTCGGCCTTGCCGACCGCCACAATCCTATCGCCCGCTATCGCCAAGGCCCCGCCGGTCAGCACCCGCCGGCTGGAATCCATGGTGATAATGGTGGCGCCGGTGATCAGCGTGTCTGCATGCAACGGCCACAATCCTTCAGAGTCAGCGGTTTGACGTCGGGGAAAAGACGCCATACCCGTGCCGCGCGGACATTGTCTTGCCTTGATCCGCCCGCGTCGTTGCCATGGCCTTCACGGTATCAAGCAGGCTTTCAGGCGTGTCCGATCAAGACATACAGGGTATGAGTCGTGCATAACACCTCAGCTGAAAGAGCCCTGGGAGCCTTCCATATGGACGCTGAACCCGCAACCACACTCGATGTTCGCCCCCTGACCGACAGGTTCGGCGTGGAAGTCCGCGGCATTGATCTTGCCACCTGCGGGCCGGAGATGCATCGCGCCGTCGCGGACGTATTCCACCGCCACGGCATCCTGGTGGTCCGCGACCAGAACCTGACACCCGAGCAGCAGATGGAATTTTCCCGCGCGTTCGGCACGCCGGCAACCAATCAGCGGCTGGAATACACCTATCCCGGCATTCCCGAGATCTATGTGATCTCGAACAAGACGAAAGATGGCAAGAAAATCGGTGACGTGGATGCCGGCCAGGGCTGGCATACCGACGGCTCCTATCTGGCCGAGCCGACATCCTGCACCATGCTCTACGCCATCGAAGTGCCGCCCGAGGGATCCGACACGCTGATGGCCGACCTCGTGGCCGCCTGGAACGAACTGCCCCCCGAACGCCAGGCACAACTTGAAGGCCTGCAAATCCAGCACAGCTGGAAGGCGCTGATGGAACTGCGCGGCCTGCCCGTGGACCCACGCGACGATACCGTGCCCGATGTGATTCACCCCATGATCCGCTCCCATCCCAAGGATGGCCGCAAAGCTCTGTGGGTGAGCACCGGCACCACGCGCGGCATCGTCGGCATGCCCAATCCGGAGGGGCTGAACCTGCTGGAAGAACTCGTCGCCTTCGTCACGCAAGACCGCTTCGTGTTCCGCCATAAATGGCAGGTTGGCGATGTGCTGATCTGGGATAATCGCTGCACCCTGCACACGGGAACAAAATTCGATACCACGAAATACACTCGCCTCGTGCATCGTACATGGATGAAGGGGGACCGGCCGGTGTAAGAAAGAATGTTCTTTTTTGAAAAAAAGAACCAAAAAACTTTTGCTCCTGTGCGTGCGCTGCCGGTGAGTCCGCAACTGCCGGTCAAACGTCTTTTGCTTCCTTTCGGCACGCATCTTGCTGTCATTCGCCTTGCGCCGGCGGGGTTATGACAATAGCCGGTGCACCGCTGAGCAAGACCCGCCCACAAGCCGGCGTTCACCCTTCACGCTCAATCCCATTGCAGGATGCATGACCAGCCTTATTGCTCGTGAGCCGTATGCCGGAAAATGGTGCGCCTTCGGGGGCGCATCGCTGGTGTTCTTCTTCCTCAACGCGGCCACGTTCACGTCGCTGGGTGTGGTGCTGTTTACGATGGGCGCGGACCTGCACTGGTCCAATACCAATACGGGGTATGGTTTTACCGCGCTGGGGCTGGCCTGCGGCCTCTCAAGCCCGCTTGCCGCGGTCTCCATGACGCTGCTGGGCGGCCGGGGATCGCTGGGTTTGGGCGCCGCGCTGCTGGCGATCGGCTTCGGGGTCGCCGCGATCACACAAACCCTGGCGGTGTTTTTCGTGGCCATGATGTTCCTCGGCGTAGGCTACACCTTGGCGGGCAATGTGCCGGGGGTGTATTTGCTGGCGGGCTGGTTCCGGCGGCGCTCGGCACCCATCATCGGTTACTATCTGATGATGGGTGCGCTGGGCGCCGCCTTCGGGCCTCCAGTGGTGGAGGCGATCGTGCGCCACTATGGCTGGCGCATCCATTGGCAGGTGATGGCCGCGGCGGCGGCCGGCATCGCCGCCATCTGCCTGCTGATCGTGCGTGACGCCCAAGACGCCCCCGCGCCGCAGACCGTGGCTGCGACCCCGGCCGGGATCGGTGCCGGCTGGTCGTATCGCCAGGCCATCCTCACGCCGCAATTCCTGCTCGTGTGCGGCGCGATGATCATGACGATGTGCTGCGTCACCACGAATTCGAGCTCGTTGGTCGCGCATCTGGTGAAACTGGGGGCCTCGCCCAAAGCCGCCGCCTACGTGCTGAGCGCCGGCGCGCTGACGGCAACGATGGTGAAGGGAGGATCTGGGCGCCTGTGCGAGCTCGTCTCGCCGCCGGTGCTGCTGGGCGCGGGCCTGCTGTTCCAGGCGGTCGGCTGCACCCTGCTCGCCATGGCGACGACGCCGTTGCTGCAATACGGCAGCGCGCTCACGTTCGGCATCGGCTGGGGGTTGAGCTTCGTGGCCGCCCATATCGTGCCGCTGAATTATTTCGGCGGGGTGACGGGCGCGAAGATCCTCTCCGTTGTAGCGCTTCTCACCACGCTGGCCGCGGCGGGTCCGTTGGCGGCCGGCATGATCGCCGACCATACGGGCAGCTTCTCGCCGATCTACGATATCTATGCCGTGCTGCTGCTGATCCTGGCGGTGCCGGTGGTGATGATGCGGGCGCCACGGCATAAGGCGGTGCTGCCTGTGGCGGCGGAGTAAGGAAGAATGTTCTTTTTTGAAAAAAAGAACCAAAAAACTTTTGCCCCTTGGCGTACGCTGCCGGCGACCCTCGCCCCAACGATTAAGAGTCTTTTGCTTCTTTTCTTCAGAAAAGAAGGCCTTTCTTCGTGTTGATCGACCTCCTCATCACCGACACAACCATCGTGACGATGGATGCCGAACGCCGCATCATCACCCACGCCGCCCTGGCCGTCACCGGCAGCACCATCACCGCCATCGGCAAGTCGGCGGACCTTGTGGCCACGTATCAAGCGCGCACCACAATCGACGGGCGCCGTTTCGTCATCACGCCCGGCCTGATCAACACCCATGTTCATACCACCGGCGAACCGCTCACCCGCGGCCTCACGCTCGATGGGCTGGATTTCCAGACGCTCATCTACAACTGGCTCGTGCCGGCGCATATGGCGCATACCGAAGCCGATGAGCGCCTGGCCACCCAGTGTGCGGCGCTGGAGATGCTGCGGTCCGGCACCACCACCTTTCTTGAGGCCGGCACTATCCGCTTCCTCGATACTGTGGCCGACGGCCTGACCGAAATCGGCATCCGCGCCAGGATCGGGCAATGGGCCTGGGATTTCGACCCGGCCACCCAGACCCATCCCTCCGCCGCGACCGATGAGGCGATCGCGCTGCTGGAGAGCGAAGTGGCGCGCTACCCGGCAGCCAACGGCGAACGGATTGCGGCCTGGCCCATCCTGATCGGCCACATGACCTGCAGCGGTCGTCTATGGCAGGCCGCCAAATCCATCGCTGATTCGCACAGCCTCGGTGTCGCCGGCCATATGAGCCCGGTGGCATTGGACCCGGACTGGTTCCTCGCCCGTCATGGCCAGCGGCCGATCGAATATCTCGCCGAGGCCGGCGTGCTCGGGCCCAACACCATGTTCACCCACGCCGTGCACCTGAATGATTCGGAAGTGGCACTTCTGGCGCAGGCCCGCGCCAACGTATCCCACTGTGCCACCACCGCCATGCGCGGCGGCTATGGCGCCAGCACGATCGGGCGTTTTCCGGAAATGCTCGCCCAGGGCGTGAACATAACGGTGGGCACCGACGGCAATAACGACAGCAATTTCCACGACATGATGCGCGCCACCCACCTGGTCGCCGGGCTGCACAAGGATGCGCGGCAGGATACCAGCCTGTTCACCGCCGAACAGGCTTTTACCTGCGCCACCCTCAACGGCGCGCGCGCGCTGCAGATGGAGCACCAGATCGGCTCGCTGGAACCCGGCAAGAAGGCCGATTTCGTGGCGCACGATACCAACCGATCCGAATGGCGCCCGCTGTTTAACGTGATCAACCAGCTTGTCTGGTCCGCCGATGGCCGCGGCGTTCATAGCGTGTGGGTGGATGGCAAGCGCGTGGTGGAGAATTACCGGTGCACCACCATCGATGAGGACCGGCTGCTGGCCGACGCGCAGACCGCCGGCGAGGCGCTGGTGGCGCGCTCAGGCCTGAAAATCCAGTCCGTGTGGCCGGTCGTTTGACCGCACCGGCGTTGAGCGACGGCACCATGGCGCGGATGCTGGCCGCGATGGGGCTGCTGTATCTGATCATCATGGGATCGAGCTTCGCCTCGCTCGGCGTGGTGCTGCCGCACATGATCGCCGCCCTGCATATGGATTATACGCAAGCCGGGTCGGGCTTCACGGTGCTGGCACTGGCGGCGGGGTTGCTCAGCATGCTGCCCGCGCCGCTGATCCGCCGCCTGGGCGGGCGTGGGGCCATGGCGGCCGGCATCGCCGCGCTGATATTGTCCTATGTGGTGCTTGCCCTCTGCCGGGGCGTTGCCGGCTACTTCGCCGGCGCGCTGCTGCTGGGCGCCGGTTTCGCGCTCGCCGGTGCCGTGCCCGCCCTGCATCTGCTCGGCGCGTGGGTGGAGAGCCGGCGCGCATTGATTTTCGGCGCCTATCTTGCCTGCGGGGGTCTCGGCGGCGCCATATGGCCCAGCGTCGTTGAGGGTGCCATCAAGGTTTTTGGCGATTGGCGTGGATACTGGTGGTTCATGGCGGCGCTGGCCAGCCTGGTGGGCGCGATCACGCTCGCCACCATCCGTGAACAGCCGGACGAGGATCGCACCGCGGACGAAGCGGAAGGCTGGACGCTCCGTGAGGCTCTGCGCACGCCGCAATTCTTTATCGTCGGCTGCGGCATCGCGGCCACCTACTTCGTCTCCTCCACCATTAATGCCTTCACCATGACCTACCTGCATCTGCATGGGGTGGGGCTGGGGATCGGCGTGTTCACCTTCAGCGTTCAGTCGGCGGGGCATGCTGCGTTCCCCTTGCTGATGGGGGGGCTCGCCGCCCGCGTCGGGGTGCGCGCGTTGCTGGTGTTCGGCCTGGTGATTCAGGCCATCGGCATGGTGGTGCTGGCGTATGGCTGGTCGGTGCCAGCCCTGGTTATGTTCGCCATCGGTGTGGGCGGCGGCTACGGCACGCTGATGGTGGCCACCACGCTCGCCATCGAAACCTATTACGGGCGCGCGCATTTCGCGCGGATCTTCGGCAGCAACCAGCTTTTCTGCGTGATCTCCGTCGTGGGTCCGGCGCTGACCGGTTGGGTTGCCGACGCCACCGGCCGCTTCGATACCTCCTTCCTCGGCTGCGCCGCCCTGTTGCTGGCCGCGGCCGGCGCCGCGGCGACATTGCGGCCGCCCGCCAAAGCGAGCCCGCTTCGGGCCGCGCCTGCCGGTTTGCCGGAGCAAGCGCCCTGGGCGTGAAAGTTCTGGCGGCGGTGTCGGCGATCTTCCTGTTCGCCGGGGCGACCACCTTCAATTCCCTGGGCGTGGCGCTATTTGCCATGCAGGCGGAGTTTCACTGGACCGAGGCGCAGGTCGGCGGCGGATTCCTCGCTCTGGGCTTATCCTGTTGTTGCCTCAGTATGTTGCCGGTTGCCCTGCTGCCGCGGATTGGTGGCCGCTGGACATGCGTCGCCGGATGCCTGGCCCTGGCCAGCGGGTTCCTGGTAGCGGCCACAACGACGAACCTGATCACCATCTACGTGGCCGCCGCCATTCTCGGGCTAGGATACACGCTGTGCGCCAACACGCCCGGCATCTTCCTGCTGGCCGGCTGGTTCGGCACGCGGGCACCCCGCATGATCGGCTTATACCTCACCATCGGCACGCTCGGCGGCGCGTTCGGGCCGCCCGCGGTGCAGGCACTGGCCGCGTCCGGCGGATGGCGCTTCTACTGGCTGGTGATGGCCGCCATCGCCGCTGGCCTGGCGGTGTTCTGCGCCGCCGCCATCCGCGAGCCACCCCCCGCCACCGCCCACCCGGACGCACCCGTGCCGGAAACCTTTCCCGGCGCCCGCGAGGCGCTGCTGAGCACACATTTCGCGGTGATCGCCGCCGCCATGATCGCCACCCAGCTTTGCCTCCTCACCGTCTCCGGCGTGGCACCGGCGCATCTCGCGGCACTGAAATGGCCGGCCGATGCCGGCTCGCAATTCCTTGGTGCCGAAGGCCTGATCGGCACCTTCGGCACCGCCTGCGCCGGCTGGTTCGCCCACCGGATCCATCCCAGAACCATGCAGGCCGCGAGCCTGGTGGCCCTCGCCGCCGGCGTGGCCCTGCTGGCACATGCGACCAGCAAGCTGGTTCTGATGGCTGCGTCCATCACGTTCGGCCTTGGCTGGAGTGTCGCCTGCGTCGCCATCACGCTCTATCTGATCCGGCTGTTTGGCCCCCGCAGCGGTACCACGGCACTTTCGGCGATTTGGACCCTGTCGGGACTCGCCACCGCCGGACCGTGGGCGGCGGGGTTGTGGGCGGATCGGACCGGTGGGTTCACACAGCCACTTTGGGCGCTGGCGGTGCTGCCGCTGCTGCTGGTGCCGGCCACCATCAAACTGAGCAAGACGATCAGACAAAAGCGGAGAAAAGAAAAAAGTCTTCTTTTCTGAAGAAAAGAAGCAAAAGACGTTTAATCGTGCTGTCGCGGACTCGCCGGAAGCGTACGCCAGGGATCAAAAGTTTTTTGGTTCTTTTTTTCAAAAAAGAACACTTTCTATTCCTTCGTGAACCCCGCCGGTATCACCGGCGAAAGCCCGGCCTTCCCCCACAGGATAATCTCATTCCCCCAAGGGTCCGCAAAGGCATGATTAAAACCGTTGAATTCCGACCAGTAGTGATTACGCCACAGGATTTCCGCGCCACGCTCCGCCGCCCGCGCGAGGATGTCGTCGGCTGATTGACCATCGCCGATCAGGATCCAGATACGCGCATGGCGGCCGCTTTGGCTGAGTTCGCGCGGTGCCACGCCAAGCGGATCCGGGTGTGGCCGGGCATTGGCCGCCTTGAATATGCCGAGGTGCAGATTGCCGATTTCGCTGTCGGACCCATCGCTTTTCTTGAACATGCCGCCTGGCACCATGCGGTGATAGAGGCCTGCGGGGCGCTGGTCGTCCTGCCAGCCGAATACCTCGGCATAGAAACGCCCGGCGGCCTGCGGATCATCCGAAGCTAAATCGACAAAAATGAGCGTATTGGGCTCTGCCATGCGCCTCGCACCCTATGTTTGGAAGACGGATGCTCATAGCGAGGTTTGCGATCTGGGAGAAGGGCAGAAACGCGCGATCAGGCGTGCCGCGTTTCTAATGCGCCCGGCTCAAGCGATCGCGGTGAAGCCGGCGGAATTCCCGCGGCGTGGTTCCGTACTCCGCCCTGAAGGACCGGCTGAAATGTGCGGCATCGTTGAAGCCCCAGCGAAACGCGATATCGCTGACAGAGAGTTTGGCAAGCGCGGTATTGGCGAGGTCCGCGTGGCAATGTTCCAGCCGCCGCCGACGGAGATATGAGCCGAGGCTCAGCCCAGCCGCCTCGAAAAGTTTCTGTATGTAGCGTGATGAGAGCTGCTGCTGGTGGGCGATTTTCTGCAAGCTGAGATCACCCTCGCCAAGCCGGCGTTCGATCGCCTGGCAGATGCGATGGAAATGACCGGCATCGGCCAAATCGAAGCAGCCGCGCGCGGCATTCTCCGCCAGGCTCGCGATGATGAATTCCGCAACGGCGATTTCCACCGGGCGGATATCCGCCTCGGAAATGCCGTCGAGATTTTCCGCGACCGCCCGTAGCAGACCCGAGAACACCCGGTTCACGCCAGTGCTGGCGATCAGTGTGCCATGCGGCAGCACCCGAAGACTGAGAAGACGTGGATGCAGCATGGTTTGCGGCACGCGGATATAGAGCATGACGAAGCGATCGCTGAGATCGAGCGTGGAATCGCAGCCGGTCGGCCCATACATGATTTCGCCTGCCCGCAAATGGCCGTGGCCGCCGCCTGCGCCAATGCCGAATTGACCCTCCACCGGGAAGGCAAGCCACAGACAGGGAATTTTGCTGAAACACGGGCCCGACAATGTCTGGGCGGAGGCTTCCACGCGGGAGAATTCAATGCCCAGCGGCGAGACGATGCTGGAGACGTGACCATGGAAGCCCGACTGGTCGCGCAGATGGGCGCGGGGCAGGGAAATATACTGCATCGCTTCGCCCCAGACCCGCACGTGGTCGTCGCCGCACGCCGAGTTGGTTGAGCATTTCCAGGCCAGCATGCGGACCCTAACCCCTTCTGCTGAGGCCGTGAAACTGGGCTCTGACACGACGATCCCTTGCCTGGGTCACGTCAAAACAGACCAAGCAATTTACATGCCAGGTAAACGCCGCACGGCGAGCCCTGGTCATTGAGCGCCATAGGCTTGAGTGTTGGAGCGATGAGCTTGCCCGGACGGATTACTCCCCGCTGATGTCCCGCCGGCGGCGGTCCAGCTCCTCACTGTAGCGCCGCAGCGCGTATTGTTCGGTCAACAGCCCCAGAACATGCAGGTTCTCATGGCTGTCCACTACCGCGAGCGCATCGGCCTCGGCGGTCTCGAACAAGGTCGCCGCCTCCTTCACCGTCATCTGCGGGAGCAGAACGGCGTTCGTATGGTGGAGCAATTCGTCGATTCGCGTGATCTGCGCACCCGCCGCGTGCGCATCGGCAACCCACACGATGCCCGCGTAGCGGTCCGTATCGTCGATCGCCACCACGCGGTTCGTCGACCCCAGCGGATAGTCCCGCCGGAACACGGCAAGGGAAATATCGGCCCGCACCGGCCTGATGTCGCGCCGCATCATCCGCCCCACCGTGAGGTTGCGCACCCAGCCGATATCCACGGCGCTGCGGATCGTCTCGCCGCGGAGATGGAAGCGCCATGTGGCGAAGGAGTAGCCGAAGGTGCGGCGCACGGTGAGCGACGAAACCACGGCGGTGGCCAGAACCGCCACCGTCAGCGGCAGGCTGGCCGTGCTCTCCAGCGCCAGGAATGCCATGGTCAGCGGTCCGCCCACGATCGCAACCGCCATGCCGCACATCCCGATCAGCCCGTACACCGCATCGGGGAACACCGGGATCGGCCACACGAACAGCATCAGCGCGCCGAACGCCTTGCCCAGCATCGCCCCCAGCAGCAGCGAGGCGAAGAACAACCCGCCGCGAAAACCCGACCCAAGCGAAATGGCCGATGATGCGGCTTTGAGCAACAGCACCATCAGCAGCGTGCGCCAGGGCATATCGGCCGTTAGCCCCTCCCGCAGCGCGCCATGGCCGCTGGCAAGCACCGAAGGTGTCACCACGGCAAAGCCCGCCACCACCAGGCCGCCGATGGCCGGCCGCAACCACAGCGGTACACGGCTGCCGGCGAATACCCGCTCCGTGAGCGTGACGGCATACATCACCGCGATCCCGGCCAGCGCGCACAGCATGCCCAGCGCGATGACCGGTAGAAAGTCCACCGTCTCTATCCCAGCCGGCAGCGTGATATCGTAACCGGGCTCATCGCCGAGGATAAAGCGCTGCACCATGACGGCGCTGATCGCCGCGGCCACCACCGGCGCCAGGCTGACGAGCGAATAGGTGCCGATCACCAGCTCGAAGGCATAGAAGGCGCCGGTGAGCGGCGCGTTGAAGGCGCTGGCGATGGCGCCGGCCGCACCGCACCCCACCAGCACGCGCAAATCGGCCCGCCGCACCCGGAACACCCGCCCGACGCGTGAGGCAACCGCCGCGCCGATCTGCGTGTAGCCCGCCTCCAGCCCCACTGATGCGCCGGCGCCATTGCTGAGCAGCGTCTGCACCACAACCACAAGGCTGTCCTTCAGCGACATCTGGCCGCCGTACAGCGCATTGGCCTCGATCGGGTCCACTGTGCGGCGCGGCAGCCAACGGGCCAGCGCCAGGCTGAGCAGTCCCATGCACAACCCGCCGCCGCACAGCGCCAGCGCGCTGCGCACAAGCGGGAGATGCGGGCGCGCGGAGAGGCGTTCGCCCGGGGCCAGACCGTAGAGGATTTCGTGAGCGAACTGGCTGGTCTGGTTCATCGCCACCACCAGCAGGCCGGCAACCGCCCCCAGGATGGCGGCCAGCACGACGAGTGAAATTTCTTCGCTGCGGACAAGGGCGCGGAGATATTGCGCAGCCTGACCAAAAAACTTTTGTTCCTGCGCCCTTGCCAACGACCCGACACCTCCGCAACCCGCGCGCCCAAACAAACAAAAGTTTTTTGGTTCTTTTTTCCAAAAAAGAACAGCTTTCTAAACCTCCCCACCCGCGCCCCGTTACCGCATTATGCAGATCCCCCCCATGCCGGCGCCCCCGCCCCCGCCCAGCAATCCCGACCCCGATGCCCCCGTGCCGATCGAGGAGCCACCGGAGCCTGGGCGGATTCCCATCGATCCGCCGCCGCACCCGGTTCACGCCACACGCTGAGCCTGCGAGACTAGGGCAAATAGCGAGGCAAGGTGGATGACGATGCGGCAGATCGCGCTACGCGAGGCAGGCGACCCGGACGTGATGCATATCGTGCAGGCCCCCGTGCCGCAGCCGGGCGAGGGCGAGGTGCTGATCCGGGTTGCCGGCGCCGGGGTGAACCGCCCCGATGTGCAGCAGCGCAAGGGCCTTTATCCGCCGCCGCCCGATGCGAGCCCGGTGCTGGGGCTGGAGATTGCGGGCGAGATTGTGGCCATCGGCGAGAACGTGGCCGGGCTCGTGCCGGGCGATCGCGTCTGTGCGCTGGTCAATGGCGGCGGTTACGCCGAATATTGCCTCGCCCCCGCGGTGCAGTGCCTGCCTTGGCCGGCGGGCTACGACGCGACACGCGCCGCCGCCCTGCCCGAAACCTTCTTCACCGTCTGGGCCAACCTCTTCGGCCACGGCAAGCTCGCATCTGGCGAAACCGTGCTGATTCACGGCGGCAGCAGCGGCATCGGCACCACCGCCATCCAGTTGGCGCGCGCCTTCGGCGCCCGGGTGTTCGCAACCGCCGGCTCGGCGGCCAAATGCGCGGCCTGCGTCGGCCTCGGCGCCGAGGCCTGCATCGACTACACGCGGGAGGATTTTGTCGAACGCATCCGCGCGCTCACGGATGGGCGCGGCGCCGATGTGATTCTGGACATGGTCGCCGGCTCGTACCTCTCGCGCAATGTGAAGCTGCTGGCCAAGGATGGGCGCCTGGTGGTGATTGCCGTGCAGGGCGGCACGCGCGATCCGGACCTGGACATACGCCAGGTGATGATGAAGCGGCTGGTGATTACCGGGTCCACGATGCGGCCGCGCACCCGCGCCGAAAAAGGCGCCATCGCGGAGGGATTGCGCGAGCACGTTTGGCCGCTTCTCGCCGCCGGCCGGTGCGCCCCCGTGATCCACGGCGTGTTCCCGCTGGAGGAAGCGCCGGCCGCGCACCGGCTGATGGAGAGCAGCGCGCATATCGGCAAGATCGTGCTAACCCTGGCCGCCTGATGCGGCTGCATTTTACGGAAATGGGCCAAGGGCGGCCGGTGTGCCTGCTGCACGGCCTGTTCGGCCGGTCGCAAAACCTCGCCCAACTCGCCCGGCGCCTCGCCCCCCATGCCCGCGTGCTGTCGATGGACCTGCGCAATCATGGTGCCAGTCCGGTGGCCGACGGCATGGATCTGGCGGCTGTGGCCGGGGATGTGCTGCAAACCCTGGCCGACGCAGGCGCCCCGCAGGCGACGCTTCTGGGCCATTCCCTTGGCGGCAAGGTGGCGATGATGGCGGCGCTCACCCGACCCGGCGCCATCGATCGGCTTGTCGTGGCCGATATTGCCCCCGTGGCCTATCGCCACGGCAACGCGGGCGTTGCTGCCGCCCTCCAGGCGCTCGCGCTGCCGCCCGGCCTCACCCGCCGCGCCGCCGACGCGGCCCTTGCCCCTGCGGTGCCCGACCCGGGCATACGTGCCTTCCTGATGCAGAACCTGGAGCTTGGCGCCACACCGCGCTGGAAGATCGGCCTGGATCAGATCGCGGCCGCCATGCCGGATATCGAGGGCTGGCCAAACCTGCCCCCCGGCCTGCGCTATTCCGGCCCCACCCTGTTCCTCACCGGCGGCGCATCCGACTATGTGCGGCCGGCCCACCATGCCGCGATCGCCGCCCTCTTCCCGGCCGCACGCCTGGAGACCATCGAAAACGCCGGCCACTGGCTGCACGCAGAGCAGCCGGAGGCGTTCGGCGCCTGCGTGGAGCGGTTTTTCATGCACGCCGATGCAACAAAAGCCGGGTAATCCGGTTGCTGCCAAGCTAGGCTAGGCCTGGAAAGGGGACCATCAGGGTATGGCGCCAGCAATCAGACCCGAACACGCCGACCAGACCGCGAACCGACAGACCGACAGCCTGGCCGCGCTGGCCGCAACGTTGCTGCTGGTGGTGGTGGGCCTGTATCTGATCGATCACCTGCGCGCCCAGGCCGCGTTCCAGGATTGCATCCTCGCCGGGCATGTGGGGTGCGAAGGGGTGATTGAAGAGAGATAAGAAGAAGCGTTCTTTTTTGAAAAAAAGAACCAAAAAACTTTGGTAACTATATATTTGGCTAAGCAGCTTCTCCCATCGAGAAGGGCAGTTTAGCATTCAGATTTGGCCGGACAGCGGCTGCATCCGTTAGAACGGTGTCTCAGTGATTTGAAACGTCAGGTCGAAAAGAGGCAAATTTGTTGTATCTTCATCGCCGCAAGAATAGCCTTCGAGCAGGTGTAGCCGTCCATCTTGCATGAATAGCACAAAGCCAAGCCCATATTTCAGCCCATAAACGCGAGCATGCGTTCGATTCCCAAGCACCGTCGGGCATGCCACTCGTTCTGATGACGCTGGCACCGTAATGGTCGTGAAGAAACCCGCGCCTGTGTTTTCGCGATTTTCCACAGATGCTCCTTCCAGTTGATACCGGAGGCTGTCTGCAAATTCGGGAGTTTCGGTGAAAATCGTCAGAAGCGCAGCGTGTTCAAGTAGTGTAAAATCCATCGAATAGGCTTTCTCAGCGGTGGCGGTCTTATATTAGTCAGGTATATAGTTGCCAAAACTTTTGCCTGGGGGTACGCTGCCGGCAAGTGTGTCGCCCAAACGCTTATACTTCCGCGGCGCGTAACAGAGGCCAAGCGCCACGCCAATAGGCGGCGCGGCGCCATCCTTGCCGGCATCACGATGGCGCAAGTCGCGGTTCTCATTGCGGTGCAAATATCCTGATNNCGGCTGTCGCGGACTAACCGGAAGCGTATGTCAGCCGGCGTGCATCTCGATGGCGATGCGGATCAGATCACCGGTGCGCTCAACCATCAACTTCTCCTTTATGCCAGTGCAGGAATTCGCGATGGTCTTGTAGGATGAGCCCAATTGGACCGCGATCTGGGATAGCGTGTTCCCCTGCGCCAGCAGCCGCAAAATATCCAGCTCCTTGGCCGAAAGCGGCTGCTTGGGCCCCTTATTCCACACGCCGCTGCCGGCCAGATCAGCGACCAGATCGCGCTGAAGATAGCGGCCGCCGCCGGCGACCTTCTGGATGGCTTCCACCAGTTCGTCCGCGCTTGCCGACTTGGTCACGTAGCCACAGGCGCCGGCCTGCATCGCCCGCATCACATAGGCCGGGCTGGCGTGCATGGAGAAAATGAGAACGCGCGTGCGGGGCTCCTCACTCACCAGACGGCGCAGCAAATCGAGGCCGCCGCCGCCGGGCAGATTCAGATCAAGCACAACGACATCCGGTTTTTCCGCGCGAAAAACCGCCTGTGCGGCTTCGCTGGAGGCAGCATCGAACAGCTCTGCGTCGATGGCGGTGGCGAGAAGGCGCCGCATGCCCTCCCGCACCACGGTGTGGTCATCGACAAGCAGAATCTTCATAGTGGCGCCACGGCCTCACGGGCGGACATGAGCTCGGCATGAACCGCAATGCCTGTGCCGCCGGGGCCGGCCTCCACATGGAAGCGGCCGCCGATGGCCGCAACCCTCTCCCTCATCCCGAGCAGGCCAAGGCCTTTCGATACATGGCCTTGCGGCATGCCGCTGCCATTATCGATCACTTTTATCATGCAGGATGAACCGGTCTGTTCGATACGGATGTCGATCCGGGTGGAATTTGCGTGCCGCACAGCGTTGCTCAGGCTCTCCTGAACCACGCGAAAGGCAACGCAAGCCTGGCGATCATCCAGCACATCGGCGTCCACGTGCACCGTAAATGCGATGTCGGGCCTTCGGGATTGCCAGAAATGCACAAGGGTTTCGATGGCGCCGGAGAGGCCGAGATCCAGCAGCACATCGGGCATCAATCGCGAAAGCACGTGGCGCAGATGCTTTTGCATGTGGCTGACGGAGGTGAGAATGCCGCCGGCGCGCGCGTCGATGCCGTCCAGGTTTCGTGTATTCGCGCCTTGACGGATCAGCGATGCATCGGCGCTGACGGCGAAGAGGAAGGGCGCGATTTCATCATGGAGATCGCGCGCGACTTCGCTGCGTTCTTCCTCCTGGATGCACTGAACGCGGGTTTGCAGCAGCCGGTTTTGCAGCTCCATGTCAGCCAGGCGTTCGGCCATCAGGTTGAAGCCTGCCTGGACCGCTTCCAACTCGCTGGCGTTTGCCCCCGCAAGGCGGATATCGTAATCGCCGGCGCCGATTCGGGTGAGAGCGGCGCATAGTTCCTGAAGGGGACGCAGCGCGGCGCGGCGTGTGGCCACGGTGAGAGCCAGGACAAGGCAGAAGAAAACGGCCAGGATTGACAGGCCGAGTTCGGCATCGCCCCAAGCTTCCGCGACTTCGTTCTGCGCGTCGGTTTCCAGAAGTAATTGGCCGCGTGCTGCGAGCACGGGCGGCAAATCAACGGACGCAATGACCTTGGGGCCGCCGACCAGCCGCAAGAAGAAGGCCGGTGCCGGAGCCGCCGGTGGCTGCAGGGCCGATTGCAAGATCAGGGCGCCGGCGGGATCGCGCAGGGTGGCGCGCAGATGCCGGTCGCCGTTGAAGTCGCCAACGATGCGGGCGAGGCGGCGGGCCGTGTCGGTCTGTTCCGCGCTATCGTCGACCGCGTTCTGCACGAGGCGGCGGCCGACCGCTAGGGCTGCCTGGGTTTCGGTGCGCACTTTGGCGATGGCGTGTACGTAGGTGAGGGTCGCGCCCGCTGCGAGGCTCAGCAGCAGCACCAGGCAGACGGAGATGATCAGCCTCCGCTGCAGTGACATTGACCTACCCCGCCCCCACAGGCCGGGTCCCATAGTCAAAAGTTTTTTGCTTCTTTTTTTCAAAAAAGAAGGCCTTCCTTAAAACTTAACCCGCACCCCGCCAAAGAACCCCAGCGGTGCCGCCAGGGTATAGCTACGGGGATTGGTCGCATTCGGCGCCTGGGCCAAAAACACGGAGGTCGTCGGCGAGAAGGTACCATACGTATAGTACCGCCGATCGAGCAAATTCTGCGCGCTGGCGAAGAGCTGCACGCGGGGCGTGATATCGTACGTGGTATGGGCGTTCAGCACGAAGAAGCCCGGCAGGCGGGGCGTGAGGTTGGCGTCATCGCCGAACAGATATTGGCCGGCCTGATATTGGCCGTCCATGCCGGCATGCCAGGCCTGGGTGATGATGCCATCGAGTCCGAGCTTGATGACACTCTTCGGCACGCCAGGAAGTTGGTCGCCGGGCCGGACGGTGATGTTGCCGTTGACATCCGCATCGGGGTTGCTACCGGCGGACTCCACGTAGCCTGTCTGGTATGTGGCGTCCGTGTAGGTGTAATCCACGTAGGCGGTGATCCGCTTCAGCTTCAGATCTGCCCGCGCGGAGAGGCCTTGGCGGCGTGTTTGACCGACATTGGCGAAGAATGCGCGGTTGAGGGTAACGCTGTTGATGAAGATGATATCGTCGTCGGAGCCGGTATGGAACAGGCTGAGATCGTAGCTGAGTCGGGCATCGGGCGCGACATTCACGTGGCCGCGCAATCCTGCTTCCACGGTGTGTGCCACGACTTGCTTCAGATCCGGGTCGCCCACGAAGAAATTCGCGAGACTGCAAGAATTCTGTGGCCCTGCGCATGAGAGTTCGGCAGGCGTCGGTGCCCGGTTTGCTTGCGCGTAGCCTGCATAAACGGTGAGCCAGGCTGCCACGGTATAGGTGGCGCCGGCGGCGGGGTTGAAACGCGCATAAGCATGATTGCCGGTCAGATCGCCGCCGCCCTGGTCGGCCAGATCGATTTCGGCGAAATTGAAACGCCCCGAAACCGTCACTGCCAGCGCCTTCGTCAGGTTGAGAGTATCGGATGCAAACCCGCCGGCATAGGCATCGCTGATTGCCACGCGCACCGGTACGTTGTTGCCGGGCTCATCGATCACCACGCCTGGGCCGACATATTCGCGGGTCACGGGGGTGAGGCCGCCGATAGCGGCGGTGGCGGAGAATTCCGTCTGCGCGCCATCGAAGGAGGCGCCGGCGACAAAATGGTTCTTCAGGCCGAAGATATCGCCGGTATCGGTCACCTGGGCGGCGGCCCCGTAGCCGTTGGTGTTGGTGGTATTGACGTCCAGCTCGCTATAGGCGGCGGTGTTGCCGAGGAAGGCGGGGATTGTGCCGCCGCCGCGTGTGGTGCTGGGCATGCCGGGGGCTTGGCAGAGAAGATTGCTGCCGTCGTCGCAGGGTGTGTCGTTGGCTGAGTTGCCGTTCACCACGTGCTGCTGGAAATAGTCGTAATATGCCTGCCCCTGCACCGAGAGAATGTCGCTGATATCGACGCTGGTGCGGAAACCTGCCTGGATATACCGATTGTCTATGGCATTCGGCGCGGTGAACTGTGCCGCGGAATCCACGGCCAGAAGCTGCACCGGCGCGCTGCCGGGGCCGTTGATCACGGAGTTGGCCGCGGTCAGGTTGAGGTGGATCTCGGCATTATCCTGCTTGATGCCCCAGTCGCCGAAGATATTCTGAATGTCGGTCGATTGCAGGTCGCGCCAGCCATCCTGGTGGATCACGCTGCCAGCGACGTAAAGCGCCTGGTTGCCGCTTTGGATGCCGTATTGAATGTCACCTTGCACGGTGCCGAACGAACCGCCCGAGATATCGGCCTGGCCGCCGGAATAGGTAAAACCGTCCTTGAGGGCAACGTTGAACGATCCGCCGAGGGCATTGAGGCCAAACAGCGGGTTGGAGCCTTCCACATTGATCTTGTTGATGGCGATATCGGGGATGAGATCCCAATTGACGGTATCACCGAAAGGCTGATTGAAGCGGATGCCATTCACGTACATGGCAATGCCTTGCGAGGTACCTTGCAGTGGCGAAACCTCGAAGCCGTTGTAGAACAGCGATGGCTGGTAGGGATTGCCTGAGGCGCTATCGAGATTGATCCCGGCCACTTGCGTATTGAGCGCCTGAAGAACATCGGGTGCGCCTTCACGCGTGATGCTGGCACTGTCCAAGACCTGAGTTTCGACCGGGATACTATTGCGATCGACGCCGCTGCCGAGCAGCGGGCTGGTGCCGATGACGGTGATCTGCTCGACTTGGCTCGGATTTGCGGCCTGCGCCGCAGGCACCGCCTGGGCCATCGCATTATGTGTGAGAAGCGCAGGCACAGCGACGGCGGACAGCAATTTCAGGCGGTAGCGCACCCGCATCTCACAACGTCTCCCGAGGTTTTTTGCGGGGTATTGTATGCTCACGATGCCGGTACGCTGACGAGAGCGGAACTTCCCGATGAAATCGGGAATTTTTCCCGATTGCGGCTCTGTGGCCTCATCCTTTGGTCCATGTCCGAAGCCAGGCCCAGGCGAGGGGCGAAGCAGGAAGAGTGTTCTTTTTTGAAAAAAAAGAACCAAAAAACTTTTGTTCGTGGGCAGAAGCTGCCGGCGGGATTGCGCGATCAGCCCGCCGGCCTTGGGCCTAATGCAGCTTCACCCCTGGCTCCGGACGCCTGGCGATATTGCTGATGAGGAATTGCCAAAGAGCCGAACCATGGCCATGCAGCGCAGCCTGATGCATGGCGTAGAGCGAGCGATAGACCATGCGCGCGAAATACCCCTCGATGAACAAGCTGCGGCCAATGGCAAACCCCATCAGGTTCCCCACAGTGCTGTAACGGCCTAAGGACACAAGGGAGCCGAAATCGCGGTAGGTGAAAGGCTTCAGCGGGGCGCCGTCAAGCCGCCGGTTTATCTGTTCCACCATGTGGCTTGCCATCTGGTGCGCCGCCTGCGCCCGCGGTGGCACCCCTTGCGGAAAGCCTTCGCGCGGGCAGGCCGCGCAATCGCCGATCGCGAAGATATTCTCGTCCCATGTGGTTTTCAGCGTCGGCTCAACCACGAGCTGGTTGATGCGGTTCACCTCCAGCCCAAGGTCGCGCAGGAATTCCGGCCCCTTCACGCCGGCCGACCATACGACCAGCTCCGAAGGGATGAATTCACCATCGGCGAGCACCACCCCGTCCGCGCGCACTTCGCTGACGCGGGCATTGGTGCGGACCTTGATGTTAAGGCTCTCCAGAAGCTCTTGCGTGGCAACGGACATGCGTTCCGGCAGAGCAGGCAGGATGCGAGGTGCCGCTTCGATCAGGATGATCTGCACATCGCGTTCGGGGTCCAGGCGGGTCATCCCATAGGCCACCACCTCGCGCACGGTGCGGTGCAGTTCGGCGGCGAGCTCCGTGCCCGTGGCGCCGGCGCCGATGATGGCCACATGCAGTTGGCCGGGGCGCACGGGTTCCGGCTGCGCATTGGCGCGCAGGCAGGCATTCACCATGCGCTTGTTGAACCGCGAAGCCTGCTCAGGGGTTTCCAGCGGCACGGCATACTGTGCCGCGCCTGGCGTGCCGAAATCGTTCGTCACACTGCCTACCGCGATCACCAGCGTGTCGTAATGGAAGCTGCGCGGGGGCGTCACCTCGCGACCCTCATCGTCGATCGTGGCCGAGATGCGTATCTCGCGCCGCTCCCGGTCGATGCCCGTCAGCGCGCCGAGGCGGCAGGTGAAATTGTGCCACCGCGCCTGGGCAAGGTAGTTCAGTTCGTGCTGGGACCGGCGCAGGCCGCCGGCGGCGATGGAGTGCAGCAGCGGCTTCCAGATATGGGTGCGGGATTTCTCCACCAGCGTGATGCGCGCCTGCGCGCGCCGACCCAGCGTGTCGCCGAGCTTCGTCACGAGCTCCAGGCCCGCGGCGCCACCGCCCACCACAATGATGTCGTGCAGGCGCCCCTCGCTCTTACCGCCATGGCGCATGGGGATGGGGCGTGGCGTGGCGATCACGTCCCCGGCCGGGTCGCCCTCATCCCCGGCGCGGGCCTCCAAGGGCGGCAGCGGCGTGGTTGTATCCGGCATCTTCACCCCCGAAACTTTCTTATCCTTGGTAACATGCGCGTTGCGCAGCATGGTAGCCGTGCGCAAGTGTGGGGTGGCAGGGCTGCCCTTCCAATGCGCGCCGTCTCCACGGCGCGGCCTGGAGCGTGTAGTGGCTGGGGCGTGGTCACGCTCCAGCGCCTTGTTCTGACGGATTTTCGCAACTACGCGGCGCTGACCTGGCGGCCGGCGGCGCGCATTGCCGTACTCACGGGTCCTAACGGCTCGGGCAAGACGAACCTGCTGGAGGCCGTGGCGCTGCTGGGCCCCGGACGCGGCTTCGGCCGGGCACGCAGCCTGGCCGATCTGGCGCGCCGTGGCGGCAGCGGGCGCTGGGCGGTGGCCGGGCGGTTGGTGCGCGAGGGGCTGGTCAGCGATATCGGCACCGGCACGGCGGGGCTGGAGGGCACGGGCGACCGGCGCGTGTTCCGGCTGGACGGTGCGGAGCCGCGCAACCAGGCCGAAATCGCCGCCCGGATCAGCGCCGTGTGGCTCACCCCGCAGATGGATCATCTTTTTCAGCAGAGTGCCGGCGGACGGCGCCGGTTTCTGGATCGGCTGGTCTGGGCGCTGGAGCCTGGCCATGCGCGTGAGGCCAGCGCACACGAGGCCGCGATGGCGGAACGCCGGCGGGTGCTCGCCGGCCCCCGGGCGGATCCCGGATGGCTGGGCGGGTTGGAGGAGGCGATGGCGCGGCACGCGGTGGCGTTGAGTGCCGCGCGGGCGGCCTTCGTGGCGCGGCTAAACGCGGCGCCGCTGGCCAGCGAGGCGTTTCCGCGGGCGCGCATGGTGCTGCTGGACCCGGTGGCGGACCGGCTATCGCGTGAACCTGCACTGGCGGTGGAAATCTGGCTACGGCAAGAATTGGCGGCACGGCGCGCGGCAGATTCCGCGGCGGGCACCAGCACGCTGGGCGCGCATCGCGCCGACATGCGTCTGGAGGATGCTGCCACGAGGCTGGCCGCCGCCGAGTGCAGCACCGGGCAGCAGAAGGCGCTTCTGATCGGCGTCGTGCTCGCCCATGCCGCTCTGATCGCGGAGGCGCGCGGCGCCGCGCCGCTGCTGCTGCTGGACGAACCTGCGGTACATCTGGATGAGGGCCGCCGCGCCGCGTTGTGGGAGGCGCTGCTGCTTTCGCCTGCGCAGGTTATGCTGACGGGCACGGATGCGGATGTATTCGCACGCTTGCGCCTGCACGCCGAATTCCTTGTCACCGGCGGCGGCGCGCTCAGCTAAGAGTGCCTTTCAAAACCTGGCATGGC
>PKZM01000139.1 GCA_003133065.1 Acetobacteraceae bacterium
CCTAGTGTTTGATTTTGTTGTTGATTGCGTCGGTAGAGTTCCTTGGTACAGAAGTCTTGGATTTCGCAACAGACTAAATGACCGCTTTTGGGCATGGCCCCGTCGCCCGGCGATGACCACAATTAGGCGCATACCGGACACACGCTGCCCACCGCCTAGCCGGGCGCCACCGTGACATGCTCGCGCAAAAACGCAGCATAGCCGGCTTCATCCATGCCGCCCGCCGCCAGCGCCATAACCGCCTCGGCCGCTGCCTCCTCCGGCGCGTTGAAGCGGTAACCGTTCAGTTCGATGAACAATATGCCAGCCACGAATCCAATACGCTTGTTGCCATCCAAAAACGGATGATTTTTTACCAGCCCACCCGTCAGCGCCGTTGCCATATCAATCACGTCGACTGCCTCGCCATAGGCGAGCAACTGCTGCGGCCGCGCGATCGCGGATTGTAGAAGCCCCTCATCCCGTAGTCCCGCGGCCCCGCCATGAAAAACCAGCAAACGCTCATGCAGCGCCATGATATCGGTGGCCTCAATCCACACCAAATCCGGTGCGGTCATTGCGCCAGAACATGCAGCGTATTGCGGTAGCGGCGCATAATATCATCCGCCTTCTCCAACTTGGCGGCGAAAGCCGGATCAAAAGGCGTCAACCGATAGCTGCCGTCCGGCGCCTCCACCGCATACAGCACATCGCCCTTAGCAACATTCATCCGCTCCAGCATCGCCTTGGGGATAATCACCCCGGTTGATGTTCCAACCGCCGTCAACTTAAGCGACGTCATCGTCCAATCTCCCGCCATTCATATGCCAATTATAATAGCCACGGCGCATGTCGTCAAGGACATTATAATGCTTATATATATACCATCCCTCGCCTGCGCCTCCGCCCCTCCAGCCTGAAGGGTCGCTAAATGTCGGCTACGTCCGCTTTCGGGTGGTCCTCATCAGCGGCTTAATGTCCGTCATGGGCGCACAACAGACCCGCAACCTCGGGCACAGGGCCAAACGGAACGTTTTGAGCACGCCTGAAAAGGGGCTTCGGGAGAGATCCCTTCAGTAGGAACAAAGCACAACACGACATCGCGCAGCGCCTACTTCTGTCGGCGTTCGGCCTTCGCCGCGAACGCGAAAAACCCGCTCTGCGCATGGGGCCAGTGCGCACTGTCCCACGGCCGGCACAAGCGGTGCAGCCGGATGCCGCGATCGGCAAGCTCCTGTTCAGCAAACGCCAGCGCATCGGCGGTCCAGCCGACCGGGGCATAGGGTGAAATCACCGTGTCGCACCCCGTATCCTCCGCCCAATCTGCCAATTCGGTGATCGCCTGCGCCTGAACACCGAAATGCCGCCCGGCGCGATCCAGCCCATCGGCAAGGGCGCCGCCTGCCCATGAAGCGGCAAGCGGCGCGCAGCCGGCTGGCGAACGGAAGTTCGGCACCGCTATGCCGCCGACCGCGGCCACCTCGGCGCGGCCGAGCGGCAGCGTCTCGGCCAAAAGATCGTCCTCATGGAGCAGCAAGGCGACGCGCCCCTGCGGTGGCGGCGCCGGAGCGGGCAGTTGCACCATTGGCTCCGGCGGGCCTGGCGGCAGCGGCGAAGGCGCCTCGTTCAATTCGCCGACGGGGTTAAAGCGCCCGCCCGTATAGCGGGCGATATTCTCGGCCCGCGCGATATAGGGCTTGCCCCGCGTTTGCAGGCCCGCGACCCACCGCCAGGAGAGCGTGTTGGAGGCCGCATCGGCATCGCGCAAATGACGCAGGAACAGATCGGCCCCGAGCTGCCAGGGCAGAAGCAGCGTAAAACACCAGATGCTCGCAAACCACATGCGCACGTGATTGTGCAGATAGCCGGTATCCACCAGCTCCCTCGCCCAGCAATCCATGCAGGCAATACCGGTTCGCCCGGCGGCGACGGCCGCCACCTCGCCAGCCGCATCGGCAAGCGCCCGCGCGACCGCCGCCGTGTAGTCGTGCCAGACGGAAGGCCGCTGCTCCATCCAGCCCTTCCAGTAGGTCCGCCACAGCACTTCCTGGACAAATTTTCCCGCCCCCCCCGCGCCATGCGCGGCCTCGGCCGCCCCGATCACCTCCGCCTCGCTCACCAGCCGGTGCCGCACCCACGGGGACAATCCCGAGACCGCGTCATGCGCCCCCGGTCCCAAATCATGGTTACGGCCGGCGGCGTATGCCGCCCCCATGCGCGGCGTGAAATCCGCCAGCCGGGCCAGGCCCGCAGCGCGCGTTGGCGCCAGCGCGGCATGCCGCGCGGCGCGCGCAACCTCGCTCACCGCCAGAGCCCGCGCACGCGGAGAAAGATGCGATAGGCCAGTTCGGCCAGAGCGCCGAACGGCGGTACGGCAAGCAGCCGTCCAAGCCACACAAACCCGGGCATGCCGCGCCAGATTTCCGCAAACGCGGCCGCACCGCTCACGACGGTGCCGTCTCCCCGCCGCACATGCATCCTGGCCAGCGCCGCCTCCCGCGACAGGCCGGGCCCGATCTCCGCCGCGCCGGCCTGTGCAACATCCACCCAGGCAAACGACTCACCGCCCGGACGATGTTGATAGAAGGCGATTTCGCGCGCGCAGACCGGGCATCCGCCATCGTAATAAACGACCGGACGTTGCGGCATCAAAGCCATGCGGCCGCCACCGCAAGGGCGCTCCGGTGCTGGAGGGTGCGCGGTCGCACCCTCCAAACGCCATGGCCCCTCAGTGAGGCAACTTCGCGTGTGTTAGAAGCCACCCTCGTTCCCGCCGCCAGAGTCCGGCGGGCCGTCATCATTCCCGCCGCCGCTGTTACCGCTTCCGGTTGCCGGGCTGCTATCGTCCCAACCGCTGCCACCTTCGGCAGGCGGAGAGCTGTCGTTCCAGCCGGCGCCACTGCCCACGCCCGTGGGGGCCGCCGCATCCGCACCAGCGCCTGCCCCGGCGAATGGGTCGTCGCCCTGGCTGTGTCCGCCGCCATCATTGGTGTTGATGATGGTCTCGTTCACAATGGTTTCGTCATCCCGGCGGCCGCCGTTCAACAGTTCGGCGCCCAGGAACCCCGCCGCTGCCCCAACGGCCACGCCACCCATGCCGCTTCCCATGGTCTGGGTTGGTGCCACTGGGGTGCCGCCTTGCCCGTAGCCCGGCGGCGGCACAAGCGCCGTCGGCCGGAAGGTTGAAGTCGGTGGAGCTGGCCGTTCGTTATAGCCGGCGGTCGGGGGATTGAACCGCGGTGCCGGCGTGGCGGTCTGGCCCGACGATCCGCCGCCACCGCGTTTGCGCAAGAAAAACCACCCGGCAAAACAGATCACAACCAGGGCAAGGAGCCACGCGACGACATGGCTGGGCCGGGTGTCCTTCTCCAGGATGTCGAGTACCTGGCCGACCTTCATCTTTACGTCGGACTCGCTGTCGCCTTCAGTCCCAGAAAGGATGCTCTTGACCTTTGAAACATCGCTGCCGAGCGCCCTTTGAGCGTTGCTGCCAAGGGATATCGCCGACCCCACCTTCGGCGAGGCGACCAGGATGATGACATCCGCCTTGAAGTCGGTGCCGGTGGCAAGATCGGGGCAATGGCTTGCATATTCCTGAAGTTCTCCCCCGGCCGTGCGCTTGAGATCAGGGCTGTAACCGGTGTTGAAGAAAACGCGGATGCGGTAGCCGTGTTCGGCGATCTTCGAGATCGTGCGGTCAAAACGCGCGGGCATCACGGGAATTGTGTCGTGCCGAAAGGGCACGTCGCATTGCGCTGCTTCTGCTGCCGCATGGGTTGGAAGCGCGCTGAGCGCGAGCAGCCCGATCGCGAACGCTCCGCCCAGTTGCGGCAAAATACTGGCTCTGCTCATGTTGTTCCTCTCCCCGGCAGGGTTGTGCTGTCTTGCGTCGCGTCTCCATGGCATACACCATGATTGACGAGGTGGACGGCTTGACTGAAGGCATATCCTGTAAAGCCGCGTCCGGACCGGCCTGAGGTGTTGGTGCGCGCTTGGGCCGGACGCCGATCAGCGTGCGAAGCGTCGCAGCAACTGCAGCAAACGGCAATGGCGAACGATCCGAAGAGAGGATACTCCGATTTTCGCCACGCCCCACCAGCCCGCGATGGTGACGAGCTCAAGCTAGCTTGAAACTGGCCGCAGAACCGGCCAGGGCCTTCACCCCGGCCCAAAACCTCACCCCGCCGGAAACTCCCCCAGCAATCGCGCACGATCGCCATCCAGCGTCGGGGCAGGGGCCCGCATTGCGTCATCATTCGCGGCGAACGGAAACACCTTCACCGGATTGCCCACCATCCGAATCCCGCCCGCCTCCACAATCATCTGGCGCGGCGCCACCTGCGGGTGGTCCAACGCCTCGGCCACCGTATTGATCGGCCCGGCCGGCACGCCCGCCGCCTCCAGCACGCCCAGCCAATGCGCCGCGGTATGCCCCGCCAGCACCCCCTCGATGGCAGCGCCCAGCCCGGCCGCTTCGGCCAGCCGCGCCGCGTTGCTGGCATATATCGGGTCCGCCGCCCAATCCGGCCGCCCCAGCGCCGTGCATAGCTTCTTGAACAACCCGTCATTACCCGCCGCAATCACAATCGGCTGGTCCGCCGTGCGAAAAATCGCAAACGGCGTAATGGTCGCATGCCGTCCCCCCATCGGCCCCGGCACCTGCCCCGTCGCCAGATACCGCATCGCCGGGTTCTCCATCAGCGACAATTGGCAATCCAGCATGGACACATCCACCTTCGTGCCCTCGCCGGTCTTCTCCCGGTGCACCAACGCCGCCGCAATCCCCAGCGCCGTATAAATGCCCGCCCCCAGATCCCCCACGGAAACCCCAATCCGCGCCGGCGCCGCACCCGGGTGCCCGGTCACGGAAATAATTCCCCCCAACCCCTGCACGATCATGTCGTACGCCGGCTTCTGCGCCCACGGCCCCGTATGCCCAAACCCCGAGGCCGCCGCATAAATCAGCCGCGAGTGCCGCGCATGCAGCACCTCC
>PKZM01000225.1 GCA_003133065.1 Acetobacteraceae bacterium
CAGCTCCAGCTTGATCTTGCCGGACACCTGCTTCATCGCCTTGATCTGCGCGGCGGACCCGACGCGGGAGACCGAGAGGCCCACGTTCACCGCCGGGCGGATACCGCGGAAGAACAGCTCGGTTTCCAGGAAGATCTGGCCATCGGTGATGGAGATCACGTTGGTGGGGATATAGGCGGAGACGTCGCCCGCCTGCGTCTCGATCACCGGCAGGGCGGTGAGCGATCCGGCCCCGTGCTCGTCGGACATTTTCGCGGCCCGCTCCAGCAGGCGGGAATGCAGGTAGAACACATCGCCCGGATAGGCTTCGCGGCCCGGCGGGCGGCGCAGCAGCAGCGACATCTGGCGGTAGGCGACGGCCTGCTTGGAAAGGTCATCATAGAAGATAACCGCATGCATGCCGTTATCGCGGAAATACTCGCCCATGGTGCAGCCGGTATAGGGTGCGAGGAACTGCATGGGTGCCGGGTCAGACGCGGTGGCGGCGACCACGATGGTATATTCCATCGCCCCACGCTCCTCCAGCGTGCGCACGATCTGCGCGACCGTGGAGCGTTTCTGGCCGATGGCGACGTAGATGCAGAACAGCTTCTTCTTGGCATCGTTGCCGGCGGCGTCGTTGGGGGCCTTCTGGTTGAGGATAGTGTCGATGATCACGGCCGTCTTGCCGGTCTGGCGGTCGCCGATGATCAGCTCGCGCTGGCCGCGGCCGACGGGGATCAGCGCATCGATGGATTTCAGGCCGGTCTGCATCGGCTCGTGAACGGATTTGCGCGGGATGATGCCCGGCGCCTTCACCTCCACGCGGCTGCGCTTGAGGCCGGACAGGTCGCCCTTGCCGTCGATCGCGTTGCCCAGGCCATCGACCACGCGGCCGAGCAGCGCCTCGCCGATCGGCACGTCCACGATCGTGCCGGTACGGGTGACGGTATCGCCCTCGCGGATCGAGCGGTCATCGCCGAACACCACGATGCCGACATTGTCGGTCTCCAGGTTCAGCGCCATGCCGCGCAGGCCGGAGCCGGGGAATTCCACCATCTCGCCGGACATGATGTTCTGCAGGCCGAACACGCGGGCGATGCCGTCGCCTACCGACAGCACCTGGCCGGTTTCGGACACATCGGCTTCGGTGTCGAAGCTGGCGATCTGCTTCTTCAGGATTTCCGAAATCTCGGCGGGACGAATGTCCATCAGGCTATCCCCTTCATGGCGTAGTTCAGGCGCTGCAAGCGCGATTTGATGCTGCTGTCGTACAGGCGGGCGCCGATGCGTACCACCAGGCCGCCGAGCAGGGAGGTATCGACCTGCTCATCGATATTGACGTTCCCGTAGCCGGATTCGATCAGCCGGGCGCGCAGTTGTTCGCGCTGCACGTGGGTAAGGCCATGGGCAGAGGTGACATGGGCGGTGACCACGCCGCGCTTGCTGGCGACCAGATGAGCGAAGGCGGAAAGGATGCCGCGCAGCTTGGTCAGGCGCCGGTTGGCCGCGATCACGCACACGAAGCGCACGATGATGGGGGAGAAGCCCTCCTCCTCCAGCACCGCGCGGGCGGCGGCGATGGCCTGCTTGATATCGATCAGCGGGCTGTTGAGCAGCCGGCGGAAATCCGGATTGGTATCGATCAGCCGGCCGAGTTCGGCGGCCTGATCCACGGTCTGGTCCAGCGCGCCGTCCTCATCGGCCAGGTCATACAGGGCCGCTGCGTAGCGATCGGCCAGGCCGCCGCCGTGGGAGATAGTCGTGCCGCCTGAGGCCACGTGGGAAGCTTCCGATCGCTGTGATTGGGGCCGGTTTCTGCCCGGCGCGGCGCGAATAGCATGGGGGGTGGGGGGTGGCAACTCGGGGGCAGGTGCCGGGGGTCAGGAGTCAGTCGTCGGAAGATTGGCCACGCGTTTGGACGTAGATGCTGTTGCGTTCTTTCTGGACGGCCTGGCTATGATCATGAGGCCTACCGATGTCTGGTTCCTGTGGCGCCCACAACTCCGGGATGCGGGAGACAAAATCGTCCTGGAGGCGGAACCCTGCCAGCGGCATCGGCGGTGCTGATTTCGCCCATCCCATGATGGCGTTGCGCTGGATCTCCGGCTGCCCGGCGCAACACTGATGCCTGAACCGCGCCGAGGGCCACCCCGGTGCATCCAACCCCTTACCCCGCCAGAAGCTGATCGATCAGGCTCTGGTCCAGATCAGCACCCGTGCCGCCGAAATTGCCCTCCGGCACCGGCTGGGCGGGCTGGGGCTCGGTGGCCACGATGTTGTTCAGCATGATGTCCACCTGCTCCAGATGCTGGATGGCGCGGCGAATGCGCTGGGATGTCAGGTCCTGAAAGCTGCACGCCTCAAAGATGGCCTGGATTTTTTGGGTGATCTCCGGCGTGGCCCCTCCGACAGCGCCTGCGCCAACCCAATCGGAGATCGCCTCCGCCGCGGCCAGGATCTGGTTGGCGGCCACTTCGGTGCCCTGAACCACGGCCTCGAGCTCCAGGCCGGTAGAGCGGGCGCCCGATAGCGGCATTGACACCATGCGTGCCACTTCCTGTTGCACCCGGCCGATCTGCCCGGCCAGCGTGGCCTCCGTCATTTCCGCCAACGTGGCACTGGCGTGGATTTCCGTGCTGAGCTCGGAAAAGCGGCGGTCCACGAATCGCCGCAACTCGTCCAGCCTCTCGCCCACGCTATCCCTGATCGCGGCGTCGATGCGATCCTGAAGCCCCTCGCAGGGCAAGGCGGCACGGCGCGCGGCGCTCAATGCAGCCTCATGTGCACCATGGTCGTGCCAGCGAAACGATCATGGTGCCCCAGGGTAACAGAGTGCGCGAAGCCTCCAGCCTAGCCGGGCCGGGTAAACAGGGGCTTTACCCCGTCCGCGCCGCTCGTGGCCGCGCCTATTGCGGGCGCACTGAATGCGATATGGTCCGGCACCAAACCATTGCCTATCCCTGGAGTAAGCGTGCGCACGGCATATCGTAAGCTGATCCCGCCGCTGATCCTGCTGGCCGCTCTGGCACTGCTCTGGCACGGGTTTCCGCAGCTCGCGCGCTCGTTCGGGCGGACCCTGGACGCCGGTACCATCGCCGGGCTGGATACCGGCCTTGCGGCTCTGGCCTGGCTCACCGCGGCGCTGCTGCTGATCCGCCTGCTGGATGTTGCGTTGTGGCAAGGCCTGGTGGTGCGGCGCACCGGCATCGCGCCGCCGCGGCTGCTCACCAATCTGGTGGATGTACTGGTGTGGCTCACCACCATGGTGATCATCACCTCCTACGTGTTCAACCAGCCGGTCACAGGCCTGGTCACCACCTCGGGCGTGGCGGTGGCAACCGTCGGCTTCGCGCTGAAAAGCCTGATCTCGGACATGTTCTCCGGCATCGCCCTGACGCTGGAGCGGCCGTTCAACATCGGCGACTGGGTGCAGATCGCCGACGGCACGGTCGGCCGTGTGGCCGGCATATCCTGGCGCGCCACCAACATCGTGCTGCAGAACGGCGTGACGGTGCACATCCCCAACGGGCGCATGGCCGAGCTTATTCTCCGCGTGTTCAACAAATGGCGCGACGAGCTCGATATCGAACTGGGCTACGGCATGGATGAGGAACAGGCCGAGCGCATCCTGCTCTCCGCCGTCTCCGGCCTGCCGGATCTGGGTGCGCATTTCCGGCCGGATGCGCGGATCGTGGCCTTCGGCACCAACGGCGTGATGTGGCAGTTGCGCTACTGGCTGCCGGATTACCCCAGCCGCTCCGATCTGCGGGCGCGCGTGCATCACGACCTGCTGCGGGCCATGCACGTCGCCAATGTGACGACTGCCCCCATCCAGCAGCACATCCTGTTCGAGCGGTTCAGGCCGGAGGAACTGGCGCGGCACGACACGATCGCGGCGTTCCTGCGCCGGATCGATCTGTTCAAGCTGCTCACGCATGACGAGTGCGAGGAACTGGCCGCGGGCTTGATCTCCCGCACCATCCCGGCCGGCACCATGGTGGTGCGCCAGGGAGAGGGCGGTGAGTCGCTGTTCCTGATCCGGGAAGGCACGCTGGAAGTGATCGTCGGTACGGCGGGTCATGTCGTGGCGCAGCTCAGGCCGGGCAGCTTCTTCGGCGAGATGTCTCTGCTCACCGGTGCGCCGCGCAGCGCCAGCGTGAAGACGCAGACCAGCAGCGTACTGATCGAGGTGTCCAAGGAGCGGCTGCAGCCGATCATCAGCCGGCGGGAAATGCTCGCCGAGGAGCTGAGCCGGATCCTGGCCGAACGGCAGCAGGCGACCACGCGGCTGACCTCCGCATCCGGCGCGGGGGATGACCGCGCGGCATCGTCGCGATTCCTCTCGGGCGAGATACTGGCGCGCGTGCGGTCGTTCTTCGGGCTGGCGAATGCGCAGGAGAGGCCACGGACGGCGGTGTCGGGGTGAAGGGGAGGGAAAATGTTTTTTTTTGAAAAAAAGAACCAAAAAACTTTTGGTACTTCAGATACGCGGGATGCGGATGGCTCGGATCGCCGGTGAGGGCGAACAGCCAAAAGTTTTTTGGTTCTTTTTTTCAAAAAAGAACATTTTCCTTGCCTTTTTAATGCCCAAACACGAAGCCAAACAGCAGCAAATACCCCAATCCCCCCGCCATACCATGTAACGCGACCAGCAGAGCCGGCCGCGACACCCCGCGGCGCGCCAGCACTACCATCGCCAGGCCGCCGGCCAGCGCCGCGCCCAGCAGAACCACCACATCGCCCGCGAATTTACCCGTGAGCGGCCCATGCCCGAAGGCCAGGCAGATGGCGCCGAGCCCGAGCGCGCCCGACAATCCGTGCACCACCGCATGGCGGTAGAACTTGCCGCCGATCAGGCAGGACCCGAGCGCCACGGTGAAACTCAGCACCACAAAGCCCAGCACCAGCATTTTTTCCACCTTTTTTGGCGTTGACGCCCTATATCACCGTTTTACCCCCTTCCCCCAGCCCATGTTGCTGCCCCTGCCGGCGCCCCGAGCGCTGCCGGGCGACCGGTTTTTTGGATACATCCCCGATGAGTTTTCCCACCAATCCCGCCCTCGCCCGCGCGCTCGCCGATCGTGGCTACACGGAGCTGACCCCCGTGCAGGCCGCCGTGCTGGAGCCCGGCACGCAAGCGCGCGACCTGCTGGTGTCCGCCCAGACCGGCTCGGGCAAAACCGTCGCCTACGGTCTGGCCTTCGCCCCCAGCCTTCTCGGCGCCGAGGAAACCTTCCCACGCGCCGCGGACCCTCTCGCCCTCGTCGTCGCCCCCACCCGCGAGCTCGCCATGCAGGTGCACCGGGAGCTCACCTGGCTGTACGCCAACACCGGAGCCCGCGTTCTCTCCTGCATCGGCGGGATGGATGGCCAGCGCGAGGGCCGCGCGCTGGAAGCCGGCGCCCATATCGTGGTGGGCACCCCCGGCCGCCTGTGCGACCATCTGGCACGCGGGCGCCTGCGCCTGGCCGACCTGGCCGTCGTGGTGCTCGACGAGGCGGACGAAATGCTCGATCTCGGTTTTCGCGATGAGCTGGAAACCTTGCTCAAAGCCACCCCAGCCTGGCGCCGCACGCTGCTATTCTCTGCGACGATTGCCAAAGATATCGCGGCCCTGGCCCGCACTTACCAGACCGATGCCCTGCGCATCGACACGCTGGTGCGCAACCAGCCGCACGCGGATATCGAATACCGCGCCGTGCGCACCCCGCCGCGCGAGGCCGAACATGCCGTGGTGAACATCCTGCGCTATTTCGAGGCGCCCACCGCCCTGGTGTTCTGCGCCACGCGCGAGGGCGTGCGCCACCTGCAGGCCAGCCTGCAGGAACGCGGGTTTACCAGCGTGGCTCTGTCCGGCGAGCTGACCCAGAACGAACGCACCCGTGCCCTGCAATCGATGCGCGATGGCCAGGCCCGCGTGTGTGTCGCCACCGACGTGGCCGCCCGCGGCCTGGATCTGCCCGATCTCGGCCTGGTGATCCATGCGGACATGCCCACCAACAAGGAAACCCTGCTCCATCGCAGCGGCCGCACCGGCCGCGCCGGCCGCAAGGGCACCTGCGTGGTGATCGTGCCGGCCAACCGCGCCCGCGCCGCCGAATCGCTGTTTGCCGCCGCCGGCATCTCCGCCCAATGGAGCGGCCCGCCGCTGCCGGAGGAAATCCGTGCCCGCGATGGTCAGCGCCTGCTGGCCGATCCGATCCTGACCGACGAGATCTCGGCCGAGGACCTCACGCTCGCCCGCACCCTGCTGGAAGGCCGATCCGCGGAGGATATCGCCGCCGCGCTGGTGCGGCTTTACCGCTCACGCCTGCCCGCCCCCGAGGAAGTAACGGCCGTGGCGGCTCCGCCACCGCCGCCGCGCGAAAAACCGCGCGACAATCCACCGAAGGATCCGCTCTCCCGCAGCGCTGCCGGTCCCATGACCTGGTTCAGCCTCAATGTCGGCCGCGCGCAAAAGGCCGATCCGAAATGGATCCTGCCGCTGATCTGCCGGCTGGGCGGGGTGGAAAAGCGCGACGTGGGCGCGATCCGAATCGCCGACCGTGAAACCCGGTTTGAAATCACGCAGGCTGCCGCTTCCGCTTTTGCCGCCAACCTGCCCGAGGATGGCGAGGATGGCGCGCGCATCACCGCAGCGGACGCACCCGCCGCCTTGCCGCGGCGCGAGCCGGGCGCGCCGAAGCGGTTCATCAAGACGGGGGCGCCGCGCAAGGCGAAAGGGGCGCCGAATGCGAAGCAGAAAAGGCAGTAATGTCTTCTTTTCTGAAGAAAAGAAGCAAAAGACTTTTATTCGTTAGCTCGAGCCAACTATCCGGCACGCCCGCCGCGCCCGACACCCAAACGAGCAAAAGTTTTTTGGTTCTTTTTTTCAAAAAAGAACATCTTCCCCTTCGCTCACAATCTGCCCCGGCTCCACTCCCTCCCCCGCGTTCAGCGTCATCGTGTGGAAGCAGAACCCCAACAGACGATGATCCTGGGTATACTCGATCTCGAAAGGCTTGCGGCTGTCGGCCAAATTCCAAGTAAGTTTGAGCATGGCACCGCCTGAGCGCGGCAGCCATTGTTCCGGCTCAATGATGCAGGTCAGTTTTTGCGGCCGGCTGTCGGACAGCCACCACGAGCCCAAACGATAGCCGTTGCCGAACAGCGTCATGGTCTGGTGACGGCACCCCTCGGACAGATACGGCCTTCCCTCCACGGTCAGACCGCAGGGAAAAGATGGGCGGGATCTTGTCCAGACATGCAGGGTGGGGTTGCGCCCGTCATTCCAGGTATGGCCTTCCTCGCTATGGCTCCAGCCTTCCAGCAATCCCTGGTCGCCGATGTCGGTTTTGCAGAACGCACGGGTGACGCCGACGTGCATCGTCACGCTGGGGCCAGGCAGCGGGATGCCGGCTGTCACCGCCTTCATGATCCGCAGTACCGGACTGGTGATGAGGGGCAAATTCCGCTTCATGCTGGGCCATTTCCTGTTGCAGGCAGCGCCGGCCGGTGGTTGACGGGCCCATGGTGCGGCGCAGATGTTGGCGTAACGCCTCAACACGCGCCTGAAGCGTTCACGCCAAGCGATAGCTTGGTGATCCGCCATATCAACTAAAGGTTGTAACACGGACATGTCGTTCCGCGATGATCTTTCTGGGCCGCCCGCGAGCGGTGGGCATCACGATTCCGTTTGCCGCGCGCGCGAAAGCCAAGGGTAGCCCGCATGCTTCCACCACCGGTGCCCGAACTGCCCGCCCACCTCGTCTGCGGCGCCGCACTTCTCCCCAGCCGCACGGCCATCCTGCCACTGCTGCCCAAGAACAAGGTGATCGTGGAGGTCGGCGTCGGCCTCGGCTGGTTTTCCAATCAACTGCTCTGGACATGCACGCCCAGCCGGTTCGTCGCCATCGACACTTTCCGCCTCCACGAAAACCCCGATGTCTTCGGCATGCCGGCCGCGGAACGGTTCGGCGGCCTCAGCCACCGCGCGTATTACGAAAAGGAATTCGAAAAACATCCAGGCAGGGACACGATGATCCTGCTGGAAGGCGATAGCGCCGAGATGCTCGCGACGCTGGAGGATGAAAGCGCCGATATCATCTATATCGATGGCGACCATGGCTATGATGCGGTGGCGCGCGATCTGGCCGCCGCTGCACGCAAAATCAGGCCGGACGGATACCTGATCGTCAACGACTATATCCTCACCGACCAGCTCCATGCCGATCAGCCTTACGGCGTCATCTATGCCACCAACGCCTTCATGCTCGCCAACGATTGGGCACTGCAATACCTGGCCTTGCAAACCAACATGTTCTGCGACGTGGTGCTGCGAAAGCCCGCTTCATTGGCGCGGGAGACGACACGCGTTGCCGATCTGCAGAGCCGCCTTGCCACCGCGCAGGACGAAATCCGGCTTCTGCGACACTCCACGAGCTGGCAGCTGACCGCACCCCTGCGCGCGCTGATGAGACCCCTGCGGCACCGCTGATGCTGCCGCGCATGCGGCGAAACGCAAGGCTTGCGCAAGGGGAAGAAAGCAGTTCTTTTTTGAAAAAAAGAACCAAAAAACTTTTGTTCATGGGGTTTACGCAGCCGGTCAACGCAGGGATGCGGTGCCCTTGCATCAATACCCCGCCAGCCCGGCTACCCGGTCCAGAAGCAGGGTACGGGCGCCGGGCACGGGCATGTGCCGCGCCCCAAATGCATCCCGTGCGAGGAAATGGCCGGTCAGGCGCAGCGCCTGAAAAAGCTCCTCCGGCGAAGCCGCTCCGCCGCCGCGCAAAAACGCCGGCAGCTTCAACAGCCGCTCCCGCCATATGCCCGCGGCAGCCTCGCTCACGGCCCGGCCTGTCCGCGGCGACACATAGGCCAGATCATCGCTGCCGCCGGTCACCGGACAGCCGGAAAAATCCAGCCCGTAGCCGAGATCCTCCAGCAGCCCCAGCTCCCACACCGCCAAACCGGCCACCGCATCCGGCCCGGCGGCGAGATGCGCGATCAGATGCAGCAGGCCACGGAAGACCCGGGGATGGGCCTGCCGCTCCGGCAGCGCACCCTCCGCCATCGCGCAGGCGGCAGACAGCACACCTAGCATCAGCGCATCATCCATCGCCCGCGCCGCCGCCGGATGCACGAGTTCGGCGGTGAAACTGCCAAGCTGGTCAGCCAGGCGCGCCACCCAGCGGGCCTCCACCAGATTACCCGGCTGCCAGATGCCGGCCCGCGCGCGCGAAAACCCGCCGCGCACCAGCCCACGACACACGCCATGCACCTCGGTAAACACGCTGGCCACCGCATCGCCCTCGCCGTAGGGCCTGGCTGCGACAATGATCCCGGGGGCTTCCCATTCCACCGCTGGTCCCTGGCGCCCCCTTAATCGTCGGCCGAGGAAAGCTCCGCGGCCCGCGGCGCCGCCAGCCCCAGCTCGCTATGGCACAGCACGCGATTGCGCCCCGACCGCTTGGCGGCGTAGAGCGCGGCGTCCGCGCGCGCCACCAGATCGGCCGGCCGGTCCGCCTCGCGCATCGGCGCAAACACCTCCACGCCGGCACTGATCGTCACCACACCATAGGGGCTGCCCGCATGCACCATGCCGAGGTCGCGGACAGAAGCGGCAATGCGGTGCGCCAATTCCCGCGCGCCGCACGCTGTGTTGCCGGGCAGCAGCACCGCAAGCTCCTCGCCCCCATAACGCGCCGCGATATCGCCGGGCCGGTTCAGCAAGGGCGGAAGTGTCTGGGCGATGGCCCGCAGGCACGCATCCCCCGCCTGGTGGCCATATAAGTCGTTGAATTGTTTGAACTGATCCACGTCGATCATGATCAGCGCCAGCGAACTATGGCCGCGCACCGCCCGGCGAAACTCCTGGTCCAAGGCACGATCGAACTGGCGGCGATTGGGCAGCGTGGTGAGCGAATCCTGCATCGCCAGGGTCTCCAGCGCCGCATTGGCCGCTTCCAGCGCCTTGTTCGCCGCCTCAGCCCGCGCCGTGGCATGGCGCAGATCGGCCTCCGCCTGCTTCTGAACGGTCATGTCCATCACCACCCCGAACACCGCCACCGCTCGGCCCGCATGATCCTGCTGCGGCTCGCCGCGAGTGAAGATATGCCGAATGGTGCCATCGGGGCGGACCAGCCTGGTAAATTCCTCATAGGGCTGACAGGTCTGCAAACATCGCGCCAGCGCTGCGGCTTTGGCCTGGCTATCTTCGGGCAGGTAGAACGCCAAGGCCAGATCCAGAGAGGGCGTGAACATCTCCTGGTCCAGGCCGAAGATACGATAGACTTCATCGGACCAGGTCAGCGTGTTGCCATCGGCAACATCCAGGTACCAGTGGCCGACATGCGCGATCTGTTCAGCCAGCTTCAGCCATTGCACGGCGCGGGCGGTGCTGGCCTCCGATCGCGCCAATTGCACATTGGTGGTGATCAGCTGCTCCTGGGCAGCCGCCTCCTCGGCGATCTTCTGCGCCAGTTGGCGCGCGAGCAGAAGCAGCATGCCCAGCACAACCGCCAGGCCGAGCACATGCCCCCACAAGGTCAAGCGCCAGTTTTCCAGCACAGCCTGCTTGGCCCGGCCGACCATCACCAGAACCGGCGTGTCGTCAACCCAGGTATAGCTCGCCAGGCGGTCAGTGCCGTCCAGCAGGCTCATGAACTCAAAATTCTGGCGGTCCCCCGGCCCGACATATGTCTTGAACAGCGGGCTCGCCGAGAGATCGGCACCGATATCGGTTGCACGCCCGGGCCAGCGCGCCAGCAGCACGGCATCCGAACGCGCCAGCAGAATAACGCCGTCCTGGCCCGTGTCGAAGCTGGCATAGAGTTTCCGAAAGAAATCCGCCGGTACTTCCTCCACCGCCACGCCGGCAAATCCGCCATCCGCGGCATTGATGCGGCGGGAGACGGTCAGAACCCAGCTGCCATCCAAGGGATCGCGCAGCGGCCGGCCGATGAACGCGGCGCGGGAGGGGTCGTCGCGATGGTGCGCGAACAGCCCGGAGGTAGAAAAATCAAGGCCACGCACCTGATCGCCGCGGGATCCCACCAGCACATGGCCGGAGGCATCCAGCACCATCAGCGCATAGGTGGCGGGCCTGGCCGCCGCACGCGCCGCCATGATCCGCTGTATCCATGCCTCTGTCTGCGCCGTCGGGTTAGGGAACGGCGCCGCCTCGATGGCCGCGCGCACGCCCAGCAAGTCGGAATCCATCAGCTGAAATATCCGGTGCGCCTGGTCGGCCAGAGACCGCGAGAGATTGGCGGTTTCCTGCTCCGCATCCCGCAGGGTCTGTTCACGCGAACCCGCCAGACTGAGCGCATCGGCGCCCAGCAGCGCAAAAATGGCAAAGGTCACGATCAGAGCCAGCCGCCCCTGAAGGTTCTGCCGTGAGCGTGACTGCCGCATACGAAACGCCATAACGAAGGATAAGCCCCCCAGTATGCCAAGCGATGGAATATACTACCGCAACGGGAGCTTCTTTCCAAATACGCGGGCAGATTCCCCCCCCCCGCGCGGGCGTGGCGTCAGTCGGGATCCTGCAGGCCGATCGCGCGCAGGCGTGCGCCTTCCTCGTCCCAGCCCGAGCGTTCCTTCACGTTGAGAAACAGGTGCACGGGCCGGTCCAGCAACTGCGCCAGGTGCGAGCGTGCTTTCGCGCCGATATCGCGCACCCGCCCCCCCCCCTCGCCGATCAGGATGGCCTTCTGCCCTGCCCGCGCCACGTAGATGGTCGCATCGACCCGCACCGAGCCATCGGGCCGTTCCGTGAAACTCTCGGTTTCGACCGTCGTGCCGTACGGCACTTCCTCGTGCGTCTGCAAAAAGATCTGCTCGCGCACGATTTCGGCGGCCAGCAGGCGATCCGGCAGGTCGGTGATTTCATCGTCCGGATACAGATGCGGCCCCTCGGGCAGTGCGGCCGCCACCGCATCCAGCAGATCGGCCACGCCATCGCCATTGGCCGCGCTCACCATAAATGTCTGCTCGAAGCCGCCGCGTTCCGTCAGTTCGGCGGTCAGCGGCAGAAGGCGCGGGCGCGGCACCAGATCCACCTTGTTCAAAATCAACCAGGTCCGGCGCCCGGTGCCGCGCAGCCGGTCGGTGATGGGGCCCACCTGCTCGGTCACGCCCGCGCGCGCATCCACCAGCAGCAGGGTCAGATCGGCATCGTCCGATCCGGTCCAGGCGGCGTTCACCATGGCGCGGTCCAGCTTGCGCCGCGGCGCGAAAATGCCAGGCGTATCCACCAGCAGAATCTGCGCGGACCCGCGCAGCAGGATGCCGAGCACGCGGAACCGCGTCGTCTGCGCCTTGGGGCTGACGATGGAGAGCTTGGCGCCGGCCATGCGGTTGAGCAGGGTGGATTTGCCCGCGTTGGGGGCGCCGACGAGGGCGACGAAGCCGCACCGAGACGTCAAGGAAGTGTTCTTTTTTGAAAAAAAGAACCAAAAAACTTTTGCCCTTGCGCCCTCACCGGCAATCNNTTCAAAAAAGAACACTTCCTTTTGCTTCACGTGAGCTTCCCCAACAAATCCGTCGCCGCCGCCCGTTCCGCCATCCGCTTGGTGCTCCCCTCCCCCACGCCCGTCTTCCCCCAGGCCGACACCGCGATCACGAATTGCGGCGCGTGCGACGGACCCACGCGGGAGACCACCTTGTAGTCCGGTAATTTGCTGTCGCGTGCCAGCACCACTTCCTGCAGCGCCGTTTTGGGATCCTTGGGCGGCTTCACCTGCGCCTGCATCAGCTCATCCCATCCCGCCCGGATGAACCGCCGCGCCACCTCCAGACCACCGTCCATGTAGAGCGCGCCGATCGCGGCTTCCATGGCATCCGCCAGCACCGTCGCCAGCCTGCCCACGCCGGCCAGCGCCTCGTTCGTGCCGAGCGCGAGCGTCGAGGTCAGCCCGATCCGTTCCGCGACCGCGCAAACCGCATCGCGCGAGACGAGCTCCGCCAGGCGTGGCCCCAGATCACCCTCGGATTCCGCCGGAAACCGCTCCGCCACCCATTCAGCCATGACCAGGCCCAGCACCCGGTCGCCGATGAATTCCAGCCGCTCATTGGAAGCTACCTTCTGGCCGGAGCGGCGCGCCCGGCGCACCGCCGCGCGCCCAGCCATGGCCGAGCGATGCGTCAGCGCCTCCCGGAGCAGATCCGGCCGTTCAAACCGATGCCCCAGCAGCTCCTGCGCCCGATCCAGCCGTTCCCCCACCTGTGCGGAAGCCGCCGGTATGTGCGAAGATCTCTCCGGCGCTGCTTGCCCGGGGATCAATCGACGCCCTTCAGCAGCCGGCTCCAGCGCACCTCCACCGGCCACATCCAGAATTCGTACCAGGGCGCCTCGGCATCGAAGCTGAAGAAGATGAATTGCGCCCGCCCAATGACATTCTCCAGCGGCACGAACCCCAGCCCGTTCATGAACCGGCTGTCCGCCGAATTGTCGCGGTTGTCGCCCATCATGAACAGGTGCCCATCCGGCACCACGTATTCCTCGGTGTTGTTCACATCCACATCACCGCCCAGGTTCCGCTCGTCGTCGCTGTATTTCAGCAGATCGTGCTTGATGGGCGGGGCGCCCTTCACCGAGGCGGGCAGCGCCTCCATGTATTCCTTCGTCAGCACGCGCGTGCCGTTCTCATCGGCCGCCTCATAATCGCCCAGCGGCGTGCGCGGCACTTCCTGCCCATTCAGATAAAGCTGCCCCTGCTTCACCTGGATATGGTCGCCGGGCAGCCCGATCACCCGCTTGATCCAGTCCTCGCTGGTATTGCGCGTATTGCGGAACACCACCACGTCGCCGCGATGCGGATATGAGCCGAACAGCCGGCCCGAAAACAGCGGCGGCGAGAACGGGACGGAGTAATGCGAGTAGCCGTAACTGTATTTGCTGACGAACACGAAATCGCCGATCAGCAGCGTGGGGATCATCGAGCCGCTGGGGATGTTGAACGGCTCGAACGCCACCGTACGGATCGCCATGGCAATAAGCCCGGCATAGACGAGTGTCTTGACCGTCTCCAGCAGGCCGCCGGCCTGCGGCTCCACGCGCGAGACGGGCTTCTTGGTCAGCGAGGGCTTGGGTGTGACAGGCATGAAACGATAGTCCGATCGGGGCCAGCGGATGAAGACGCGGCGGGGGGTGGGTGTCAAGAAACGGGGCGGCAGGCAGCAGGCAAATGGGGGAAGGAAGGAAGAGTTCTTTTTTGAAAAAAAGAACCAAAAACTTTTGGTCCTTAAGGTAAGCGCAGTTTCCGCCGTGCGGATTGTCGGCAAGGCAAGTATTCTGCCGTCACGTCAGCCGGGCCCGCCAGATGGACCCGGCAGCGTCATCCCCGCTTTGCCCCAGCGCCAGCAAGGCCAGCCCGATCGTGCCGACGATACGCGCCTCGATCGCCGGATGCACGGCCTGGCCGCGCCAGATATCGGCAATGGCGGGCTCACGTTCATCCGCGTCCGCGGATGGCCAGGGGATCGCAGGCAGCATCACCTCCTGCCGTCCCTGCCCGGCAATCCACAGATGCGCCGTTGTGGCCCGTGACGGATTGCGCTCGGCCTCGCCGCCGCCGCCTTTGAGCACCAGCAGCCGCTTGCGGCCCAGGCGTTCAGCCACCGCCAGATGGGTTTCGATATAGGGCGGATGGAACACGCCATCCACGCCGGCGGCCGCCCCGGCTGGATCCAGCAGCCGCGCCACCGTGTTGATCGGCGATCGCAGGCCCAGAAGCCGGCGCAAACCCAGCAGCGCCGCCAGGCGGGGGCTCAGCCGGCCGATCGGCACATAGGCAAACCGGTCTGCCGACAGGCGCGCCCGTGCATCCGCCGGCCCCTCCGCCGGGCTGATCCCCAGAGAAGCGATCGCATCGCCGACCGTGATCCCGCCGGAAAATTCATTGGTGCCATGCATCAGCACGCGCACCCCCGCGCGCGCCAGCGCCAGCGCCGAGAGCAGAAACCACGGCGCACCACGTGTGCGACCTGCCCCGTAGGAAGGCCAATCCAGATCCACCTGCGCGCCCTCAATGCGCGTGGCCGTCGCCGCCCCCAGCACCAGGCCGGTGATCTCCTCGGGATCCTCACCGCGATAGCGCAGCAGCATCAGAAACGCGCCCACCTGGATCGGATCGGGGCTGCCCGCCAACAGCAGGCGCATGGCATCCTCAGCCTCAGCCCGGCTGAGCGCGCGGCTGCGCCCGGGTCCCCGCCCCAGCGTGGCGACATATGTCGCGAACCGGGCCACCTGGTCGTCAGTCACGCCCGAATATCCGCGGCCAGGCCTGACCGCGCGCCGTCCCACACGCCCGCCAGCCAGGTGCCCATCACCTCCAGCCCCGGCGTCAGCAGCACGAGATCGGCCCGCAGGCCCGGCGCGATCCGCCCCAGCCTATGCCCGATGCCCAGGAAGGCAGCCGGCACGGCGGCGGCCATCTCCAGCGCCGCTTCCGATGGCACGCCCAGCCCCACCGCGAAACGCACCGCGTCCGCCAGACAGATATCGGCGCCCGCCAATGTGCCATCCTGCGTTGTCAGCCGCCCCTGGCTGCGAAAGATGCGCTGCCCCTGGAGCATGAAATCGGTCATGTCCGTGCCCGCCGGCGGCATGGAATCGGAGACCAGGATGATCCGGTCCCAGGGTTTGGCGCCGAGCAGCAGCCGCAGCATCGGCGCGTGGACATGGATGCCGTCCATGATCACGCCGCAAAAACCTGTCTCGTTCAGCAACGCCGCCGCCACGATCCCCGGATCGCGCGCCGACGGCGCGGGCATGGCATTGAACAGATGGGTGAACCCGCTCACGCCATGGCTGAGCGCCACCTGCATGCGCGCATATCCAGCTTCACTATGCCCGGCGGACAGGATCACCCCCGCTTCGGACAGGCGCTCCAGCGTGGCATCCGCCATCATCTCGGGCGCGAGCGTCAGCAGCACCGGGCCGGCCAGGTGCGCGGCCAGCGATTCCAGCAGCGCCAGTTCATCCTCGCCGGCGGGCCGGATCAGGTCGCGGTGGTGCACGCCAGGCCGCTTCGGGCTGAGGAACGGCCCCTCGAAATGGATACCGATCACCCCGCTCTGTGGCGTCACCGCCGCGCGTGCGGCGAGCGCCGCAAGCTGCATTGCCGGCAACGTATCGGTAATCAGCGTGGGCAGAATCGACGTGGTGCCCAGCCTGCGATGGGCGGCGGCCATCTCGTGGGCTGTCGGGGCGGCCGGCTGGTCGTTGAACAGCACGCCCCCGCCGCCATTCACCTGGATGTCGATCAGTCCAGGGGCCAGCTTGCAGTCCGGCGGCAGAGCCACCCGCTCGGCGTGCGGCGTTTCGCCGTCCGGCAGGATGGCGCGGATCACGCCATGGTCGATCAGCACGCCCAGGCCTTGCCGCCATGCGCCGTCCCGCAGGATCGCGGGTCCGGTGATAAACTGCGCCGTCACGCCCCACCCAAGCGGTTTACAGCGTCCGGGACCGGGGTTAACCTATACGTCAGCCTCATGAGAAGGAAATGGTGATGGGCGTCGCGGACATCGAGAGCATTTTCGCCTCGCGGCTGGATCAGTTCGGGGCGTTGGACGCCAAGCTCAAGTTCGATTTCGGCGATGACACGCTGTTCATCGACGGCACGCAGACGCCCGCGACGTTGAGCCATGCCGACGACGACGCGGACACCACCATCGTGATCAGTCCCGCCGACCTGGAGAAGATTTTGCACGGCCAGTTGGACGCCACAATGGCTTTCATGACCGGCAAGCTGAAGGTGAAGGGCTCCACCGCGCTGGCCCTGAAACTCTCCAGCGTCCTGAAATAGCGCCTCACCTCTCCGGCGACCCCACCCGCAAACAGGTAAAAGTTCTTTGCTTCTTTCTTTCAAGAAAGAAGCCTTCTCTTTTTTAAAAAAAGACTCAAAAAACTTTTATCCCTTTCGGCGGGCTGGCTTCATCGGCCCGCCCGGGTCATTGTCTAGGCGCAATGAAACCGGGATACCGGCCGTTCGGGGCCTTTCGTTTTCTGTTGGCGATGATGGTACTGCTGCAGCATGGGCTGCTGGTACTGCCCCCGGCCGCGCGTGAGGGGTTCTACACCTGGGAACTCGGCGCCATCGCCGTCACGGTGTTCTTCGCGCTCTCCGGCTTCATCGTGGCGGAGGCACTGGATAGCTTCTACGCTGGCCGGCCCGGTGCCTTCCTGGCCAATCGCGCGCTGCGCATCATCCCCCCCTATCTGGCCGCCCTCACCCTGGCCCTGGCCGTGGATGCCAGCCTTGCCCGCGCCGGGCACCTTGTGGCGCTGGATGCGCCGCTCACGGGCGCGCCGCTGCAATGGCGCCTGATCATTGCCTCCGTGCTGGAGATCGTCCCCGGCCTGCCCATCCACCGCATCAGCTTGCAGGATTTCTCCCCCATCCCCTTCGCCTGGACCCTGCGCGTTGAATTCGCGTTCTACCTCGCCGCCTTCGCCGCCACCCTCGCCCGCAGGCGCGCAAGCCCCGCCATCATCCCCCTCGCGCTGATGCTCGCCTACGGCGCCTTCGTCCTGTTCGCCTGGCGACAGACCCAGGGCGGCGGATCAGCCCCGATGCAACTCCTCTGTATTCCCTTCTTCGGTTTCGGCATCGCGCTCTACGCGCTGCACCGCCGCCCGGGCGCCACGTCCCGCCTTCACCTGTGCGGCGCCGCCGGCGCCACGCTCCTGGCCTTCACCTTTTGGCACCAGCGCGGCCACCCGGCTTTGCTCTATCAGCTGCCGCTGCTGGCCGTGCTCCTCTGCATGCTCGGCCTGCTCGCACGCCCTCGCGCCATACCGGCCAAGATCCGCCACTGGGACCGGCGGGTCGGCGAGCTCACCTATCCGCTCTACATCAGCCATGGCATCGTCCTGACGCTCATCACCAGCCTCTCGCCCGCGCGGGGCGCCCTGCCCTATGCCGCGGCCATCGCGCTCTCACTCGCACTCGCGGCCGCCCTGCACATCACCGTGGAACGGCCCCTCACCCGCCTGCGCGATCATATCCGCGGGGCGGCAGCGTAATAAAACACCTCAAGATCTGAAAAAGATGTTCTTTTTTGAAAAAAAGAACCAAAAAACTTTGGCTCGTTTGGGCCCGCTGCCGGCGCCGTCTCATTCAAGCTGTTGTACTTCGACGGTCAGGTGGGAGAGCGTGCCGAAATGCCGCAGCCGCGACCGGTAATAGGCGGGGTCGCGCGGCCACGCGGTCTGCACGCAGACAATCGCCCCCAAATGACCCGGGCCGAGGCGCCACAAATGAAAATCGGCCAGGCGATCCCCCTCCGCCTCGATCGCCTGGCGAAGCCGTGCCGCCATCTGCGCATCGGGGTTCATATCCAGCAAAATCGCCCCCGTATCGCGCGCCAGCCCCCACGACCAACTGGCAATGACCACCGCCCCCACCAGCCCCGCCAATGGATCCATCCACACCCAGCCCAGCCAGCGCGCCAGCAACAGCCCCACGATCACCAGAACCGAAACAGCCGCATCCGCCAACACATGCACCACCGCCGCGCGCATGTTGTTGTCCCTCGCCGTCCGCGCATGGGCGTGCTCCGGCTCGGCGAACATCACGCCATGGCGCTCCCCCGCCAGATCCAGCGCGGCCTCGAACGCATGCGGTTCCGGCACCTCCTCCACCGACTCCGCAAAATCGCCTTGCGGCACCAGGGTGAAGAGCTGCACGGTGCCATCGTCCCGCCGCGTCTGGATCCTCGCCTCCCCCCGCGGGGCAGGGCGTAGACGGAACCGCGGCCTCACGCCCTCCTCGAAAATGCTCAGTTCCATGACCCCGGCGGACGTCGCGATGCGATGCCCCGCATGGTGGTCGTGCCCACCATGCGCGTGCCCGTGCGTGTGGTTATGGCCGTGATGATGCTCGTGCCCGCCGCTGAGCAGCCACACGCTGGCCACGTTCACCGCCAGCCCAAGCACCGCGATCGGCACCGCCTCACCAAACAGGATCGGCACCGGCGCGAACAGACGCCCCACCGCCTCATACCCGATGAGCAGCGATATCATCGCCAGTACGATGGCGCTGGAAAACCCCGCCAGATCGCCGAACTTGCCCGAGCCGAACGTGAAGCGCGGATCACGGGCATGCCGCCGCGCGAACCGGTAGGCCAGCGCCGCCAGCAACAGCGCCCCAGCGTGGGTCGACATATGCAGCCCATCGGCAATCAGCGCGATCGACCCGAACAGCCAGCCGCCGGCGATTTCCGCCACCATCATCGCCGCGCACAACCCGATCACCGCCCAGGTGCGCCGCTCCGCCCGTTCGTGGCCGGGCGCCAGAAACACATGGTCGTGCCCGAATTCCGGGCCGAACCCGGCACCTGCGCCAATCCCATCGGCCATGCAATCACCCCGGCGCGGCACACCCGCCAAGAAACACTAGGCGAGGATCAGGCCGAAGGGGAACCCGGGGCAGCCAACCGGCCACTGGTGGAGGGGGTTGGATTCGAACCAACGTAGGCGAAGCCAGCGGATTTACAGTCCGCCCCCTTTAGCCACTCGGGCACCCCTCCGCAGCACGGCGGAGAGCGGCGGATATGCGGTCGCGCAGAACTTGTCAACGAACGGCACAGGGGGCCTGCGCCATAGCCGCCCGGCACGCCCGACTGTATAGAAGTGGGATGACCACCCCACCCCACACGCGCCCCCGCATCACCGGCAAGCCCACCGCCCCGGCAACCCCGCCCCGGCCCACGCGTGACGGACGCCAGGGCCACCACCCGGGCGCCGGGGTGCCGCATCGCGCGGCGGCCACACCGGCCGGCACCGTATGGCTCTACGGCCTGCACCCCGTCGCTGCGGCCCTGCTCAACCCACAGCGCCGCCTGCGCCGGCTCGTGCTGACCGAGGAAGCCGAAACAGCGCTGACCGCGCATCTGCCGCGCCCCTGGGCGCTGGGCCATGAACGCATCGACCGCGCGCGGCTTGACCAGATGCTGGGCCGCGACGTGGTGCATCAGGGCATGGCCCTGCTGGCTGACCCCCTGCCCCAACCCTCACTGCAAGCCCTGCTGGACCGGCCCGGCCCTGTTCTTGTGCTGGACCAGGTGACCGACCCGCGCAACGTGGGCGCCATCCTGCGCTCCGCCGCCGCCTTCGGTGTTGCCGGCGTTATCGTGCAGGATCGCCATGCCCCGGAGGAAACCGGCGCGCTGGCCAAGGCGGCCTCCGGCGCATTGGAAACCGTGCCCGTCATCCGCGCAGTGAATCTGGCGCGCACGCTGGTGGCCCTGAAAGCGGCCGGACTATGGACGGTGGGCCTGGCCGCCGATGCCAAACCGCTGCGCGGCACGGCACTCGCGCAGCGCCGCATCGCGCTCACCCTCGGCGCGGAGGGCACGGGACTACGCCGCCTGACGCGCGATACGTGCGACGAACTCGCCGGCCTGGCGATGCCGGGGACGATGGAGAGCCTCAATGTCTCGGCAGCGGCGACGGTGGCGCTCTATGAGCTCACCCGCAAGGAGTAAGACAAGGTCTTCTTTTTTGAAAAAAAGAAGCAAAAAACTTTTACGCGTTCGCCGCGACGACGATCCGATACGCGCGCAACCCGCGCAACCCGAAAGATAAAAGTTTTTTGCTTCTTTTTTTCAAAAAAGAAGGCCGCCCTTCTCCACCCCCCTTTAACGCCTCCCCTCTCATAGTACCCCCCATGAGAGACAAGGCCGAATCCCTGGGCGAGTGGCAACGTATGCCGGAAACCCTTCAAACCGCGCTGGCCCAGCAGGCGATGCGCCGTGCCGCGCTGATCATTGCCGAGCAAGCCGAGTTGTTCGCCGTTCAATTCCTTTCCGGCACCTTGCAGGACCGCGGCGCATCCGACGCCTTGATGCTGTTCGCGGCCCTGCTGCGTGAAACCACCATCGAGACCCTGACCCCGATGGGTTCAGCCTGAACCAGCCTTCAGCAGTGCGCTTCCAGTCATCAGAAAAGGTCTGATGACTGAAAGCTGACTGCTGACACCTGATCAGCCGTTGCCGTCGTCCTGGTCGCCTGGCTGGCCCTGCTCGGCCGGGTTGACCGCCACAGCCACGAAGAGCGGCTCGCCATTGCGGATGATGCGCAGCGCCACGGCCTGGTTCGCCTTCAACGACTCCCGGATCAGCCGCGAGGCATCGTTGACGCCGGTCACGGCCTTGTCACCCACGCCGGTGATAACGTCGCCGCCCTGCAAGCCGGCCTGGTCCGCCGCGGACCCCGGCGTCACCTGCGTGATCACCGCGCCGCGCGTGCTATCCTGCAGATCCAGTTGCTGGCGCACATTCGGCGTAAGCCCGCCCAGCGCCACACCCAGGCTCTGGGTGCCGTGCGGCGAAAGGGCACTGGCGCCCGCGCCTTCGGCCGGCAATGTGCCGATCGTCACGTCCACCGTCTGCGGGTGACCCTGGCGCACAATATCCAGACTGGCATGGGTGCCCGGCGGCAACTGGCTCACATCGATCGCCAGTTCACGCGGGTTGCCCGTCGCCTCGCCGTTCACCTTGGTGATCACGTCGCCCGGCTGCACCCCGGCATGCGCGGCCGGCCCATCGGCCTCCACGCTCGCGACCAGGGCGCCCCGATCCTCGGTCGTGCTGCCCGGCAGATGCAGCGCATCGGCCATAGCCGCATTCACGCCCTGCGCCTCCACGCCGATATAGCCGCGCACCACGTGCCCGGTTTTTTCCAACTGGGAGACGACCGATTTGACGGTGTTGGACGGGATGGCGAACCCGATGCCCACACTGCCGCCGCTGGGTGAAATGATGGCGCTGTTCACGCCCACAACGCGGCCATCCTGCGTGAACAGCGGGCCGCCGGAATTGCCCTGATTGATCGGCGCATCGATCTGAATGAAGCTGTCGTAATTGCCCGCACCGATATCACGCCCGCGCGCACTCACGATGCCCGCCGTGACCGTTCCGCCCAAGCCGAACGGATTGCCCACCGCCACCACCCAGGCGCCGGGCTGCGCTTCGTTTGAGTCGCCCAGGTTGATGAACGGCAGCTTGCGGTTCGCCTTCACCTTCAGCACCGCGAGGTCGGAGGCCTTGTCGCGCCCGACCACGCGGGCCGGCAGTACCGTGCCGTCATCCAGTGTTACGGTCACGGAGGTCGCGTTGCGCACCACGTGATTGTTGGTGACGATCGTACCATCGGAATCGATCAGGAAGCCGGACCCGCGTGCTTCCACAATCCGCGGCTGCTGCTGTTGCTGTGCGAAAGGGAAGGGAAAGGGGAAGGGCAGTTGCTGGCCGTGGCCGAAGCCGCCCGGAGCCTGGCCGCCCTGGCCCTCCTCGTCCTCCTCGCCCGCGCGCATCTTGCTGGTGATGGAAACCACCGCCGGCTTCACTTCCTTCACCAAGCTGACGAAATCGGGCAGGTGACTGCCCAGCGTGGGCTGGATCGCGCCGGGCTTGGGCTCCACCACGGAGGCGGGCGACTGGGCGTGGGCGACATAGGCATCACCCATGGCGAAGCCGCCGAGGGCGGTCCCCGCCAGCAAGGCATAGGCGATAACTCTGCGCCGGGGGGAGCGGGGTGTTGAGGTCATGCTGCGTCTCTCCATAAGCATCGCGGCGCTGTCATACCGCTTGCGTGTTGCACTAAAGCCGCACGGGTGAACATTCCATCGGCGCTACGGTGAAACCCAATTCATGACCTAGTGTTCACGCGGCCTGCCCTTCCAAGCGCGTTTGCCTCGCCGGGGTTTGCCCGCCGGCGTGACTGATATTAGATTGGCGCGTGCGCGTGCCGAATGCGCAGACACTGGTAGGGGCCGGGTTAGCACAGCGGTAGTGCAGCGGTTTTGTAAACCGAAGGTCGGGGGTTCAATCCCCTCACCCGGCACCAACCCCCCTTGTCCTCAGGGCAGTTCGGCCGGCGTTTGCTGGGTGAGGTCGGCGCTGGCGAGTTGATTGCGGCCGTTGCGTTTGGCGGCGTAGAGGCAGCGATCGGCCGCCTCGACCAGCGCGGTGGCTCTGTTGCCGGGGCCGGGGATAATTGTGGCAACGCCGAGGCTGACGGTAACGCAGCCGGGGGGTCCGGCGGCTGGGTGGGCAATGGCGCAGGCCATAACCGAGGCATTGACGCGCGCGGCGATGGTACAGGCCACCGCATGCGGCGCGCCCGGCAGAATGATGGCGAATTCCTCGCCGCCATAGCGGCAGGTGGTGTCCACCGCGGTGCGGACGCACTGGGCGATGGCGCGTCCCACGACGCGCAGACACGCGTCGCCAGCCTGATGACCGAGCGAATCGTTAAACTTTTTGAAATGATCTATGTCGAAGATAACGACTGAGAGCGGAATGCGCTGCGTGCAGGCATCTTCCCAGCTTGCCTCCAGCCGTTCATCGAAGTAGCGGCGATTGCCGAGCCCGGTGAGCGCATCGACATGAGTGAGCGTAGTGAGCACGGAGTTTTGCCGCGCCAGCTGTGCACGCCGGCGTTCGTTCTGCAGGCCGAGCAGGAAGACCTGACGCTCCCGCAGATCGACCCGGACGGCGAAGGCGAACGCGCCCAAGGCGATGGCGGCGGCGGTCAGGCTCATGGATGACAGAAAATTGGCGGGCACCGCCGGGCAAAATTGGATAGCGGCACTGTAGGCGAGCCAGGAAGCCAGGTTCACGATGGCGGCGTGCCTGATATCCAGACGCGAGGTGATGATGACGAGTTGGATGAGCGGGCTGGACTGAATATTGGGCAGGGCCGCGGCGCTGGTGGTGCGCACAATGATCAGCGCGATGATGAGTGTAGGCAGAATTGCCATCAGGCCGAGCGCGGAATCGTAGGCACGGCCCAGCTTGCCGCGCCAATCCAGCAGCACGAAAACCAGGCAGGCGGGCGTGAGCACGGCGAACCGCAGAACGGCGGACAGCGTGAAGATTTCCGGCGCGAGCTTATGTTCGGGCAGAATGAACGAGTCGACGACCAGAACGGTAATGGCGAGGGTGACGCGGTTCAGGCGGCGGGCCTGGCCACGTACCTCGTCGCGATACAGACGCTCCAGCCCGGCATCGCGAAAGCGGAAGCGTATGCCGGTGCGCATAAGCTCCACATCCGCCACCGCGTGCAGGGCATCACTGGACGGGGCGTCATTCACCGTCGTCGATTGCACGTCTACATCGCCGTTAAGGCCGCCCGGTGAGACCGGCATTGTCATTTCTGGCAAGCCCCAATCCTGGCAACCCCAATTTTTCGGCTTTGGCCGCCTTCACAAAGGGGATGCTAGAGCAGGATTGGTTGCGAAGGGGTTTATCCGGCTACGTGGCGGGGGACCGTAAGGCAAAGACCAAGCTTGCGCGCCCCCTGCCGCCAAGGTCCGCGACAGCAAAAGGCCTGGTTTCTTTTCTTCAGAAAAGAAGACCTTTCTTCCTGTGCTCACGGCCCCCCGGCACTGGCATTACACGCCAGCCACACGCCCCGCCTGTGTCAGCTCCATATAGCGCCGCGTCGTGGGCACGATTTCCTGCTCGATGAACGTCGCCATCGCCTGCTCCTCGCTCAAGGATTGCCGCAGTAACGGCACCGCCGCCGTATCGCCAACCTGCTCCGCCATCGCGATCAGGCTGGTATAGGCGGCAATCTCCTGATGCTCGAACGCGAAATTGGCAAAAGTGTTCTTGAGGATCTCATCCGGCGCCGGTGCATGCAGCGCCGCGGCCACATTGCCCACCGCCGAGCTCACCGCGTTCTTGGCGGAAGACGGGCTTGTGCCGTGCCGCTCCAGAATCGCTTCCAGACGCCGCGCCTGCTCCACGGATTCCGTATGATGCTGCGCCAGCCGCGCCTTCATCTGCGGATAATTCTCCAGCCTTTCCGTCTGCCGCTCGGTGAGCTCGATCGCGCTCTGCTCCAGCGCATGCATATTGCGCAGGCCCGAATGATAAATCTCGTGCAGCTTGTTGCCGCCGGCATCGCCATCCATGGTGCTGTCTCCTGTGGTTGTGCCTTGCCTTGCGCCAGGCATTGCAGAGCAGCGCATGACCCGCGCCCTCGCTCCCTCCATCACGCAACCGTGACAGCGGCCGGACACGCGCAAACGGACGAAACTCTTTTTGGAAATAACAGGAAGAAAGCACTTATTTTTTTAAAAAAAGAAGCGAATGACCTCTGCTCCTTCGCCTGCCGGCGGCGCTAACGATACGCGTAATCCGTCAGCGTCATGCCGAACATGATCAACAGCCAGAAGAAGCCAATCGAGGAAAATAGACGGATAAGCGGCGTCTCCTCCAGAATATCCATAGAAACCAGCAAAACTATCGCCACCATGCAGGCGGTAACACCGGCTTCCACAATCCACACATTGCGGAACGGCAGGGTGGCACCGAGTGCCACATTTATCGCGAGCAGGGCCAGCAACGCAGCCAGCGTCAATGCCGGCACCCGCAACACCCTCAGCAAAACTCGCAAATCCCCGCGTGCCATCGTCATTGCCTCAGCGGTTCAGCACGTACAAGACTGGAAACACGATCATCCAGATCAGATCGATGAAGTGCCAATACAGCCCATACACCTCGATCCTGTTCTGATGCCGCGTCAGAAAATGCGGCCGGCTCGCCTGCCATGTCAGTACCAGCAAAATACTCACGCCGGTGATCAGATGCACGCCGTGCAGCGCCGTGGTGATGAAATACACATCCACGAACAGCCGGCTCGCCTGGTCGTGCGCCAGCACATAGGGTCCCGACAGAAACGGCACCATGTGCTCCACATAATCCTGATAATACTCAAAGCCCTTCAGCAGCAGAAACAACGTCCCCAGTGCGGCCGTCGCCAGCATGAACCGCAGCATCCCCGCCCGCCACCCGATCCGCGACAGCACGATCGCGCCCGACATTGTGAAGCTGGAGCAGATCAGCACCGCCGTATTGGCCGCGCCGATCCAGAATTTTAAATGCGTAGCAGCCAGCGTTACCGAAGCCGGATGCTGAATCCGGATGATCAGGGCGCACAGGAACAACCCGGCGAACAACAGCAGCTCCGTAATCAACCATGCCCACAAGCCAAGCTTGGCTGCCTGACGCTGCTGCGTGACCGTCGAGAAATGCTCGGCGAGCATAATCCCTACCGGCTCGGCCACCGCTGCTCCTTCAGCCAACTTCGCGCGCCTTGATCGCATAATCATATGGATCGAAATCCACCCGCGGTGTGACGGCAAAATTATGCGGCGGTGGCGGCGAGGATGTGGTCCATTCCAGCCCGCGCGCCTGCCACGGATTGGCCGGCGCACGCTTGCCGAACCACAGGCTCCAGGTAAGGTAGATCATGGGGAAGAAATACCCCACCGCCAGAATCGTCGATCCCGCGCTGGAGAGAATATTCAGCAACTGGAACTCGGGAGGATAATCATGGTACCGGCGCGGCATCCCGAGATACCCCAGGATGAATTGCGGAAAGAACGTCACGTTGAAGCCGACAAAAATCAGGAAGGCTCCCACGCGCCCGAATGCCTCCGGATACATCCGCCCGGTGAATTTGGGCCACCAGTAGTGCAAGCCCCCCAGGAACGCCAGCATGGTTCCGCCCACCATGATGTAATGGAAGTGAGCGACCACGAAATAGGTGTCGTGCAAATGCGCATCCACGGCCAACGTCGCCAGAAACAGCCCGGTCAGGCCGCCCAGAACGAACAGCCCGATATAGCCCATCGCATAGAGCATCGGCGTATCCAGCCTGATATTGCCCTTATGGATCGTGGCTGTCCAATTATACACTTTCACCGCGGAGGGCACCGCGACCGCAAAGCTGAGGAACGAGAACACCGTGCTTGCCAACTGGCTCTGGCCATTGACGAACATGTGGTGCCCCCACACGAGAAACGTGATGGAGGCCAGGCCGATGCTCGCATACGCCACGAATCTGTAGCCGAAGACGCGCTTCTGGGCGAACGCCGCCACCAGCTCCGTGATCACCCCCATGCCCGGCAGCACCATAATATACACCGCGGGATGCGAATAGAACCAGAACAGATGCTCGAACAAAACCGGATCGCCACCCAGGCGCGGATCGAACACGCCGATATGGAACGCCCGTTCCATCACCAGCAGGATCAACGCCAGCGTAATCACCGGCGTGCCCAGCAGAAAGATCAGGCTCGTCGCATACAGGGTCCAGATGAAAATCGGCATCCGGAACCATGTCATGCCAGGACAGCGCATCATATGCACCGTCACCACAAAATTCAGCCCCGTCAGGATCGAGGAGAATCCCACCACGATCACCCCCAGAAGTGCCGGGATCACATAGGTATTGGAATAGGTCGTGCTGAACGGGGCGTAGAACGTCCATCCCGTATCCACCCCACCGATAACCAGCGTGGCCATGGTGAATAGGGCGCCCGTCATGAACACGTACCAACTGAGCAGGTTCAGCCGCGGAAACGCCACATCCTTGGCCCCGATCATCAGCGGCAGAAGGAAATTCCCGAACGTGGAGGGGATCGACGGGATCAGGAAGAACCACACCATGATCACGCCATGCATGGTAAAAATCTTGTTGTAGGTGTCGTTGGTAAATATCTGCCCGTTCGGCACCACCAGGCACAACCGTATCAGCCCCGCCGCGATCGCCCCGAACACAAAAAACACGGTGATCGATGCCAGATACAGCAGCGCGATCCGCTTGTGATCCGTGGTAAAGAACCACGATCGCAGCGTATGCTGCGCATGCAGATAATCCGATGGGCGCCCCATCGTGGCCTGCGGCGTGCCGGGATCGCGCATCACGGCATCGGATGGGCTCATGATGACGTCTCCATCGTCTTGATATAGGCGATCAGCTGCATCAACTCGTCTTCCGGGATCACGCCCTTGAAACTGGGCATCACCTGCTTGTAGCCGGCGATGAGATTATTGTCCGGGTTCAGGATCTTGTCGCGTATATAGGTATCGTCGGCGATCACGCTGCCGCCGCCATCAATCGGCACCGGGCGATTATATAGCCCCGCCAGATCCGGCGCCCGGATCGTCGCGCCCGCCCCGTGGCACCCGCTGCACCCGTAATTGGAAAACAGCCTCTTGCCCAGTGCGGCAAGGGACTGGCTCGATCCCGCCTGGGAAAGCCAGCGCGCGTAGTCGCTGGGGCTCATCACATACAGCAGCCCATCCATCACCGAATGATCGGTGCCGCAATATTCCGAGCAATACAGACGGTACTGCCCAGGTCGCTCGGCCTTGAACCAAAGCTGCGTATAGCGCCCTGGCAGCGTTTCCATCTGCACACGGAATGCCGGCAGATAGAGCGAATGGATCACATCCTGCGAAATCATGTTGATCAGCACGGGCTGCCCCGTTGGCACGTGCAGATCGTTGATCTCCGCCTGGCCGCCCGGATGTTGAAACTTCCACATCCATTGCCGCCCGATCGCCTGTATCTCCAGCGCATTGGCCGGCGCATGTTTCTCCACATCGAAGATCTGCGCACCCCAGGCAAAGAACGCGAGCGTGAGGAAAAACGGGATCAGCATCCAGGAAAGCTCGATCTTGACGTTCCGGTCCGATGTATGCCCCCGATCCACCTGCCGGCCGCTGCGGTACATCAGCGCGAAATACGTGATCGCCAGGAAGATCGGCACCGTCAGCAGCAATGTGACCGCGGTAAAGGCAAAGATCAGCCAATCCACATGCACCGCCGCTTGCGATGCGGCTTGCGGCCACAGCAGAAGCGGATACACTGCGGGGCTGGGCGCGCCGCTCATGGCCGGGAACGCCCGCTCGCGGCTGCCGACGCAAACACGGTGCCGGGCGGATCCATGGGCGTTCCCACCAGCAGCACCATCGCCCGATCGATGGGGATCCGCGCCAGCCCCGCCGGCAGCCGCGCATAATGGTGCAGCAGCGCCGCCTGCCGCACCTGCAGCGCGCCCAGCTCCGTCTGCGGGTCAGCCTGCAGATGAGGTTCGGGCACCGTGATCGGCGTGCGCTCCACCCCCGTCAGGCCAGCCGCACGCGCCATATCGGCCTGATGCAGGTGTCCCAGCCCCCACAGCATCAGCCCCACACTGGCAAAGCCGCCCACGGCGAATACCGCCATGATGCGCGCGATATCCCGGGCGGAGACATCGGTCGTCTCATAGCCCGCGGCGAGCGCCGCGGCACTGGGCGGCGATTCCGGATGCCCGCGCCCCGCCGCTTCGCCATACGGATCGGCGGAAAGCCGGCTGCAGCGCGCACCCCACACCACACGCACGGCGGCAGCACCCGCGAGCGCGCCCGCCAGAAACGGCAGCACGCGGCCCAGCCGGCGCCCCAGGGCGCGCGTCACCCTCATGCCCGCATGTGCCGCTGCCGCAGCCAGACGCCGGCCGCCGGCGCCGCCGACACCACGCCGGCAATCACCGCCAGCACCACCACAACCGCCAGGCCGTCGTCCCAGGAAAGTCCAAAGCGCCCGACGCTGGAGGGCGTGATCAGCCAGAACATCCCAACCGCCTGGCAGAGCAGCACCAGCGCCGCACACACACGCGGCACCGCCCGCCAACCGGACGCGGCCACCACCACCGGCCCCACCACACCCGCCACGCCCAGCCAAACCGCCGCCACGCCCGCCCCCGATCCGCGCTGCTGATACCAGGCGATCTCGCCCGGAATATCCGCCGACCACACCACCAGATATTGCGTGAACTGTAGCGCGCCCCAGGCCAATTGCGCCGCCATCAGCCAGGCCAGGGCCCCCCGCATGGGCCGCTTTTCCCGCAGCATCACCACCGCCAGCGCAGTGGCGCATTGCCCCGCCATCACCAGCAGCCCGATATCACTCGCCCCCGGGCCCGGCGCGCAGGCAAACATCCAATCCGCCGCCGCCAGCGTCACCACCACCAGATGCACCGCCAGCCCCATGGCGCGCATCACCGGGCGCGGCCGAACCGGCGGGCGCGCGAACAGCAACGCCAACACCGTCCAGACCGCCAAATACGCAGCGCCCCGCAACACAAACCATGGCTGCGCCACCATCCCCCAAGCCGCCAGCGGCACCGCGGCGACACAGGCCACCGGCATCAATACCAGCAATCCCCGCAGCGCGGTGATGAGCCGTGCGCCGCCGAACCCCTCCCCCGCCATCACCAACGGCAAAGCCCCCGCCGGCACCGCCAGCAACAGCAACCACGCCGCCATCATGGCACACACCCAGGGGCAAAACGTTCTTTGCTTTTTTCTTTCAAGAAAGAGCGGCCGCGGAGCGGTAAGAGAAAAGAATCTTCTTTTTCTGAAGAAAAAGAAGCAAAAAGACTTTTATTCATGGCGTGTCGCCCAAAGCGGCACGATCCGTGGCCGGCAGCGAGGCCAGCACAGAGGCTTGGCTCATTTGCAGGGCGCGGATGTAGGCGGCAATCGCCCAGCGATCCGCCGGTGCCACGCGCGCCGCGTAGCTGTACATCGCACCATGCCCGTTGGTGATCGTGTCGTAAAACACCTGCACAGGCGCATGCCGCAAGTTTTCGCCGGCCAGATCGGGTGGCTGCGGAAATCCGCGCTGCACGATCATGCCTAAACCGTTGCCGCTCGCCCCATGGCAGGGCGCACAATAAATATCGAAACGCGCCTGGCCGCGGGCCAGCAGCGCCGCCGTGATAACACGCGGCGGCGATACCGGTGCATCCGGCAACTGCAACGCCAGCGTTCCCGCCACCGGCGGCCGCACGCTCGATCCATCGGCCGAAGCGGGATCGCTATCCCACTGCCGGATCACCCGCTGCGTATACATATCCTGCTTCTTGCAGGCGCCAACCGCGCACAATACCACGGCACAGGCCACAACCGCGCGCCTCACCGCCTAACCCGCGTGATCGCCAGCGGCGCCGGCGACATTGCCCGCAACAGCGCCTCGGCAGCAATTGGATCGATCTGCTCCCCGCTGGTATGAGCCACCGCGAAAAACCGATCCACGCTCGCCCGCCCGAACCCGGCGATATTGAATGCCGGATGATTCAGCCGTGGCAGACGGTTGCCCACCAGCATCGCCCCGGCAACCGTCAACCCGGCGCATAAACAGCCGAAAGATACCGTGGGCACAACGAAGTCCGGCCAACTGAACCGCGGGCGCCCCCCGATATCGAACACGTAGCCATACACCGTGGCGTAACTGCACATACCGAACATCGCCAGCGCGCCTGCAACCCCGCCCACCACGGCAAACCCCCGCATCGATCCCGCGCGCAACCCCAAGGCCATCGCCGCCCGTACGCTCGGCACCGGCCCATACCCATCCACCCGCAACCCGGCCGTGCCGGCCCGCAGCTTGCGCAACGCATGCGCCATGCCGGCTTGCGTCGCGAACTCCGCCGCAACCCCCCATAGCGGCGCATCCGCATCCCCAGAGGGCGCCCCAGCTGGCACCACGTATGGCCGCGCCCGCGCCAGGCCAACCACCGGAACCAGGCGGAAAAACAGCAGCAGCATCAGCAGAAAAACCCCGCCAGATCCGGCGAACGTCGCCCACTCAAAAAAACTGATACGCGTCGCGTGCACGGAGGATGGCAAAAAATCATGCTGCAGCGTCGCCACGATCAGCGTGTAATGGTCCCCCCATATCCCCGCGCAGGCCGATCCCCCCACCCACGCCAAAACCGCGGGCGATCGGCGCAACCTGCCGGCCAGAAACACCAGCGGTGCCACCAGGGCCCCCGCCACCAGCATCCAGAAACTCCAGGCCACCGGCCCGGTCGCGCGACGTACCTGTCCCGCCACCACGAAATTGTCGCCCCCCAGCATCGCCGAAACCGTCGATGCGCCCAGGCAATACATGTTCGCCACGGCAAGACCCAGCAGCAGCAGGGCAAGAAGGCTCACATGCCGCGCCGTGATCAGCGATTGCAGGGCGAACGCATGGCGCACCACCACCACCAGCACGCTCAGCATGCCCGTCCCCGCCAGCAGCGCCCCAGCCAGATACGTCACCGGCAACAGCGTATCGTGCCAGCCCGGTTCCAGCGTGCCTGCGAACATCACCGCGGCGCCGGTTTGCAACGCCAGCACCACCAGCACGCCCAACAGCGCCAGAATGCGATATGCCTGTACCCACCTGTGCCAATGCACCGCCGAGCCGCGCCACCCCAGCGCCGCAATCCCGTAAAGCTGAGCCTTCAAAAGTCCCTTGTCGCCGCGCGCCGCCTCCCAAGCGCGGTCCCGCAGCACCGCCAGATCCGGCAGCAGCCCCACATACCAAACGCACAGTGAAATCCCCAGGAAACTCAAAATGTCGATCGCATCCCAAACCAGCGGGCTGCGAAACTGCGGCCACAACGCAAAGCTGTTAGGATACGGAAACGTCCAGTAAAACAGCCACGGCCGGCCCAGATGGATGATCGGATAGATGCCAGCCGCCACGGCGCCCATCACGGCCATCGTCTCCGCAATCCGGTTCAGCGCGCCGTGCGCGGGCGAATCCGCCAGCAGCAGAACCGCGCTCACCACCAGCCCCCCGCACGCAATCCCGATCCACCAATCATAGCTGACGATATCCAACGCCCACGTCACCGGAATATCGTTGCCCCACACCGCAATCCCGTCCCAGAACAGGAAAAATAGCGAAGCAGCCAGCAATCCGCACAAGGCCAGCGCCGCCGCCAGTGCCAACCACCAGGCCCGCATGCCCATGGCGGCGCCGATGCCGCGATGGGTCTCGCCGTTCAACACCATCTCGCTTGCAACTGGAGGCATCGCTCAGCCCCGCTGTGCCAAGGCGGGCGCCTGCGCCGCCAGATACGTCGTCCGCGGCCGCGTATTCAGCTCGCCCAGCAGCGCATACCGCCGCGGATCAGCATGCGCCCTGGCAACCGCGCTATCCTTCCGGGCAAGATCGCCAAACACGATCGCGCCTGTCGGGCATGCCCCCTGGCACGCCGTTATCACCGCGCCATCGGCGATCGGCGTATCATCGCGATCCGAAACGATCCGCGCCTGCACGATCCGCTGCACGCAGTAGGTGCATTTCTCCATCACCCCCCGTGCCCGCACGGTCACATCCGGATTACGCTGTTCCACCATGGAAGGGGCCGCGCCGGCGGAATAATCCGTCCAATTGAAGCGCCGCACTTTATACGGGCAATATCCGGAACATGCCCGCGTGCCGATGCAGCGATTATACACCATCAGGTTCAACCCCTCATGGTCATGCAGCGTTGCCTCCACCGGGCAGCCGACCTCACACGGCGCCTGCTCGCACTGCATGCACGGCACCGGCTGAAACCGCACCGGCGCCACCACGGCCGCATCCTCGCCGCCCCCATGCGCCGCTTCAGCACGCGCATCGGCATAAACATCCACGCGCAGCCACTGCATCTCCCGCCCCTGCAGTACCGCATCCCGCCCGACAACGGCGATGTTGTTCTCCGCCTGGCACGCGGTGATGCACGCATTGCACCCGATGCATGCATCCAGATCGATCACCATTCCCCAGGCCCGGCCATCGCCCTCCTGCGCCGCATACAGGGTCGGCGCTGCCCGATCGCCATCCCCCACCGGCGCCGCGCCCATTGTCTGCACGCGGATGAAATCATGTCCCTCCATCGTCGTATGGCTCTGGGTGCATGCCAGATCCTGCGTCCGGCCCGTGCGGTGCACCGCAACCCCGGCCACGCCCCAGGGATCACTCAGCCGCCGCAGCCGATACGCATCGAAGCCCAACCCCGCCGATAACTGCCCCTCCACGCGCCGTCCATACCCCAGGGTCACGCTCACCACGCCATCGTCCTGCCCGGCAATAACCCATACCGGGCCTTCAACGTCCTGCGCCCCGACCCGCAGCACCACATGGTCGCCATTGGCCACGTTCAGCGCGGCGGCGGTCGCCGGTGACAGGCCTACCACATTCTCCCAGGTGATTTTCGTCAGCGGCTTCGGCAGTTCCTGCAACCACGCATTATCCGCCCACGCGCCGTCCCACACCGTGGGGTCCGGCCTGAACAGCAGCTCGAATCCCGCTGCACGCGGCGCCGCTTGGGCCAACGGCGCGTTGGTAGGCTGCACGTCGTATGGCCGCAGGCCACCGCCCGCCAACACGCCGCTCAATTGTGCCGCGCGCCATCCCGCATCGCCCAGCCCCGCCCAGTGCGCCCGCAAAATCTCCAGAGCCGATCTCGGCTCCTGCTCGAATAGCAGCGAGAGGATCTCGCTGGCCGTCTTGCCATCATAGAGCGGCGCGATCGTCGGCTGGATCAGGCTTGCCGTGCCATCCACGCTGCGTGCATCCCCCCAGGATTCCAGCGGATGGGCCATCGGCAAATGCCAATCCACGCTCTGCGCGGTTTCATCCACGATCATCCCCGCGTGGATGCAAAGCGAAACTTTCCCGAGCAATGCAGCGAAATTCACATCCCCAGGCGATTCGTAAACCGGATTGGCGCCCAGAATCAGCAGCGAATGCACATCCCCCCGATCCACATCGGCCACCAGTATGCGCAAATCCTGGCCGCGGATCAGCACCGGATCGGTGTGCAGTACCGTGCGCCCGGTATTGCCGAGCGCCGCATTCAACCTGTGCACACATTCCTGCACCGCCGGGCTCGCATGCACACCAGCCTGAACCACGCCTGCTCCCCGCGCGCCATCCAGTGCCGCCCACACCGCCGCGCACCAAGCCTCCGCCTGCGGCGGCAATGCAGGCGCCTGCCCGCCGCCCGCTTGCGCCAATAGCGCCCTTGCCATGGTATCGATCAGCGCGGGCGAGGCGCAGATCGCATGATCGGCCTTGGCACTGGTCAAATTCGGCACCGGCCCCGCGGCGAACAGTGTCAGCAGCCCGCCTTGCGCCGCCGCTTTCCGCCGCGCGGCCGCCCAGCGCCGCGCGGTGCCCACCTGATGCGGCCCCGCATCCAGCAAATCGCCATCCAGGCACACCGCCACACGCACACCGGAAAAATCGTAATGCGTCTCCAGCGCCTGCCCGAAAGCGCGCTGTGTCCCTTCGTACACCGCCTCGCGCGTCACCCCGCCCGCGCTGTACACGCGCATCTTCGGCCACACGCCCTGCTGCTGCGCAATCTGCGCCGCCAGCGTCGGTGATGTCACCGGCCCCAGCAAAATCGCCAACCCCGCCCCGCCCGAGGCGCGCAGCGCCGCGAGCCTCCCCACCATCGCCCCGCGGAAGGTCGGCCAATCGCTATCGCGCGTCAGATGGGTCACCGTTTGGGAACGGAACGGATCGTACAGCCCCAGCACGCTCGCCTGCCCAAATACATCCGTACCGCCCTGGCTCCACGGATGTTGCGGATTGCCCTCGATCTTCAGCGGCCGCCCATCGCGCGTGGTCACCCGCACGCCATTGGCGAACCCATCCATCAGGGTCGCCGACGCGTAGGTCAGCGTCTCTCCCGGCGCCTGCCCCTGACTCTGCTGCACCGGCGGCACAATATCGTCCCGCGTATCATCATCGTTACAGCCGGCCAGCCCGCCCAGCGCCAGCGAGGCCGCCATCACCCGCATGAACTGCCGCCGGTGCGTGTGCAGCAGATCCGCGGCGCCTGGAAAATGGTCGCGCAGACGGGCCGCCGCCTGGCTATCTGCGTGCGGGCGTACGGTCATCGATGACATGTCGAGCAATCCGTCAAAACCGCGGCACCGCGGATATGATATTGCGCCACCAGCGCCCGCCCCCGGGCCATCTGGTCCGGCGGTGCCTGCCAGGTCATGTTCAGCACCTCACCGATCGGACGGACATTGGCCGCCGGATTGCGATGGCATTGCAGGCAGAAATCCATGTGAAACGACTGCGCACGCATCGTCATCTGCATTGCCGTCATGTCGCCATGGCAGCTCGAACACCCTATGCCCTTGCTCACGTGAATCGCATGGTTGAAATATACGTAGTCCGGCAAACGGTTTACCCGTGTCCATGCCAGCGGCGTGTGGCTGGCCAGGCTGTCGCGCACCGGCGCCAGCATCGGCGCGCCCGTCCATATCTGGGAATGGCATGTCATGCAGGTGTACGTAGGCGGCATCCCCGCCGTCGCCTCGGTCTCCACCGTGGCGTGGCAGTACCGGCAATCCAGCCCCAACTCGCCGCTATGGTGTTTATGGCTGAACGGCACTGGCTGCGCCGGCGCGATCCCCACCATGGACACATAGTCCGAATTCGCCACCGCGCCTGCCACCACGAGCATCATCACGCTGCCCGCCGCCACAACGAACAGGGCCAGCCGCAGGATCGCATCAGCGCCGGGAGCAAACAATTGACGCATCGGGTTCCGGTCGCGGTGGGCTACGTAGGAACCCTGCCGCAACTTGGCGCGATGGGCGGCATAACTTCGGTGTGATCAGACGGAAGAGTTCTTTTTTGAAAAAAAGAACCAAAAAACTTTTATCCCTTTGCGCTCGCTGCCGGCGAGTTACGCCCCAACAGGCAAAAGTTTTTTGCTTCTTTTTTTCAAAAAAGAAGACCTTGCCTTCCTCTCGCCAAACACCCCACCATCAGCCCAGCCACCAGCACCGGCGTCACCGCCGCGGCCGTAATCACGAACGGCGGCTGAAAGCTCAGCGCGCACCACACCGCAACGGCGAGCGCAGCCATCCCCGCCCCCGGCACGAACCCGCTGCCCACCAGCACCAGCATGGCAGCTTCGCCCAGCATGATCGCATCGTAATTACCCACATGCGGCGCGGCTAAAATCATGCCGCAGAGCAACACCGCCAATTGCCGCGGCGGCGCGCTCTGCCGCGCAAACGCGACAAAGACGCACAGCGCCGAAATCCCCATGGCCGCGAGTTGCAGCAGATTGGCCGCATGTTCCGAAACGCCTGCAACCACAGCGCAGGTGAACACGCTCTGCCCATGCAGCCGCCCCTCGTTCACCCAATTGTGAAACGCCGGATCGCCCCCCAGCAGCAGATGCAGCCACGCCTGCCACATTGCCACGCCCGGCACCACCAGGCTGACCGCCAGCAGCACCGCCACCGTCACCGCGGCGGCCGCCATCGCCCGCCACGCGCCCGCCGCCGCACGTGCCACCGGCACCAGCACCGCCAGTTGCGGCTTGAACGCCAGCAGCCCCAGCAGCACCCCGGCCGCCACGCCCCTTCGGTGCATCAACCAGATGCCGCCGGTCACCAGCCCCGCCGTCAGAAAACTGTTCTGCCCGGACCCGAAGGTAAACGCGGTGGCCGCACAGCCCAGCACACCCAAGATGAACACCCATCGGCGGCCGGGCGGCGCCCACAGGGACAGTGCGGCCACGAATCCCGCCAGGCTCAGCCCCTGAAACACCGCGTAATTCGCCCACCACGGCAGCAGCCCGAACGGTAAAGCCAGCAGCAGCGTGTACGGCGGATACACCCACGGATGGAATTTTAACGGCACCGCCAGCCAGGAATGGGTGGCGTTCAGCACGGACGTAAAACGCGCCCCATCCAGCAGCAGCGCCGGATCGCCCCTGAACCAGGCCTGCGCGGCGGTATCGAACACCATCCAATCCTGCCCTGGCGTGGTTCGGAACAGCACGAAATACAAAAACCACCCCAGCGCGCCGCACGGCAGCATCACGGCCACCGCCGGCACCACCCAGCCCGGCCGTCCCCCGCCTGGGATGGGGGGCACACGCTGCACCCCGCTCATGCCGCCTGCCGCAGACGCAACCGGCGCGAGATGTCCGATTGCAGCCGCCGTTTGGGATCCACCGCCTCCAGCACCCCGCGAAACTCCGCCCAGCGCGGATACATCTGCCGGAACGCAGCCGGATCCAGCAGCGCATCCTTGGCCAGGTACACTCGCCCGCCATGGCGCAGCGTGATCGCCACCAGCCGCGCGTACAGATCCTCGATCCCCGGCCCGGCCGGAAAATCCAACGCCAGCGTATATCCTGGCTGTGCAAACGAGAGGTGCCCCGCTTCGGCGGGCGGCACAATGCCCCCGCCCAATCGTTTCAGTACCGCCAGGAACGACGCCCGCTGCGACTGCCCGATCACCTCCAGCAATTCCCGCAGTGCCGCCGCCCCGCCGGCGAACGGCACCACATTCTGAAACTGGTGGAACCCGCGCTTGCCGTAGATCCTGTTCCATCCGCGTATCGCATCGAGGGGATAGAAGAATTTGCCCACATGCGCGATGCGCGTGCGGCCGCCGGCCGGCACATGGCGGAAATACACTTCATTGAAGGCCCGGATGCTCAGCGGGCTGAGCACCCAGCCTGGAAAATCCACCGGCACACGCAGCCCGCCGCGCGGCACCGGCGCCCGGCCTTGCACCGGTTCGGCGGTCTCCAGGATCCCCCGCCCGAGTGCCGCGCCTCGGGCGGTCCCGTCGATCCAGCCCACCGCGTAGGTCGCGCCCGCCGCCGCATCCAGCGCCGCCAGAAACGCATCCAGATCCGGGATCCGCTGCACGCGCACCCGCACGGCCGGCCCTGCCACACGCGGCATGCGAAATGCCACGCGCGTGATGACCCCGGTCAGCCCCAGCCCGCCGCATGTTGCCCTGAACAGCTCGGCCTCATCCGAAGGATAGAGCGGGGCCGGGCCGATCGTTCGCAGCACGCCATCGGGCGTCAGCAGGTCCAGTTCCGTCACATGCTGGCCAAAGCTGCCGGCGGACTCGTGGTTTTTCCCGTGCACATCGTTGGCGACCGCGCCGCCGATAGTGGCGAATCCGGTGCCGGGCGTCACCGGCACCAGGAACCCGCGCGGCAGAAATTCCGCCATCAATTGCCGGAAATTCACCCCCGGCTCCACCTGCACGATGCCTGTATCGGGATCGAACGCCACGATCCCCGCAAGCCCGGCCGTCATCAGCGCGCTGCCCTGGTCGTTCAGCGCGCAATCCCCGTAGGCGCGTCCCGCTGCGTGCGCGATCAGCCCATGCGCCCGCGGATTGGCAAAACACCCCGCTACGTCCACCACGCTATCAGGCGTCAGCGTCACACTCGCCGAGCGCCGCGCCCTCCCCCACCCCTCCAGAATGGCAAGCTCAGCGCGCACCTCACCCACGGCCCGACACCCAACAGGTAAAAGTCTTTTGCTTCTTTTCTTCAGAAAAGAAGAAGAGTCTTTTTTGTTGCCGCTCCGCGGCGGCTTGTTGCCGCTCCGCGGGGGCTTCTTTCTTGAAAGAAAGAAGCAAAGAACTTTTATTCATAAGGTTGCCGCGACGATGGCCAGCAGCGCGGCCAGTCCAGCGAGCAAACTTACCCTGTCCCGCAGCGCGAACACCACAGGGTCGTCGTTCATCAGGCCGCGATTGGCCAGCATCAGCACGCGGCTCACCCAGAACAACAGGATCGGGCACAGCGCCCAGAGCGCCGCCGGCGTGTGATACAGCGGCAGTACCTCGCCGCTGTTCACGTACAGCGCCATCACCAGCACCGCCATGTAGCCGCTGGAGGTCGCCATGCTTCGCAGCATATCCAGATCCTCAGGCCCGTACGCCCGNNAACAGGAACAGCGCCAGCGCCAGCAGCCATGGCGAAATCGGAATGCGCGTTGCCGCCGCCCCGGCGAAGATCCGGATCGTGTAGAGCCCGGCCAGCATCATCACGTCCCACACCATCCGCCGCTTCAGCACGAACGAATACGCAAGCGTGCACACGTAATAGATCGCCAGCATCAGCATGAACCGCAGCGGCAGCGCCACCGCCGCGGCCAGCGTCAATGCCAGCAGTATCGCCACCAGGGCCGGCGCCTGGGCCAGATTCAGCGCCCCGCTCGCGAAAGGCCGGCGCCGCTTGCTGGGATGGGCCCGGTCATGCGGCAGATCCAGCAGATCGTTCACCACATATACGCTGGAGGCGCACAGGCTGAACGACAGGAACGCCAGGCAAGCCGCAAGCACCACCGGTGCCTGCACCTTATGCGCGGCCACCATCGGCACGAACAGCAGCACATTCTTCGCCCATTGATGCAGCCGCAGCGCCCGTGCCAGCGGCCGCGCCAGCGACAGCGTCCGCTTCAGGCTGCCCACGGTGATGATATCCTCCGGGCGCTTATGGGCATCCGCAATCACCTGCCGCAGCAGCGCCGCACTTGGCGCCACCAGGATCGCGCGCCTGGCCTGCGCCCACACCGCCCGGTCGGCCGCCGAATCGCCCGCGTAATCGAAATTGCCCGCGCCGAACCGGCGCACCAGCATCTCCGCCTTGGCCGCCCCTTTAAGATTCGTCGTCCCGTCGGAGCCCCAGGCCGCGTCGAACAGGCCCAGATGCCCTGCCACGGCATCTGCAATCGTCTGGTCCGCAGCGGTCGCCAGAAACACCGGACGGCCCTCGGCACTGGCCTGCCGCGCCAGCGCCACCACCTGCGGATTATAGACCAGCCGCGCCGGATCGAGTCTGACGGCCTCCGCCAGGCGATGCTTGAAGGTGGCGCGGCTCACCGCAAGCCCGGAAACTGCGCGGATCAGGGCCAGCGGCTTTTCCGCCAGCACGCGCAACAGGTTTTCCACCAGCGTGTCGGTCGGCACCAGCGTGCCATCGAGGTCCAGCACGAGCGGAATCATACGCGCCGTTTTGGCATCAAAATGCCGGCACTGCCAATCCGCCTCTATTGGCGTGCCGACGATCCGACACGCCCGCAACCGCCCGCACCTAAACAACCAAAAGTTTTTTGCTTCTTTTTTTCAAAAAAGAAGATTCTTTCATTCCTACCCAACCACCACCCCCATCTGCGGCACGGCCCATTTGACCTTCCCCGCCGCATGGCAGGCCGGGCAGGCCGGATGCCACCCCCCCAGCGTCTTGCCACAGGCATCGCAGCGCCAGGCCGGGTCAGGCCCTGCCATCGCCGCCCCGCGCAGCGCGTCCCGCTGCGCCGAATCGTTGCCCTCGGCTTCGGCGATATCGGCCATCAGCAAATACACGCGGCGCTGATCCAGCCCGGCCGCCTGCGCCGCGTCCACATAGCGATGCGCCTCATCGATGCGCCCCGCCTCCAGGGCCAGCCGCCCCATCAGCAATTTGCTCTCCGGGTTGGCGTGCGAATCGCCCACCAGCGCCGCCCCCGCATTCAGCCGCGCCAGTTTGTCCGGCGCGGGCGCGAGGGCGAACTCGGCCAGATCCGGCGTAGGCGTCAGCGCCCAGGTTTTCTTCAGCACATCCAGCGCCGCGCGCTCCCGCCCGCCATCGCGCAGCCGCCGCGCATAGGCGATGGCCGCGGGGGGCAACGCCGGATCGCGCTTCCAGGCCTTCTTGGCAAGCCGATGCGCCACCGCCGGATCGCTTTCCGCCTCGGCCGCCGCGGCGCCAAAACCGGCTTTGGGCGCATCGTCATGCGTGAGTTGCAGCGCCTCCGCCCAATCCCCTGTGCGCAGCGCCAACTGGATGCGCTCGCCCCGCAGCCAGGCAGCCCCGGGATGGGCCGCCTCCGCATCGCGCGCCAATTGTGCCGCGCGGGAAAAATCCCCCTGCGCGATCGCCAGCCGCAGCAGCCCGCGCAAGCCGAGAAACGCCGAATCCTTGCGTTCGGCCAGTTTATGAAACGCCGCCTCCGACTCAGCCTCATCGCCCGAAATACTGCCGGCATAGGCTGTCAACAGCAGCGTCTGCGGGGTCTCGCCGAGCAGGCGCGTCGCCCGTGCCGCTTCCCGGCGCGCATCCGCCGGCTCGCGCGCCGCCAGCGCCAGCAGCGTGTCCGTCACCGCGCGGTCCCCGCGGCGGCGGCGGCTCCGCTCGCCCCCGCGCCGGAACGCCCCCGGCAGATGCAGCAGGGTCGCCACAAGCCGAGTCAGCACGTAGATCAACAGCACGAGCAGGATCAGTGCCACCACCGCCACCGAAATCGGCGCCTGGATGGTGGTTGCCCCCACCACCAACGACACGGACCCGTCCAGGTGCCCAATCCACCACCCGGCCGCTACCGCCGTGATGCTGGCCCCCAGGATGAGAAGAATGCTGCGCATCAGCCGTGCGCCGCCAGGCTGGCCAGCGCCGCCCGCGCCTCCAGCAGTGCATTTACCTGCGCGACCCAGCCGGAAACCGCAGCAGCGGCCGCCCCCTTCAGCCCGCCCAGCGCCAGCACCGCCGCCTTCAGATCACCGTTCGTCACATCGTCCTGCGCGCGCGCCAGAATGCCTGCGGCCGGATCGCCAACGATCACATGGTCGCCCTGCCGCACGGTCACGCTCTGCTGCAGCCGCGCCACGGCGCGATCGAAGAACCCCTTGTTCGCCACATCGGGCGTGCTCGCGGCCGCCGCTTGCGCCGCCACAGCGGGAAAGCCCACCCGCAGCGCCCCCTCGGTCGGCGGCGCCGTGGTGGCGAAGCGGGCCAGCGCGGGCGGCGCATCCGGGATCGTCCCCAAGGGCTGCCCCGCATCCAGCGCCGCCTGCGCCGCCTCCAGCCGGATCGCGCGCGACGCGTCCTGCGCCGCCCCCTGGGCCTGGCCTGCCCCCTGCTCCAGCTTGCCGATGCGCGCATCCACCGCATCCAGCGCCGCCTTCTGCGACTCCGCGCTCTGCGCCAGCGCATCTTTCTGCTGTGCCGCCAACTGATCCAGCGCCGCTTTCGTCTGCGCCTGGCTCTGATCCAGCTTGCTGCTCAGATCCGCCACCTGCTGCTGCGCCTGCGCCAATGCCGCATTCTGCGCCGCATTATCCGGTGGCGGCGCGGACGGCGCGGACGGCTTCTGCGCCGCGATCTCGGCACTCTTCTGAATCTCCGCCGCCTGCGCATCCTGCTTGGCCGACAGCGCCGCCAGTTGGCTCGTCACGTCATCCAGCTTCTTCGCCAGATCGGCCATCGCCCCGGCATCCTCCGGCGCGCCCGGAGCAGCGGGCGATGGCGCGGGGGCGGGAGCCGGCGGAGGCGCCGCCTGCTGCTTCTCCAGCGCATCCACCCGCGCGGCCAACGCCTGTATCTGCTGCCCCAGCGACTGACCCTGCGCCTGGATCTGACCTACCAGATCCGCCTTGGCGGCCGTCATCGCCTGGGTGTCATCGCCGCCAGCGCTCGCCGGCACCGCCTGCTCCACCGTGCCACCCGGATGCTTCCACACCCAGTACAAACCGCCGCCCAATGCGGCGAACAGCAACAATGTCACCACAAGAGGCGTCCCGCCCCGCCGCTGCACCACGACAGGCTCAGCTTGCCTGGGCTTCGGCGGATCAGCCGGCGCCCCGATATGCTCTATTATCGGCGGCTCCGCCGGGGGCACCGGCGGTACAGGGGGCGTAGGCTCAGAGGCGCCCGGCGCCTCGGAATTCTGATCGAAAATGCTCATATCAGGGCCAGGACATCGTCCAGAGTTGGGGTTCGGGCACGGCGTATCCGCAGCCAGGGGAGCGCCTCAAGCACATCAGCAGTCGTTTTTCCAATGGCCAAGGCGGTAATCGACGCCAATGCATCGTTGCACTCCGGTGGCAGCAGACGCACGAAGGCGGCGGCGGTTTCCGCGGATAGGAACAGAACGGCATGCACGTCGCCGCACCGGATCGCATCCGCGGCGGCGCCAGGAAAGACCCGGACCGGATCGGCGCTATAGCACACCCGCCGGATCACCCGAAAGCCACGCCCGCGCAAATCGGCCGCGATCGCATGCCCCTGCCGCGCCCCGCTCGCCAGCAGCAATGGCCCCGCGCCAGGCGCCAACCGCCGCGCCACCAGGGCCGCCAGCGCCACAGCATCCCCGCCCGCACTCTCCACCCGCGCGAACCCCCACGCCCGCGCGCGCGCGGCCGTGGAGTCGCCCACCGCCAGGATCGGGACATCCACCAAGGGCAAGGCCGGCAGCGCATGCCCGCTGGTTACCACCACCGCCTGCACACATTCCGGCACCGCCATCGCCCGCGGAGTCACCACAAACAACGGCGCCACGATCGGCTCATACCCAAGGGCCGACACGGCGGACGCCGTTCCAGCCGCCTCGCCCGCAGGCCGCGTGATCAATACGACGCGGGGCAAGAAAGATGTTCTTTTTTGAAAAAAAGAACCAAAAAACATTTGACCGATAAAACCCGCATCAGGCGGCGAATAGAGAAGCTGGACTGTCGGCACGCAAACTCTCGCCAAGTTCGGCGCCCAGGCGCGCGGCCTCCGCCGGCGCCCCTTCAAGCGTGCGTTTCAACAGGAATACCCCATCCTCGCTCGCGGTCAGCCCGGTCAGCCGCAAACGCCCGTCGGCCAGTATCCGCGCATGGCCGCCGATCGGCGTGTGGCAAGACCCATCCAGATGCGCCAGCATCGCACGCTCCGCCGTGGAAACCGCCCGGGCCACCGGATCCTCGATCCCCGCGAGCAACGCCCGCAGCTCCATATCCGCCTCCCGAACAGTCACGCCCACAATCCCCTGCCCGGCCGCCGGAACCATGACCTCCGGATGTAAAACGAGGCTCGCCTGCGCATCCAGCCCCAGCCGCCGCAGCCCCGCCAAGGCCAGCAGCGTCGCGCCAAAATCCCCAGCCGCCACCCGGTCCAGCCGCGTCTGCACATTCCCGCGGATCAGACCAATGCGCAGATCCGGCCGCCGATGCAGCAACTGCGCCTGCCGCCGCACCGAGGAGGTGCCGATCAGCGCCCCCTGCGGCAAGCTCCCCCACGGATCATCCGGATCGGGCCGCGGCGCTTCCGGCGGCAGGATCAGGGCATCGCGCGCATCCTCCCGGGTCAGCGTGCACGCCAGCACGATGCCCTCGGGCAGCACCGTCTCCAGGTCCTTCAGGCTGTGCACAGCCATATCGATGCGGCCATCGATCAGCGCCTCATGAATCTCCTTGGCGAACAGCCCCTTGCCGCCGATCTCCGCCAGCCTGCGGTTCTGCACCGCATCGCCGGTGGTGCGGATCGCATGCTCCGCGAAAATCGGCGTGTTATCGCTATCGAACGGGCTGCGCAGCACCGGGCAGAAATGCGCGATCTGCGCCAGAAACGCCCGCGTCTGCACCAGCGCCAGCGGCGATGCCCGGCTGCCCACCCGCATCGGCAAGCTCTTGCGGGCATGCGGCGCCGAGCGCACCGGGGTGATGGGCGCCCCCCCGCCATGCACGGGGCAGGTGGCGGCAGGTGTCGGCGGGGGATGGGCGGCAGTCATCGGAGTGTCCTATTACCCGGCGAGGAACGTGGAAAGTGTTTGAGGTGATGGGTTGCCATTCGGGTTCGCATAGGGTGCACCCCGCGCATGCCAGAAGCGCCCGGCGCCACACGCGCCCATGACCACATTGCAGGGCCCCATCCTCGGTATCGAATCCTCCTGCGACGAGACCGCCGCCGCCATCCTCGCCCCCGATGGCGAAATCCTCGCCGAAGCCGTGCTCAGCCAGCAGGAACACGCAGCCTTCGGCGGCGTGGTGCCGGAAATCGCCGCCCGTGCCCACCTTGCCCACCTGCCCGGCCTGATCCGCCAGGTGCTCGCCACCGCCAATCTCGATATCGCTGGCCTGGGCGGCATCGCCGCCACCACCGGCCCCGGCCTCATCGGCGGCCTGATCGTCGGCGCCGGCATCGCCAAAGGCATCGCCATGACAGCCAGCCTGCCCTTCGTCGCCGTCAACCACCTCGAAGCCCACGCGCTCACCGCCCGCCTCCCGGGCATGACCCCGGATGGCGCACCCTTCCCCTACCTTCTCCTGCTGGTCTCCGGCGGCCACTGCCAGCTCGTCGCCGTGCAGGGAGTCGGCCAGTATCGGCGCCTTGGCGGCACCATCGACGACGCCGTCGGCGAAGCCTTCGACAAAGTGGCAAAGATGCTCGGCCTCGGCTGGCCCGGCGGCCCCGCCCTGGAACGCCTCGCCCGCGCCGGCAACCCCGTGCGCCACACTCTGCCGCGCCCCCTGCTCGGCCGCCCCGGCTGCGATTTCAGTTTTTCAGGCCTCAAGACCGCGGTGGCGCAGCTGATCGCCACCTACCCGCCCGGCCCACTCCCCGCCGCGGACGCCGCCGACCTCGCCGCCGCCTTCCAGGCTGCCGTCGCCGACACCATCGCCGACCGCACCGCCCACGCCCTCGCCCTGATGCCGGAGGCCCTCTGCCTCGTCGTCGCCGGCGGCGTGGCCGCCAACCAAACCATCCGCGCGCGCCTGGCCACCCTCGCCGCCGCGCACACCCTGCCCCTCATCGCCCCGCCGCTGCGCCTGTGCGGCGACAATGCCGTCATGGTCGCGTGGGCAGGCATCGAGCGCCTCCGCCTCGGCCTGGTCAGCCCGCTTGATACCGCCCCCCGCCCCCGCTGGCCCCTGGAAGACCTTTCCGCGTGAACTATCGTCACGCCTTCCACGCCGGCAACGCCGCGGACTGCCTCAAACACGCCATCCTCGTCTGGCTCCTCCGTGCCATGGCCCGCAAGGAAAAGCCTTTCCTCGCGCTGGATACCCACGCCGGCATCGGCACTTACGACCTCACCGCCACGCCCGCCCAGCGCACCAACGAAGCCGCCGCCGGCATTCTCCGCCTCCTGGACGACACCCCCGCCCCGCTCGCCGACTACGTCACCCTGGTCCGCAGCCTCGGCCTCTATCCCGGCTCCCCCGCCATCATCCGCGCCCTGCTTCGCCCCAGCGACCGCCTGATCGCCTGCGAGCTCCACCCCGAGGACCACGCCCTCCTCCGCCGCCATTTCGGCCGGGACGGCCAGACCGCCATCCATCTCCGCGATGGCTACGACGCCCTGGCCGCCTTCCTTCCCCCGCCCGAACGCCGCGCTTTGGTTCTGATCGACCCGCCCTACGAGCGCGAGGACGAGGCCGATCGTTTGCTTGCCGCGCTGCACACCGCCCACCGACGCGCGCCCTCCGCCGTCATTGCCGCCTGGTACCCCCTCAAGCACCGCGCCCCCGTGCGCGCCTTGCACGACGCCCTGCGCGGCGCCGGCGTCCCCGACATCGTCGCCGCCGAGCTCCATCTCCGCGAACCGCTCGACCCCACCCGCCTCAACGGCAGCGGCCTCATCCTCGTCAACCCGCCATTCCGGTTTGAGACCGATCTGCCGGCAATCCTCGCCGCACTGCTCGACCGCCTTGGCACCGGCGAACCCGGGCAGGCGACGGCACTGATCCGGCTGGCCGATGAGTGAGCTGGCCATCGTTGGCGCCGGCGCCTGGGGCACCGCACTCGCCTTGCACGCCGCCCGCGCCGGCCATCACGTCAGCCTCTGGGCCCACACCCCTTTCGCCGGCCGCATATCCCCGCGCCTCCCCAACCATCCGCTCCCCGCCAGCATCGATCTCACCCCAAACCTGCCCACCACCGCCGACGCCATCCTCCTCGCCGTCCCTACCCAGCACCTGCGCGCCACCCTCGCCCTGATGACCCCCCGCGCCCCCCTGCTTCTTTGCTGCAAGGGCCTCGAAGCCGGCACACACCTGCTACCCCTCGAAATCGCCGCCGCCCTTCACCCCACCACCCCGGCCGCCATCCTCAGCGGCCCAAACTTCGCCGCCGAGATCGCCGCCGGCCTGCCCGCCGCCTCCGTGATCGCCGCGCCGAACGCTGCCCTGCGCGCCACCCTCATCGCCCTGCTCGCCACGCCCACATTCCGCCTCTACGGCAACGCCGACGCCATCGGCGTGCAACTTGGCGGCGCCGCCAAGAACGTGATCGCCATCGCCGCCGGCGCCATCACCGGCGCCGGCATCGGCGAGAACGCCCGCGCCGCCCTCATCACCCGCGGCCTGGCCGAGCTTTCCCGCCTGATCACCGCTCACGGCGGCCGCGCCGAGACCGCCGCCGGCCTCTCCGGCCTCGGCGACCTGCTTCTTACCTGCACCGGCCCCTCCAGCCGCAATTTTGCGTATGGGCTCAGCCTTGCCCATGGCGCATCGCCGCCTGGCCCCGGCGCCCCGGTTGTGGAGGGCATCCCAACGGCTGCCGCCCTGATTGCGCGGGCCACGGGCGTTGATCTACCGATCTGCACCGCGGTTGCCGACCTGATCGCCGGCGCCATAACCCTGCCCGACGCCATTGCCCGCCTGCTGACACGCAAATTGCGCGATGAAGCCCCATGAAGAAAAAGTTTAACCACGAAGGCACAAAGGCACGAAGAATTACACGAAGAAGACTCTACAGTTTTTTCTTCCTGCCTCCTTCGTGCCTTTGTGCCTTCATGGTTAAACTTGCTTTTGCCGCCGGGATCGCTGCGGCTGACGAAAAAAGACTCTTCTTTCTTGAAAGAAAGAAGCAAAGAACTTTTATTTTTTGGAGCTTCGCTTCTTGCTGAAGGGCATCATGACGGTCGGGGCCTGGACAATGGGCAGCCGGGTCATGGGCTTGATCCGGGATCTGCTGATCGCGCGGTTCCTGGGCGCGGGCGCCATCTCCGACGCATATTTCGTTGCCAACCGGCTGCCGAACCTCTTCCGCCGCCTGTTCGGCGAAGGCGCCTTCAATTCCGCCTTCGTCCCCGTCTTCTCCGGCCTTCTCGTCACCGAAGGCGAGGACGTCGCCCGCGGCTTCACCGAGGAAGCGGCCGCCGCGCTGGCCTTCTGGCTGCTCATCCTCACCATCCTCGGCGAGATCTTCATGCGCCCCTTCCTGCATGTGCTCGCCGCGGGCTTCTCCGACGACCCATCCAAGTTCGAGCTGACCGTCGTCCTCGCCCGGCTCACCTTCCCCTATCTGCTACTCATCTGCCTCGCCGCCCTGCTCTCCGGCGTGCTCAACGCGCTCAACCGCTTCATCGCCGCCGCAGCCGCCCCCCTGCTCTACAACGCCTTCGCCATCGCATCGATGTTCGCTCTGGTGCCGTTTGTGCCCACCGTCGGCCACGCGCTGGCCATCGGCGTCTCGCTCAGCGGCGTCGCCCAACTGGCGCTGCTCTACTGGGCCGTCCGCCGCTCCGGGATGCGCCTGCATCTGCCGCGCCCCCGCATGACGCCCCGGATGCGGCTGCTGCTGCGCCGTATGGCCCCCGGCCTGGTCGGCGCCGGCGTCACCCAGCTCAGCCTGGCCGTGGACACCATCATCGGCACCTATTTGCCGGAAAAATCCGTATCGTTCATGTATTATGCCGACCGCATCAACCAGCTTCCTTTGGGCGTGCTCGGCACGGCCGTCAGCACCGCGCTGCTGCCCCTGATGTCGCGCCAGATCAGTGCCGGGGCGGAGAAAGATGCCGTGGCCTCCCTGAACCGCGCCATCGAATACGCCATGCTGCTCACCCTGCCCGCCGCCGCCGCCCTTTGCCTGATCGCCGACCCGATCCTGCAAGTTCTGTTCGTCGGCGGAAAATTCAGCCATGCGGACGCGACGCTGAGCGCCCAATCCCTCTCCGCCTACGCCGCCGGCCTGCCCGCCTTCGTGCTGATCAAGGTGCTGGGCCCCGGCTTTTTCGCGCGCGGCGACATGTCTACGCCCGTCAAGATCGGCATGGGCATCCTGGCGCTCAATGTTGCGCTCAGCCTGGCGCTGATGCACCCGCTTGCGCATGTAGGCCCGCCGCTTGCCACCACGCTGGCGATGAGCGTGAATGTTGCCATTCTGGGCACAATCCTGCTGCGGCGCCGGTATTGGATTCCCGATCGCCCCCTGTGGTCCCGTCTTGCGCGCATGTGCCTCGCGACCGCCGCGATGAGCGCGTGCGTTTACACCGCCCGTCTTTACCTCGTGCCGCACCCGGGCGTGCATGTGTCTTTTTTCGCCCTGGCACTGCTCATTACGATCGGCCTGGCCACCTACGGCTGTACAGCCGCATCGCTAGGCTTGCTCAGCATCGGAACCATGCTGCGCCGCTTGCTCCGCACGCCGGCGCCCACGGCATGAGAACCCGACCGTGGCGCAGCTCGGACTCAGCGATATGCGTATAAGAGAAAGAAAGCTCTTCTTTTCTGAAGAAAAGAAGCAAAAGACTTTTGACGTGCTGTCGCGGAGTCGCCGGAAGCGTACCCCATAGATAAAAGTTTTTTGGTTCTTTTTTTCAAAAAAGAACATTCTTTCTTACTCTGTTTCGAGGCCCCCGATGCCCACCCCGCTCCCCGTCGTCATCGGCATGCACCGCAGCGGCACCAGCATGTGCGCCAATCTGCTGCACGTGATGGGCGCCGACATGGGCGACGAAAACTTTAATGTATCCCCCGCCAATGCGCGCGGCCATTGGGAACGCCCCGACCTGGTGGGCACCAACGACAATGTTTTTGTAACGTTCCGGCGGCAATGGGCGCTGCCCTCACACATCCTCAATCTGCCGGATGGCTGGCTCCGCCACCCGCGCGTGCAGGAACTGCGGCACGCGGCCGCCAACAAGCTGCGCCCTCGCCTGGAGGCCGGCCGCCTGTTCGGGTTCAAGGACCCACGCACCACGCTGCTGCTGCCCTTCTGGGACCAGGTCTTCGCCGATATCGGCGCCGAACCGCGCTATGTGCTGTGCATCCGCAACCCCGCCCAGGTGGTGCGCTCGCTGGCGCTGCGCGACAAGATGGCCCGCGGCCAGGCCGAATACCGCTGGCTGCACTACAACCTTGAGGCGATCAAAGGTATTGCCACAGCACCTGTGTGCATCGTTCCGTACGAGCATTGGTTCACCGACGCCGCGGGCCTGGGCGCCCGGCTTGCCGCCCATACGGGCCTTCCCCCCGCCTCGCTCGACGCGCTGCACAGCGTGATCGCCGCCGACCTGCGGCACGACGACGCAGAACTTCCACCCGCCGCCGCCTTGGCCGCGCGCCTGCACCACCTGCTGGAACTCAACAGCGCGCGGCCAACCCTGGACCTGGCGGTGCGCCGGTTTGCAGCGCAGTGCTCGGATTTCGCGACTCTGGCGCAGCCTTTGCTGATCGACATGGAGATTTTGCGGACCAGCGTGAGTGAACAACGCCGCGTGATTGGCGACCTGACGAACCTGGTGAGAAAACTGCGCGTCGAGCTCGGCCAGCCACCATAAGGCAGACGCAGGTCTACGCTCTTTCCGCGCCCGTCTCGCATGGCTGCAACGTGCAGCCGGCCAGGTCCAGGAAGGGCCGGGCACTGGCGCTCCAGGCCATGACCGTACTGGATTGCGCATAGAGAGCGCGAATGGCGGCAAGACGCGCATGATAGGCTTCGTGCACGGCGGCGGTGGCTGCGGAAATTTTCGGGTGCGAGAGCAGCAGGAAGATCTCCCGGTCGAGATCTGCGGCACCGGCGCGGGCGCGCTCATCCTGGGTGAGGCCGGTGGCGCGCAACTGGCGCAAATACGTCAGCGCCTTCGCCTCGCCCATCGGCGCGCGGCCCTCGGCCGACTCCAGCGGGTGATCGCCGTGGTTGCGCGTGTGCTTCCACATCCATTCCGCCGCGGATTTGAAGAAATAATGGTTGATCACGGCGGGGCCGGTGATGATGCGATCGGAAAATTTCGGGAAGGGGGCAAATCCGGGGGGCGGATTATGCCAGCTGTGCACGCCGCCGCCGGCGTGATCGGCGGCAAGATGGCTGCGCTCATCGGCAAACGGAACATGCGCCTCCGAATGAGTTACACGATTGGGCCGCGACATCGACTTGACCAGGCGCACCCCCTCGCCGACGTGCTGCTTGCCCAGGACGCGGGTGTTGCGCCGCGTCAGCGGCACCGTGCACGGATCGTGGCCCTCCTCCGAGGCCATGAACTGCCAGTTGATCGCCACCGTGTCTGCGCCCCGGCGCCGGTGCCATGCGCCGAACGCCTCCAACCCGGCAAAACGCGCACGGTCCAGCATCAGGAATTCATCGATATCGATCAGCAGCACCCATTCGTAGCCCAGCAGATCGGGCATGCAGCCCAGCGCATGGCCGTAGGCCTTGAACTGCGGGCTGACCAGGCCGCCGCCCAGCCGGCTGCTGATCCAGGTAATGATGCCCGCATCGGCCAGCGCACCCAGCAAGACATCCGAGCCATCCTGATTGTCGTTGCTGTAGACATAGATGGCGCGCGCCCCAAGGCAGCGATGATGGGCGATCCATTCCAGAAGATAGATGCCCTCGTTGCGCGCGGTCGCAACAACGGCAACACCCTCGCCTGGCGGTTCCAGGCGCCGTGCGCGGGCCGAGCACGCGTGCGGCAAAGATGCGAAATCGCCGCGCGTTCCGGCCAAACCCAGTACATCGAAAGCAGCGCCGATCACGCGGCGGCGGTCCGGCGGGGCAGGTTCCGCCTGATAGCCGGCCTGCGGCGAAGGCGGCTCTTTCCGCCACTTGGATGTCCCGGGCCAAGGGCGGCGCAGCTTCAGGGCTGCCTTGCCATGCTGCGTTTCGGCCGCCGGGGGCGGCCAGGCCCGCCAGGCGGCAAGCCCCGGCAGGGCGGTCTGCGCCCAGGGATCAATGGGATAGAGGGCGCTCAGCGCGGCGCGCAGGGCGGGATCCGACACAACACGCAACGCCAGGGCATCGAGCGTTGACGTATCGATCATCGCCAGCGCGGCATCCAGCACCGCGGCGGCACCGGGGCGAACCGCCGCGATGAAGGCGGCTAGCGCCTCCGCGCTCAATCCGCCGGCCAGCAGATCGCGCATCAGGGCCAGGCGCGCCAAAGCTTCCGCATGAACCCACACATCGGCGACGTCCTCCGGCGTGAACCACTCCCAGTTTTGCAGCGCATCCGCGGCCGTGATCCGTCCGGTGGATGCCTGCAAGGGCGGTCCCGTCAGATACCGGCCGGTGGCGGGATGGATCAGAGCCAAGCGGGAGGGCCCGCCGACGCCACGCAGCGCCAGAAGGCCACTTGCCAGGCTCTGGCCGGGCGGGGCGAAGCCGATCGCCTCGGCCACATTGGCCGTCAGAATCACCCGATCACCCAGCCGGGCGGCGACTAGGGGAATCACCCCGTCAGGGGCTGGCCTGCGGGCCGCCACCAGCCGGCCGGCCTCGATTGCCACATCATGGCCATGCGCTGTCAGAAGCCGGAAATAGGAGGGCACGCGCGGCTCGCCTCGAAGGGGTTTTCGGGCCTATTCTTGCATGAACGGAATGAAAGAAGGAAGATGTTCTTTTTTGAAAAAAAGAACCAAAAAACTTTTGGCACGTGGTGCCCGCCTCACCGGCAGCGCGCACAATGGGATAAAAGTTTTTTGCTTCATTTTTTCAAAAAAGAAGACCTTCCTTACCTCCTCTCCATCTCTCGAAACGCCCGCCGCAACGCCGCCTCCTGCTGCAACGTCGCCGCCTCCAGATTGGCCAGCCGCTCATCCAGCGCGCTGAACGTTCCGCGCAAGCCGCCCATGGGCGGCGCCGGCGGCGCAGTGTAAGCCCGCCACCCCGGCGCCCGGCCGCAGAACAGCTTGGCCAGCACCACATACGTCACCACGGCAAAAAACCAGTGGAGAACAAAGAAAATCACGAACGCCACACGTGGCATCCACACCGGCACGCCGGCCTGATGCGCGATCTGCGCGCACACGCCGCTGATCACGCCGTCCCGTGCCCACTCACGCTGTATCGACGCACTCATCGCATCTCACTCCTGTTGCGCCAGCCGGGCACTTCCGTGTCCAGCACCGTTTCCAGATAGCCTATCCGCGCCTCCATCCGCCGCGCGGTATCCCACAGCCTTTGCACTTCCTGCTGATCGGCCCCTTTGGGCGCCTGCATCGCGCGCCATTTGGTGCGAAAGCTCAGCCACACCGGCAATGCCACGCAGATCAGCATGAAGGACACGCAGATGATGATGGCCGTGTAATCGACACCCTCGCTGTGCTGGATGCCCGCCAAGGCCACCGTCGCCAGATCCTCGCTCTTCATCCCCGTCCCCTGACGCCGTTCATCCTATACCGCCCCCGCAACGATAGGCCTAGCCGTTGCGCGGCAGGGGATCTTTTTGCGGCAGCCGGTTGCCCAGCCGTTCCTTCAGCTTCTCCAGCTCGTCATTCACGCCGGCATCGGCGGCCAGGGAGGCGAGTTCATCTTCCAGCGTCGGCACGCGGCCGGGCGAGCGCCCCAGATCATAGGCTTCCACGCGGCCCTCCATCTGGTCCAGTTGCCGCTCCACCTGCTCGAAGCGGAAGAAGGCATCGTTGATCCGCTCATCGTGCAGCTTTTCGCGCACTTTCAGCCGGTTGCCGGCGGTGGTGCGGCGCTGGGCGAAGCTTTGCTCGCGCCCCTTGGCGTCCGCCAGCTTGGCCTGCAGCTTGGCGATATCCTCGTTCTGCTGTGCCAGGCCCGCCACCAGTTGCGCCACCTGCTGTTCCACGGAGGCGCGGGCCTGGCTGCGGTGCTGCTTGGCCAGCAATGCGCCGCGGGCCAGATCCTCACGCCCGCGGGTCAGCGCCAGCTCGGCCTTGCTCTGCCAATCCTCTTCCTCCCGCTTCAGCGATTCGAGGCGGCGTTCAAGCTCGCGCCGTTCGGCGATGCTGCGCACCGCGGAGGAGCGCACTTCGACCAGCGTATCCTCCATTTCCTGAATGATCAGGCGGATGATTTTTTCCGGATCCTCGGCGCTGGCGAGCAGCGCGTTGAGGTTGGAGTTTACGATGTCCGCGAGGCGGGAGAAGATGCCCATGGCCTGGATTCCTTGGATGTCGTCACACTTAGCGTGGCTTCGTCAGATCGTCACGAATGCCATGGCGAGCAGGGTGGCCGGCACGGCGGCTGCGACAGCGCAGACCACGGCGCCGAGCACATCGGCGGCATCCGGCGTTTCCGCCTGCTTGGCCTGCAAGGCGGCCAGCCGCGCGGCGAAGGAGATTTTGGGGGCGCGCAGCACGGGGTTGGTGCCGAACGCGATATCGTTGAAGGTGAGCGTTGTCATGATGGTATCTCCAGCGGATGAGTCGGCCGATCTTGGCCTGCCATGCTGATTGCACCCGCCGTGCCAACGCCGTAAGCCATTGATGAAATACGCTTTTATCAAGGCTTGCGCCGGCGCGCCCCTCACCGCTAGGCTTAGGTTCGCCAATACATGGCGATCAGGACCACCCTATGGCGCGTCTGGCTAACCCAACCGAACTTCCCACCCCGATCGGCCAGGCCCCCGCCTTTCTGGACATGCTGGCCCATGTCTCCCAGGCTGCCCCGCTCAACCGCCCCGTTCTGGTGATTGGCGAGCGCGGCACCGGCAAGGAGCTGGTGGCCGGGCGGCTGGCGCTGCTCTCCCCGCGTTGGTCGGCGCCCTTTATAAAACTGAATTGCGCGGCGCTGCCGGATGCGCTGCTGGATTCCGAGTTGTTTGGGCATGAGGCCGGCAGTTTCACGGGTGCGCAGCGGCGGCGGCCGGGGCGTTTTGAGCTGGCGGACCGCGGCACGATTTTTCTGGATGAGATCGCCACCGCCTCGGCTTCCGTGCAGGAGAAGCTGCTGCGGGTGATTGAATATGGCAGTTTTGAGCGGGTGGGCGGGGGCGAGACGCTGCAAGTGGATGTGCGGGTGATTGCCGCGACGAATGTGCATTTGCCGGAGTTGGCGGCGGCGGGAAAGTTCCGCGCGGATTTGCTGGATCGGCTGGCGTTCGATGTGATCACCGTGCCGCCCTTGCGGGCGCGGCGGGAGGATATTCCGCGCCTGGCCGACCATTTCGCGACCCGGATGACCAGCGAATTGGGGCGGGCGTTTTTCCCTGGTTTTACGGATCGGGCGCTGGATACGCTGCTGCGGCATGATTGGCCCGGCAATGTGCGTGAGCTGCGCAATGCGGTGGAGCGCAGTGTTTACCGGATGGCTGCGCCGGATAAGAAGTTGTCCGCCCTTATCCTGGATCCGTTTGCTTCCGCCCATAGCCCGCCGGCCGCTCTGGCTGCCCCGGCGCGCGTGACCGCGCCGGTGGCCACGCCTTTGCCTGTTGGCGTGCCGACCGCCCCCGATCCGATTCCGGCAGGCGATTTCGCCGCCGCCACGAGCGCGTTCGAGACGCGCCTGCTGCAATCCGCGCTGGAATCCTGCCGCTTCAACCAGGCCGAGGCCGCGCGCCAGCTTGGGCTGACGTATTATCAGTTCCGGCATCATCTGCGTGTGCACGGGATGCTGGGGAACGAGGGTAAAACGAAGCCCCGCCGCGAATTGGAACCGCAGATGAACGCGGATGAGCGCTGATGCAAGCCGCTTCCTGCAAGGCCCCGATCTCATCCGTTCACGCGCAATCGCCCGACCGGCCACGCCGGGCGATCCCAGTCACCACCATAACGCACTCACGGCGCGACCATAAACACCGTCCCATCATTCGAACCGCCGGAATACGTCGTCCCGTATAAATCCCCCGCCGCATCCAGAATCATCGGCCCCTCCGGGATGTTGCCGTCGCCCGCAGCACCAAACGCGTGCAAAACGCTGTAGCTCCAGCCGCCGCCCGTATCCGGCGACAAGGCGAACACATTGCTCGCAGTGCCATACAACACACCGCCCGGCCCCCAGGTCAGCGCCGCATAGGGCAGCCCGCCATCGCTGCCGCCCATAAAAACCTTGATCTGAGTCTCGGTCCACGCATCCGCGGCCTTGGCCGGCGGCGTCAGTTTAAATACGCTGCCCCACCCGCCCGGCGTGCCGCCATAGGTGGTGCCGTATACCGCACCGGCGGAATCCAGGATCACCCCGCCCTTCGGGGTGGACCCATCGTCCCCGGCCGCGAAAGCATACAGCACGCTAAAACCCCATGCCGTTTTGCCGGCCTTGGGCGGCGTCAGCCGGAACACCGTGCCATAGCCATGCGCACCGCCGCCCGAATTGGTGCCATACACCGCACCCGTGCCATCGATCGCCAGGCTGCCCAGGAACGGAAAAAACCCATCGCTCGTGGCCACAAACCGGTGCAGCACACTGGCCACCCATTTCCCCGTGGCAACCGCCGGCTTGGTCAGCTTGAACACCACGCCGGCGCCCGTGCCGCCCTGGCTGGTGGTGCCATACAGATTGCCGGCCGAATCCGCCGCCAACCCGCCATAAGGATAAGCGCCGGCAGTGCCGTCAAAATCCAGCAGAACCGTCGCGGTCCATTTCGTTTTGCCCGCCGGCGGAGGGGCCAGCTTGAACACGGTGCCCAGGCCGTGTTTGCCACCATCATACGCCGTACCATAAAGCGCGCCGCTCGCATCCATCACCAGCGTGCCCTCCGGGGCCCCGCCCTGCGCGCAGAAATCCAGCAAAACCGTCTCGGTCCACGCCGTCTTGCCCGCCGCGGGCGGTGAAAGCCGGAACACCACCCCGTTGAGAACCGGCGATCCACATGTGCCGCCCTGCGAGGTGACGCCATACAAATTGCCCTTCACATCCCGCACCAACCCGGCCGCGGGATAAGCCCCGGCAGGGCCACCCGGAAAACGCGTCAGAACCGTCTCCTGAATGGGCACCTCAGCCAACGCCGCGTTCGCCATCCACGGCACAAGCAACGCGAGAACCGTAACGGGACAACGCACCATGGCACCCCTCCAATGTGGTCTTTTTCGGCAAACCTGCGAATCAGCGCCAATCTGGTCAAGAGATTTGTTGCTGATACGCTAATCGTTACGGAACCCGGGGCAAGAAAGGGAAGGAAGGCCTTCTTTTTTGAAAAAAAAGAAGCAAAAAACTTTTATTCCTGACACCAATTCAACCAGGGCTTGCATTTGGCGACGCACAAGTTTGTTATGATACCGTGACGGTCAAGCTAGCCCTGTGAGCCTCGCCTCTATCCGCAGCTTTGCCTTTTCAGGCATCGAAGCGGTGCCGGTGGACGTGCAGGTGCAGATTTCGTCGGGCCTGCCGGCCTTTCTCGTGGTCGGGCTCCCCGATAAAGCCGTCGGCGAAGCGCGCGAAAGGGTCCGCGCGGCGCTGACCGCCATGGGCCTGTCGCTGCCCCCACGCCGCGTGCTGATCAACCTTGCCCCGGCCGACCTGCTGAAGGAAGGCTCGCACTTCGATCTCCCCATGGCGCTCGCCGTCCTCGCGGCGATGGACGTGCTGCCGCGCGAGGATATCTCCCACTACGCCGCCATCGGCGAACTCTCGCTCGATGGCACGCTCAACCCCGTCGCCGGCGTGCTGCCCGCCGCCATCGGCGCCGGCCTTCTGGAACTCGGGCTGATCTGCCCGGGCTGCCAAGGGGGGGAAGCGGCCTGGGCGGGTAGCGTGGAAGTGCTCGCCCCGCCCGACCTGATCTCCCTGATCAACCATTTCCGCGGCAGCCAGGTGCTCACCCCACCGGACACCTCAGGCCTCGCCGCCGCGCCGGCGCCGCCGGACCTCGCCGATGTCAAAGGCATGGAAACCGCCCGCCGCGCGCTGGAAATCGCCGCCGCCGGCGGCCACAACCTGCTGCTTGTCGGGCCGCCCGGCGCCGGTAAATCCATGCTCGCCGCCCGCCTGCCCGGCCTGCTGCCCGATCTCACCCCCGCCGAAGCCCTCGAAGTCAGCATGATCCACAGCGTGGCCGGCATGCTGGAAGGCGGCCGGCTGCTCAAGCGCCCCCCCTTCCGCGAACCCCACCACGGCGCCAGCCAGGCCGCCATGGCCGGCGGCGGCAGCCGCGCCCGCCCCGGCGAAGTCAGCCTGGCCCATCGCGGCGTGCTCTTCCTCGATGAACTGCCCGAATTCCCCCGCCAGGTGCTGGAAGTTCTCCGCCAGCCGCTGGAATCAGGCCATACCACAGTCGCCCGCGCCGCCGCCCATGTCACTTACCCCGCCCGCTTCCAGCTCATCGCCGCCATGAACCCCTGCCGCTGCGGCCATCTCGGCGATGCGGACCGCGAATGCGGCCGCGCGCCGAGATGCGGCGAGGACTATCTCTCCCGCATCAGCGGCCCGCTGCTGGACCGCATCGACCTGACCATCCACGTGCACCCCGCCAGCGCCGCCGAACTCTCCCGCGCCCCGCCCGGCGAGCCCAGCGACGCCATCGCCAGCCGTGTGGCCGCCGCCCGCGCCGCCCAGCGCAGCCGCGGCACCATCAACGCGGAAGCCGACGGCACCCGCATCGATATCGCCGATGACGCCCGCGCGCTGGCCGAACAGGCGATGACGCGCCTGCACCTCTCCCCGCGCGGCTTCACCCGCGTGCTTCGCGTCGCCCGCACCATCGCCGACCTCGCCCGCGCCCCCGCCGTGCGCCGTGCCGACATCGCCGAAGCGCTCGCCTTCCGCCACCGCATCCCCGGCCGCGCCGATGTAACCATGCTGCCCAAGCGCAAGGCAGCCAGCTAAGGCGAGCAAAGTGCAAAAGTTCTTTGCTTCTTTCTTTCAAGAAAGAAGGCCTTGCCTTGCCTTTCCACCACTATGTTGCACCGCACCCAAATTTGCGGCTAAGCTCCGGTCGTGGCCTGCCTGCGCACAGGTCGAATCATGTCACGTCCTTGCAGGGCGACCGGAGACACGATGATTCAGATTTCCTATGTCAGCTCCTCCGCGCAGCCCATGCCGACCAGCGAGCTTCTCGATCTGTTGCAGCAATGCCTGACCAACAATGCCGCCAGGGATGTCACCGGCATGCTGCTCTACGGCAACGCCACCTTCCTGCAGACACTCGAGGGCGAAGCCGGTGTGATCGATGCGCTGTACGAAAAGATCCTCAACGATCCACGCCATACCCAAATCAAGTGCCTCTACCGCAAGCCGATCGAACAGCGGCGCTACGCGGATTGGACCATGGGCTTCAAGCATGTCTCGGAGGAGAGCCTGCACAACGCGGCAGGCATGACCGATTTCAGCCAGCGGGATTTCACCTACGATTATCTCACGGAGCACGAATCCGTCGCTGATAATCTCATGACCCATTACGCCTACTGGGATCCACTGGTTCGCGCGGTGGACGAGCGCGATCAACGGATCAAGCAACTGGAAAAGACGCTCGCCAGCGCCCACGGCCAGGTGGATGTCGCCTCGCTGGTGCTGGAAAGCCTGCTTCAGGCGGAAGGGGAGGACAGCCTGGGCGAGCATCATGAACGGCTGTGCAGGCTGGCACTGGAGACGCTGAAGAAAGGGTAAGGCCTTCTTTTTTGAAAAAAAGAAGCAAAAAACTTTTACCCCTTGGCACCCGACACCGTGCCGACCACCCGACCTAAAGTTCAAAAGTTTTTTGGTTCTTTTTTTCAAAAAAGAACATCTTCCTGACTTCGTCTGCNNCTATCGTCGCGCCCGCGCATCCAGCGCCAGCAGGCATCGAACCGCGTCAGCAGCCACACCTTCTTGCCCATCGCGCCGGCCAGGTGAGCGCAGGATGTATCCACGCTGATCACCAGATCCAGTTGCGCCACGATCGCCGCGGTATCGGCAAAATCCGTGATCTGGCCGGACATGTCCACGATATCCAGCCCAGCTTGCGCCACGACCGGGGCGCCCAGTTGCAGCGCGTAGAGCTGGATCAGCCCCGCCTGGCACAGAGGTGCGAGGGGTGCGAAGGCTGCCAGGGTGAGGGACCGCCTTCGGTCCATCACCTGCACATGGGGCAGCCCCGGCCGCGCGCCGCCCGCCCATACCAGCCCCACACGCAGCGCCCCGCCCGGCGCGGCCACAGTGTGCGCCGCCACCAGCGCCGGATCGGCCCGCAGATAGGGTGCGGCCGGGGCCAGCGCCGCCTCGCTGGGCACGAAAATCTCCCCCAAATTCATCAGGGGGCAATGCAAATCGATAGCGGGCCGTGCCTGCCCATCGGTGATCACCATATCGACGCCCGGCAGGCCTTGCAGCAGCCGTAAAAGCGGCGGCTGCACGCGCAGCACCACGCGCGCCCCGCGCGCCGCCACCATCGGCGCGAACCGCACGAATTGCAGCGTATCGCCCAGGCCCTGCTCGGCATGCAGCAGAATAGTCCGCCCCTCGGGCGGCTCGCCCCTCCATAGCGGCATCGGATAGGGCGGCATTGGCGTGGACTTCAGGCGCCACCGCGCGCCGTACTCGGGCCAGCCGCGCGCGAAATCGCCCGCCGCCAGAAGCGCGGTTGCACGCCCCAGCCGGGCCTCCGGCAAATCCGGCGCGGCAGCGATGGCCGCATCAGAAACCTTCAGCGCCGCCTCCAGCGCGCCCGCCGCCTCCAGCGATCGGGCCAGGTTGGTGAGGAACCCGCCATGGCCGGGCTGTAGCGCCAGCGCCCGCCGGTAGCTCGCCGCGGCCTCCCCGAAGCGCGCCAGATCGTGCAGCACGTTGCCCAGAACATTATGCGCTTCCGGTAGTGCGGCGCCGGTGCGCACCGCATGGCATGCCGCCTCATGCGCCGCCGCCGTTTCCGCCAGCCCGTGCAGGCGCGATGCCAGGTTCACCCATGCCGCGGCAAAGTCGGGGTCGATCGTCACCGCCCGCAGCAGCGCGGCCGCCGCTTCCACCGGCCTGCCATCTTCCGTCAGCGCCACGCCAAGATTGTAGTGGCCGACCGCGAAATCAGGCCGCAACCGCACCGCCTCGCCCAGCGCGGCCGCAGCCTCGCCTGGCTTGCCGGCCTTGATCAGCGCAATGCCCGCCCGGGCCCAGCCCTGCGCATCGCAACCAGCCGGCATCGCGCGATCGGCGGGCTTCCGACGCGCGGTGGAACCTCGGGCCAAAGCGAGCGTGCGATGCAGCATGTCGCATCAAAGCCCGAGTTTGCTGAGCAATTCGTTAACCGCAACGATCCCGCGCTTTACCCTTATTCAACATTTCCCCGCCATCATGCGCGTACCGGCAAAAACGCCGGGAAAATTTGCAGGAAGCCTGGAAAAGCTCCAGGCAAGGACAAAACACAGATGTCCAACCTCGTTCTCGAGCTGCGTCAGGGCGACATGATGGTTGTCAACGGCGCGGCCATTCGCTTCCGTACCCGCAGCCGTATCGAACTGACGGCCCATGCCCGCTTCCTCTTCGGCCGGCAGATCATGGCGCCGACGGAAGCCGATACGCCCGCCCGGCGAATCTATTTCGCTCTGCAAACCGCCTATATCGGCGACGAGCAGGAACGCAAAAGCGGCCTGGCGGATGCGGAAATCCTGATCCAGGATTTCAAGGGCGCCACCACCTCGCGCTCCGCGATCGCCTTGCTGGATAGCGCGCTCAGCCTCGCCCGGGCGGACAAATGCTACCACGCCCTGCGCCTTGCCCGCCGCGTCGTCCGCCATGAAGACGCCGTGCTCGGCCGCAAGGACGGCCCCGCGCCTGCCGAAGCGCTCTCCGCCTAGCGCCCGCTCAGCACCCTACGCGAACAGCGACAGAACGCTGCCCGAGCTGCTGTCGTTGGTATCGGTGCTCACCGATTGCGGATCCAGGATCGAGAGCACGCTATCGCCGCTGGTGTCGGTTCCGTCCGAATACAGCGCGGCGAGCGTGCCCGGCGCGGGCGTGGACTGCGAATTGCTCGTCTGCTGCACGAGATATTGCTCGGCGATTTGCTTCACATAGGACGGCGTCTTCAACTGAGAAACCTTGATGTTCTTTTGCAGCAGCGCTGTCTGCTGGTTGAACTCCAGCGCGCCGAAATCGTCGTACGGCACCCCGGTGGTCGCCACCGCCACTTGCAGCAGATTGGGGTCCGCCTGCAGCTGCGTCAGTGTCGTGATCGAGGATGCTTCGCGCGTGAAATACAAGGCATTTCCCAAACCCGCGGCCTGACTATTAACATTTTGTTCAAACGTGTTGGTGGTATAGGCTTGCACGAGCTGCGCGCGTGTCGCGGCGGTGGCGAAGGGCGACGTTGTCCAGTCGGACATCGCCTGGGCGAACAGCGTGTATTGCGGATTGGCGAGCTGCTGGGAGAGCGAATTCTTCGCCGAGGGATTCTGCGTCATCAACTGCTTCAGCAGCGCAGTGTCATTGATGCTGGATTGCAGGTTGAACGCCCCCAGCACCACGCTCAGTACCTTGTAGTTCTTCAGCAACTGCGCGGGCGTGGTGATATCGGCCGCGTTCTTGTTGAAATACGCGATCAGCGTGCTGGCCTGCGGGTCCGCCTTCATCGCGGCGGCCGCATCCGTCGTCTCGTGTGCCGCATACTGCTCATAGAGCGATATGGGCGAAAATCCGATGCTGCCGCTCATGTGCCTTTCTCGATTTAATGCTCTGATTCCGCATTCTATGCGATTGCGCTAAACACAACCTTAAACTTTCCCCCGTCAGGATGGTGCCGTTGAAAACCTGATCGGGAAAAAACCCAAATGTCACTCTTCTCCATAAACACCAATCTTGGCGCGCTGGCGGCGTTGCAGTCGCTGGATCAAACGCAGCAGGCGCTCACCGAGGCGCAGAACGAGGTCTCCACGGGCCAGAGCGTCGGTAACGCGGCGGCAAACCCCGCGATCTATTCGATTTCCAACACCATCAATGCCAACATCGCCGGTCTGTCGGCGGTGTCGGATTCGCTCAATTTCGGCGCGCAGATCGTCGCCACCGCCAGCAGCGGCATCGGCAGCATCAGCAGCGTGCTCGCCAATCTGCAGCAGACCGTCACGTCGTCGGGGACAACCGGCATCAACCTGACCACGCTGCAAGCTGCTGTTTCGGCGGACCTTACTTCGATCGACGAGTTTGCCTCGAAGGCCACCTTCAACGGCGTCAATCTGCTCGATCCCGCCGTCGCCAGCGGCAATTCCGGCTCGCTGAACGTGGTGCAGGGTCTGGATGGCTCCGTCTATACCATCGCCAACCAGGGCAGCGCCGTCTACACGGGCAGCGGCGCTGCGACCAGCCTGACCCAGGCTCTGGGGATTTCCGGCTTGAATGTCACCCAGCCGGGCATCCAGGTCTCGTTCAACGACAGCCTGGCGCTGGGCAGCTTCAGCTCGGCTTCCAGCCTCACCAACCCGCTCGCCAGCGGCAACGCGGTGTTCCAGCTCACCACCGGCGCCGGCACCGCCTCCAGCCCGAGCGAGACGTATAATTTCGAATTCACCGATGCCAACAACTCCACCGTCACCACCCTGCAATCGGCGCAGACCAATTCGGCCACCGCCAATTCGCAGGTGATCGACGTCGCCATCGATACCTCATCGCAATCCACCAACCAGATCATTGGCGCGCTCGTCAGTGCCATCCGCGGCGCCGGCTTCGCCGTCTCGCAGAACACCGATGGCTCGCTCAACATCTCCGGCGCCGACCCCACCAGCGGCGCTGCGATCGCCAGCGCCTCCTTCGGCAGTGTCGATGCCGGCACGCTCGGGGGCAGCAACATCACCGAGACAGCCACCAGCACCACCGCACAGAACTATAACGGCGTCTCCATCGTCGGCTCCGCCGAGGCGGCTACCACAAACCTGGTCAGCACGGTGCAAAGTGCCATCACCGCGGCCAACTCCATCTCGGCCACGCTCGGCGCCGCCACCGACCAGATCACCGGTCTGCAGAGTTTCACCAGTTCGCTCAGCTCGGCTCTCACCGCGGGCGTCGGCGCGCTGACCGATGCGGATCTGGCCGCCGAATCGGCCAAGCTCACCTCCCTGCAAACCAAGCAGCAGCTTGCGACGCAATCGCTCTCGATTGCCAACAAGCAGCCGCAATCCCTGCTCACCCTGTTCCAGGGCCTCTAATCCCCTAACGCCCACCACGCAGCCGGCGGCGCGTAACAACCGCCGGCTGTCTTTTCTCCCGCCCCTCCCAGGAAGCAGAAATGCGACAGGCCGCAGCGCAATACCAAAGAACCAGCGCCGCAAGCCTGGCCGGCAGGCCCACCGAATGTGCCGCCTTCAACATGGTCATCCGCGACCTGGCGGCCTGCTCGCCAGGCCCCACGCGCGTGGCCGCCCTGGGCCGCAACCACACGCTGTGGTCGGTGCTGGTGAAGGATCTCTCCGTTGCCGACAACGCCTTGCCCGAGGGGCTCAAGGCCAATCTGATGCGCCTCGGCTTTTGGTCGATGCGCTACAGCACGCTCGCCATGTTGCGTGATCTCTCCGTTCAACCGCTGATCGACGTGAACCGCGACGTGCTGGAAGGCCTGCTGGCCCAGCAAACCGCGCCGGCTTCCGCGGGCGCACCGCGTGGCACCCCGAATTTGCCCATCTGAGCTTCACGCTTCAGTATTCAAAGGTGAAAGTCTTCTTTTCTGAAGAAAAGAAGCAGAAGACCTTTGACTGCTGGCGCGCCTCGCCGGCAGCGCGCGCAAACGGATAAAAGTTTTTTGGTACTTTTTTTCAAAAAAACACTCTTCCCCCTTGGCATTATGCGTCCGAACTCCCGCCACCCACGGGCTCACCCGCAGCGGCCGCGAGGCGATACGCATCCAGTTGCTGCTGGGAGGGGATGGAATTCGTCAGGGTTCCGCTGGAATCGAAGAACTGCAGAACAACCCGGTTCGTGCCGGGTGCCACGGTCAGCCGCGGATTGGGCAGATCCGCCTCCGGTGACGCAGCCGCGTCCGTGGAGGTGGACACGTTGCCCAATGTGCTTGACTCACTCGATGCCACATTCGGCACAACAGTGCCGAGAACGTTCGGCGATAGGGTTGGGGTTGTGGTTGACGTTATGGTTGACATGTTACGATGGTCCTCCTTCCAGACGCCATTTTGGCGCCCCGGCGGGTCGAACAAATCATGGAGAGAACTGGTAAAGGAACCGAAAATAACCCGCTGATTTTCCGCCGGAACCGGCGGTCACGCAAAAGAAATCGCCTGCCCCGATTTCGCCATATTCAGGCCCGCCCGCTGCCGCAGTGCAACGTCTTATTCCCTCCAGCGCTGGTTGACTGCCGGCACTTCGGGGAACGCCATCATGACGACGCATGACGCTGCCAACAAAAGCCTGCCCCTCGCTCGCCCCCATCGCCGCCTGTTCCACCCAGCCACGCTACTGGCGCTGGCCATGGCCGCCGCGGTCAGCTTCGGCATCTGGGCCGCCGCCAACCAGCCCCAGGAGGTTCCCGATTACACCGGCGACGTCGCAGGTCTGGCCTTCTCCCCCTATCACCGCGGCGAAACCCCCGAGGAAGGCCGCTTTGCAACGCCGGATGAAATCCGCAGCGACCTCGAAAAGGCCAGCGAAATCACTGGACGCATCCGCACCTACACAGTCGCCAACGGGCAGGATGCCATCCCGGCCATGGCGGCCGACTTCCCGCTCCAGGTCACCCTGGGCGCCCTCATCAGCCCGAAGCGGGACGCCGACGAGGCGGAGGTGAAGCACCTGATCGAGGTGGCGAACGCCAGCCCGAATGTCGACCGCGTGCTTGTCGGTAACGAGGTCACCTTTCGCGGCGACCTGACCGTCCCCGAACTGACCGCCTATATCGACCAGGTGCGCGCCGGCGTGCACGTGCCCGTCTCCACCGCCGAGCAATGGTGGGTGTGGCTGAAATACCCCGAGCTTGCCAATCATGTGGACTACATCACCATCCATCTCCTCCCCTACTGGGAGGGGCTGAAGATCGACGACGCCCTGGCCTACAGCATCGACAAACTGGACCAGGTGCAGCGCGCCTTCCCGGGCAAGAAAGTGGTCATCGGCGAGGTCGGCTGGCCCAGCAACGGTGTCGCCATCGGCGGCGCACAGGCCAGCCGGGTGAACCAGGCGCTGTTCCTGCGCCGCTTCTTCGCCATCGCCCAGGCCCGCCATCTCGACTACTTCGTCATGGAAGCCTTCGACCAGCCCTGGAAGACCAGTTTCGAGGGCCGCGCCGCCGGATACTGGGGTATGTTCGATCTGGATCGCCACGCGAAATGGTCCATGACCGGCCCGGTTCAGGAAACCCCCGACTGGATCGACTGGGCCGGCATCAGCATCGCCGCCGCTGCACTGGCCGCGGCCCTTCTGCTCTCCCGCCGCCCGGATATCAGCTTTCCCGGGAAGCTTCTGGTGGCCGGCATGGCCCAGGCTTTCGGGTCAGTCTTCGCGCTGGTGCTGCTCGCCATGGCCGGCAAATACCTCTCGCATTTCGCCGAAATGATCTGGGGCACGCTCGCCGCCGGCCAGGCCCTGCTGCTGTTCCTGTTGATGGCCGATAGTTTCGAGCTCGCCGAAACCGTCTTCGGCCGGCTCCGCCGCCGCCACCCGGTGATCATCCCCGCAGCAGCCGAAACACTTCTGCCCAAGGTCAGTATCCACCTGCCCATTTGCAACGAACCGCCGCACATGGTCCGCGCCACGCTGGATGCCCTCGCCCGGCTGGACTATCCGGATTTCGAGGTTCTGGTGATCGACAACAACACCATGGACCCCGCTCTGTGGGAGCCGGTCGCCGAACATTGCGCGCGTCTGGGCGCCCGCTTCCGATTCTTCCATCTCGGCCGCTGGAAGGGTTTCAAGGCCGGCGCGCTGAACTTCGCCCTCGGCCAGACCGCGCCCGATGCCGAGGTGATCGGCGTGATCGACAGCGACTACCTCGTGGATGAGGACTGGCTGCGCTGCATGGTGCCGCAATTCGCCAACCCGCGCGTGGGCTTCGTGCAGTCCCCGCAGGACTACCACGACAATGACGGCAGCTTCTTCAAGCGGCTGATGTTCTGGGAATATGCCGGCTTCTTCCA